>CAZZIE010000127.1:0-12467 GCA_964654185.1 uncultured Spirochaetaceae bacterium | reverse complement strand
CACCGAGATGCGCTCAATGGAGCGCGCCGCGGCGCCGTCGGCCAGTTCGAGGATTACTCCATTCAGGGCCAGGTTGGTCCAGCACTCCTGGGAGCGTTCAGGCATCTGCCGGATGAGCTTCTGTACTTCAATGTCAATGTCCAGACCCGCCACGCCGTCCATGCTGCCGGTGCGGCCGGCGTCGCAGATGGTGGCGGTGCCCTTCGGGCGCACCGTCTCGTCGGAGGTGGCGACGCGCTGCCCCGTGCCGATGATTGCCGAGACCAGGCCGTCGGCCAGGTGAAACATGGTGTTCTTCTCCGCGGTAGTGACGGCGTGAAAGTCCACCACAGCGGCGTCGGTCTCCTTTCGGGCGCGGTCCACCAGCTCCGGCAGGAAGGTGAAGGGGTTGCTCAGGTGCACCTTGCCGAAGCCCGACTGCCCCAGGAGCGAGATCACCGCAACCTTGCGATCCCCGCCGTCGAAAACGCGCCATCCCCGTCCGGGATTGCCCGGCGGAAAGTTCGCCGCCCGGAGGATGTACGACGCAGTGGCAATGTGGGTCACCATGTCCTTCTTGTAGTAGATCTGGTCGCCGCCGGTTATGACGTCGACGCCGAGCTTGCGCAGGTAGACGGAGTGATTCTTGCCGATGCCGAAGCCCCCGGTCGCGCCGTCTCCATTGGCAATGACGAGATTGATCCCGTGCTCTTCCCGGATCTTTGACAACAGCGTCTTCACGACGTAGACGCCGGCCTTTCCTACTATCTCGCCGATGAACAGAATCTTCATGGTGGAACCGATGCCCGTACTATACCAGAACGCACTGCTTTGTTCACCCGGGCCGCCGGTGGTTTGATATGTCCGGACCCGCGCAGCCCCGCCGCACCGGAGTGTGTCGAATTCACCCACCCCAACCGCGCTGAACCGCCGGAATGTACCCGAAACGACGTGTCGCCCCGGGATGGACACTCCGGTCCCCGCAGCCGCTTTGGCGAGCCCTTCCGTTCAGCGGAGGCGGTCGGACCATGTAAGCATCGATCTCAAAAAGAATTAGTGGACGATGCCCACGGGCGGATGAAAAACACGCGACACCTGGCACGTGACTTGCTAAAATGTTGGTGGAGCGGTCGAAAGACGCTCCCATCGATGGCGTTGCCTCGATGCAGTGTCGCTGCATTGCAGGGCACACACCTTATTGGAGCGCAAGCTCAAGGAGTTTCACCATGAAACATCGCGACCTGGGCGACCTCGGCCGGATTCTCGACGAGGTCTTTTCCGCAGCAGCAGACAACATGAGCACGGTCTTCGGCGAGAAGACGGGCTTCGACCCGACGGAGAAGGGATTCAACTGGGACGCCCAGTGGGATTTCTACCCCTCCCACTCGTACCCGCCCGTGAACATCTACATGACCGACGACAAGACCATGGTCTTCGAGTTCGCCCTGGCGGGCTTCCGGGAGAGCGACATTGATCTGCAGTTCAAGGGCGATTACATGATGCTCTCGGCCAAGCCCCCCGCCGACATGGAACCGGATGAGAACGCCCACTTCCTGAAGCGGCGCCTCAAGGTCAAGGAGATCCGGGACCAGCGCTACTACGTGCCGGAGGACAAGTTCGACCGCGAGGCCTCCGAGGCGGTCTTCAAGAACGGCATCCTCCGCGTTACGGTGCCTCCGAAGGATCGCCCGGGTGAGGGCGACGGGTACAAGATCTCCATCAAGAAGGAGGACGAGGCATGATCTTCTGGATTATCGTCGGCGTTGCGCTCGGCTACTTCTTCCGACCGCAGATCGACAAGGGAGTACACAAGGTCATCCGGATGCTCCGGGACAACCGCGGCGACCGGGACCGGTTCTGATCAATCGTCAACGCGACCCGGTTGCAGGGCGGGTTTCGTCCTGCGCCGGGAGTTGAATCAGTTGTTTCACGGGGCTGTCTCGGATCTTCCGGGGCAGCCCCTTTTCGTGTCCGGCCAAGTGGCGCGAAAGCTCGGGGCGGTCCCGTCGGCGCGGCAGGCCCGGCGGCCCGGCGGCCCGGCGGCCCGGCAGTCCCGGCGGCGGGACAGGCCCGGCGGCGGGGTTGCGCGGCGGGGATAGGACCTTCCATCACGGAGTTCGCGCGCCGCCCGTCGTCTATTCCTCAGTGCTATTCCCCATGCGAATTAGTCAATTTCACGGGCACGCATTACAATAGATGATCATGTCTCTTCTCAACCGCGCAGCAGAGGCGCGGAACGGTGGTAATGGGGCTCCGCCGCGGTTGCGGGGTACCGCGGATCAAGCCGCCCGGGATGTTGATCGTCTCCTGGAGACGGTAGAACGGATCTACCACATACGCGATCTGGATACTCTTCTGGCCAATATCCTGCTGGAGGCGCGGCGCTTCGTGCGCGCGGATGCCGGTACCGTCTACCTGGAGGCAAAGGGGAGCCTCTACTTCCGGTACGTCCAGAACGACACCCTCTTTCAGGGCGAAACCCCGGAGCAACGCCACAACCTGGCGAGCCACAGCCTTCCCGTCGACACGAAGTCTCTTGCCGGCTACGTCGCGTCCAGCGGAGAGCCTCTCCTGATTGACGATGTCTACGACATTCACAGCGAGGTCGACTACTCTCACAATCCCGCCTTCGATCAGCAGACGAACTACCGAACCCGTTCCATGCTCATTGTGCCGTTGCTCACCCGGTCTCACCAGGTTGTGGGAGTGCTTCAGCTGATCAACGCCAAGGCCCCGGACGGGACGGTGATTCCCTTCTCCGGGAAGGACCGGCTCTACATCATGCAGTTCGCCCAGCACGCGGCGACGGCGATCGAGCGGGCCAAGCTCAGCCAGGAGATGGTGCTCCGCATGGTGGAGATCGCCCGGCTCCGGGACCCCTTCGAGACCGCCCAGCATGCGCGACGGGTGGCGGAGTTCGCCTCCGAGCTCTACCGGCGGTGGGCGCAGCAGCACGGGGTCGCCGCATCGATCTTCCGGACGACCCGGGACGCCCTGATTCCCGCCGCCATGCTCCACGACGTCGGCAAGATCGCCGTCAGCGACGCGGTGTTGAAGAAGCCCGCCGAGCTCAATCCGGAGGAGATCCGCGAAATCAAGCTCCACACGGTGCACGGGGCGCGCCTCTTCACGCATCGCCAGTCGCCCTGGGACCAGATGGCCCGAGACGTCGCCCTGAATCACCACGAGCACTGGGACGGCACCGGCTACCCCGGACACATTGAGGACATTGAGACAGAGCCCATTGAGCTCGGACCGGGCAAGCGCGGCTCGGAGATCCCCCTTGTCGCCCGGGTCGTCGCCATTGCAGATGTCTACGACGCACTCATCTCCAAACGCGCCTACAAGGAGCCCTGGGAACCCGAGGCCGCCCGGGCCTACCTGGCCCGTTCCGCCGAAAGCCTCTTTGACCCGGAGCTTGTTGAGATCTTCCTCGACATGCAGCCCGTCATCGACTCGATCCAGGAGCGCTTCGACTACTAATGGGTGGCCCGAACCTTGGGGAAACCTGCGACCAGCCGTCGCTGGAACAACTCCAGCGGCGAGGGCGCTACCCCCGCCTCGCGGCCCGCCCCTCGCACGCGCCAGGATGAGAACCCCTGCGCCGCCGCGTTGTCTGCTTGACTGCGAAACGGTGCTGCGATATTATCTGGCACGCTCAAAAGCCCGAGTGGCGGAATTGGTAGACGCGCCAGGTTCAGGGTCTGGTGACCGCAAGGTCGTGGAGGTTCAAGTCCTCTCTCGGGCAGAGGCTAAGCATTTCGAGTACGTTTAACGGTCACCCTCCGGGGTGGCCGTTTTTGTTTCGGGGCCCCGTCGAGAGAGGGCTTGAAACGAAGGCGCCGCCGACCGGCAGGGAGGATCAGGCGACAGGATGTCGCCGGCAGACGCCGGAGGCGGCACGGCGGCCTTGGTTATGTTATGCGATAGATGTCAGGCGCCGGAGGCGGGTCGGCGGCTTGTCTATGTTATGCGGAAGGAATCGAGCTCCGGGCACTTTCTTTTCTTGTGGTGCGAAGGCCGGCTACGCCTGTTGACGTGCGCATAATCTGGATGCACAATATATTAATTATAGTAAATAAGACCACTGCAGGGCAATTCAATGTGCGGGTGACCAGCTGCAGGTGTCCGACATTGCCCGTAGGAAAGAACCATGAACAATGGACCTGATAGCCGCCGACGCATCTTGTTGGTTGAGGACGAGGCGATCGTTGCGTTGTCGGAGAAGCGGACCATCGAGAAGCATGGCTTTGACGTAGTGGTCGTTCACTCCGGTGAAGACGCGATGGATATCGTGCTCGGCGACGCGCCCCTCGACCTTGTCCTGATGGATATCGACCTGGGGCCCGGAATTGACGGCACCGAAACCGCGGAGAGGATACTCTCCGTAACTTCCTTGCCGATCGTATTCCTCACGGGCCATACCGAGCAGGAGTACGTAGCCCGTGTCAGAGATATCACCAACTACGGATATGTCATAAAGCATTCGGGTGAGTTCGTTCTCATTGAATCCATTCGCATGGCCCTTCAACTCTTCGAAGCGCATCAGAAAATCGCTACCAAAGAGGCACGACTTGCTCATGTTGTCGATGAGGCGCCCGTCGGACTCTTCACCGTAAGAGACGACGGGAGAATTGAACGTGTGAATCCGGAGGTGGCGAGAATCCTTGCTCTTGATTCCGCCACGGAAGTAATTGAACGCTACCGCGACGTGGGCGCCGAAGTCTTCAAGAATCCGGAACAGTGGCGTCACCTCGTCCAGGTCCTCCATGACGAGGGTATTATCCGGGACTTCAGGGTCGAGGCGTTGCGTAGTACCGGCGAGACGGCCTACCTCAAACTGAACGCCCGGGCAATGACGGATGACGATGATGGACGGTTGCGAATAAGCGGCTTCATGGTGGACGAGACCAGCCGGCGGGAGGTCGAGCAGAATCTGCGGAGCTCCAACTGGGAACGCGACTCTATCATTCAACTGACACAGGAGCTGATAGTCCGCCACGACCGGAACGGAACCTGGACCTTCCTGAACGACCAGGCGTGTGAGTTCTTCGGGCACCCCCGGGAAGAGCTGATAGGACAGAGCTTCATTGAGTACGTACACCCCGAAGACGTTCCAAGCACCAGATCCGCCGGCCAACAGATGATCGCCGCACACATGTCGGTCGCGGGACTCGTGAATCGTCAGAGAACACCCCGAGGGTGGCGGACCGTACGCTGGAACAGCGCCCCGATTCTGGATGATAGCGGCCGCTATCTCGGCCATCAGGCTACCGGTCGCGATATCACCGAAGAGATGCAGTTCAAGGAGGAACTGAAAACGCAGAATGCGTCCCAACGTCTATTGCTCGATACCATGGAGGCGCAGGCATGGTTTCTGGTCGACGACGCGACCTACGGATTGGCCAACCGCGCTCACGCTGAGTTCCTTGGTCTCAGCATTGAGGACATTCAATTCCAACAGTTGAGCGATTTTCTGCCACCGGACGTGGCAGAGGTTTGTCGTTCCAACAATGCGTACGTCTTCGAAACCGGCGGCGCGCTCCATTCGGAAGAGCGGCTTTGCGACGCAGATGGTGGGGAGCGCATCCTTGCAATTACCCGAACACCCAAGCTCAACGCTGAAGGGTCGGTGGAGTACGTCGTGTGCGTTGCGAACGACGTCACCGATCAGATGCACAAGGAAGCGCAACTCGCAGGGGAGCAAAGAAGGCTTGCAACCATCATAGAGGCGACCGACGTGGGCACGTGGGAGTGGAATGCACAGACAGGGGAAACGCGGTTCAATGAAAGGTGGGCCACCATGCTCGGTTACACACTGGAAGAGCTGTCACCGATCTCCGTTCAGACGTGGCGGAACATTGCCCATCCCGACGACCTGGAGCGATCGGACCGGCTGCTGAACGAGCATTTCAACGGACACTCACCCGTCTACAACTGCGAAGTGCGTGTTCGCCACAAGGATGGTCGCTGGATCTGGATACTCGATACGGGCAGCGTGGTCGAACGGACGGAAGATGGAAATCCGCTCTGGGTTTACGGCATTCACCAGGATATTACCGAGCGGAAGAGAACCGAAGAGGAGCTGCAACGCTCTCTGGAAGCGCGCGAGCTCCTCATGCGCGAAATGAACCATCGAGTGAAGAACAATCTCAGTCTCGTCTCTTCCCTGATCAGCCTGAAGGACGCCACCTTGGGCGAACGGGCAGACCTGTCCGATATCCGTCAGCAGGTACATACAATCCAGACGGTGCACGAGAAGCTTCAGGAGAGCGCCGACGTCATGGAGGTGAATCTTCGGATATACCTCCAGGATCTGCTGGAGACACTCTTCACCCCGTTCACAGAACTGGCGGTACGAGTTGAGAACTCCGTCCCGGATGTGAACGTGCCGGCCAGGACCGCGGTACCCATCGGCCTCATTGTCAACGAAGCCGCTACAAACGCAATCAGGCACGGGTTCTCATCCGGCAATGACACGCATACCTTCTCGGTGGACATGCGCACTTCAAGCGACAATTACGTCCTCGTTATCGCAAATTCCGGCACCCCGCTTCCGGAGACGGTAGATGTCGAAAAGCCTCCCGGTCTCGGTCTCCAGCTCATCTCCGCACTCGTATCGCAGCTGGATGGAACCCTCGAAGTAATCCGAAAACCGCACCCGGTGTTCACGATCCGGTTTCCGTGTTCACTCGGCGACTGAATCACGGGCCCTCAGGGGCGCTCACTCCCTGAACTGATCAGTCCGACTGTGCCGGTGCGGAACTTTCCATGACCCGCTGCACTTCCTGCCAGAATCCAGTCTCCGTAAAGGGTTTGGAGACGAAGCCGTCCATGCCGGCATCCACGCATACCTGGCGATGCTCTTCATACGCGTGGGCCGTGAGCGCAATAATGGGCGTTCTCGCTCGGTCCGCTGTCGATTCAATGCGGCGAATCTTCCTCGTTGCTGCGAGGCCGTCAAGCTTCGGCATACTCAGATCCATGAACACCAGGTCGTATCGATTATTCTCGACGCGGATCACCGCGTCTTCTCCGTCTGAGACCTCCGTTGTCGCCCACCCCTTCTCCGAGAGTAGTTGCTTCAGATAGAGGCGGTTGATCGCTTCGTCTTCCGCAAGGAGCACTTGCAGAGCATCAGGGGTAGCAGGTTCCCTGGTGTTCGCCGGAGGCACGGCGTCGTTTTCACTACGCACATGCCGTACCGGGAACGTTACGGAGAAGATGCTTCCTTCTCCGGGCGCACTTCTGACATCAAGTGAGCCCCCAAGAAGGTCTGTGATTGATCGCACAATGGAGAGTCCCAGACCCAGTCCCGACACCAACTCGCCCGAGCTGGACGAGAGCTGGGTGAAGGCAGAGAAGATCCTCTCTTGATCTTCCCGGGCTATTCCCCGGCCCGTGTCGGTCACGCGTATCTGGAGACACGGCGGATCAGCACAGTCCGGACTCTCGGTGAGTATGGTTACGCCGACGCTGCCTGAGTCCGTGTTCTTGATCGCATTGTCCGCAAGATTCAGGATGATCTGAGTAACGCGTTCTCTGTCCGTCACAACGACGGTATGACGATCACCCTGAATGGCTACGGCAAATTCCAGTCCTTTGACGTGAGCCTTCTCTGCGACAACCGGGTGTATCCATTCGACAAGCTCGTGGATTGAAAAGGTCGTCTCGTGCAAAGACAGCTTGCCTGCATCCAGGCGAGAAATGTCTATGAGGTCGGAGAGTACGCGGTTGAGTTGCCGGGAAGCTGATTTCAGCATTCCCACAAGTTTCCGCTGCCCGGTATCGAGTTCACTCTTTTCGACAAGCTCCGTCATGCTCAGTATGCCGTGGAGCGGGGTGCGCAGTTCGTGGCTTACTCCGGCGAGAAACCGGTCCTTCGTCGCATTAGCCTCTTCCAGCTCTTCCATTGCCGATCGGAGACTCGCAGTCTGACTGCGCACCCGACGCCTCAGCGAATAGTTCCACAGGGCGATGGCAATCAGCACGAGCGCCAGAGCCAATACCCCGCCGGCGAGTGCTCTTACGAGCCTGCTGTTGAGAGGAGGTTCCCTCTCAAAGATTCCAAACCATTTCTGGTATATGTCATCGTACCGGCCGGATATCTTGAGCAGATTGAGCCCTTCATTGAGCAGGGAAAGCAACTCAGCGTCGCCTTCCCGGACGGCAATCGAGTACGGCCGTTGAACCAGCGGCTCCGAGAGGACCTGGACGTTGTCATATCCCTCCTCCTGCAGCAGTCTCATGCCCTGTACCATCCCCATGACTGCACAGTCGGCCTTGCCGTCCATTAGCCCCGGAAGCACGGCCTTCCAGTCACGCACCACGACGATCTCCGACCCAATGCTGTTCTCGAGGAGGTAGTCGTGGCCGAGGTCTCCCTCTTGAACCAGTATCCTCTTGTCTTGAATGTCCTCTACGCTGCGTATGTCGGCGCCGGGCGTAACGAACACTCCGTATGATGCAATGAAATGGGGGATCGAGAAGTCGAGCCGTCGGTCCCGCGCGGCCGTCTTGTACATTCCCGCCAGGGCATCAATCCGGCCGGTTTCGAGCTCTTCTCTGACCTCCTCCCAGGCCCCAAGACGTATGCGAATGTCGAGATTCATGACTTCCGCAATGTGGGTCAGTATCTCGACGTTGAACCCGTCAGGTTGGCCTGATTCGTTCAGGTACTCGAAGGGCGGGTATCCCCAGTCACCTCGAACAACAATGTGATCTCCACCATGCCCGTCCGTTTTCGCATTCGACGGGCCGAGCGGCACGAAGACCGGCACATCCGGTCTCGATTGTCGGAGGGTAAGGGCAAAGACGACCGCAGCTGCTACGAACACGATGGCAAGAACAGGTAGTGCCTTCCGGGTGCTACTCAGCCTGCCGAGAAGTCTTTTCATATGCGACGCAGGACCATCCCGGCTGCACGGGGAGCCTGATCAGCTCCAGCCGGCGCGCGTCGAAGCGGCGCTCCGCTCGTCTTGCTCTCCGTCGTCACGATACCCTCGCATCATTGACACTTCCTGCATCGACATCAATCGGAATACAGATACGGTAGTCGAACCCATCCTGTTCAAGTGTTGCCGAGAGCTGCGCTACGAGCCCTTCAACGATCAGCTTACCCAGTCCGGAACTGTCACTGCCGGGACGTTGTGAAGCGCTCCCATTGTCGCGGTAATCCATGCAGATGCATCCCGGGGACTCGCGGATCGTAATCATCACGGTCGGGGCGTGTACATGATCAAAGGCGTGTTTGATGGAGTTGGTGAGTAGCTCATAGATGATGGAAACTGCCGGGACGAGTATTCGCTCTTCGACCTGTGCTTCATCGCCATCTATCTCTACCTCCACGGCGACGGGTGCACTCGACGCCAGAAACGGCACAACCTCGCGGAGATATCGAAGCAACGACGGTTTCGAGCCTTCCTCGAGTACGGACATCTGCTGATGAGTCTTGGCGAGAGCGTCGATCCGTCCCCTCACGTTCATAACAACAGCGCCTGCCTCTTCAGGTGCGTAACCGAGGTTTGAGTGAAGGTCGATGTAGCTAATCAACATGTTGAACTGATTCTTGACTCGATGACGAATCTCCCGGGCCTTGAGCTCTGCATTGGCGAGTCGTTCGTCCACATCGACAAGGCTTCGCAGGTCTTGCTCCACGAGCTCCGCAAGGCGCCGTACCAGTTGCCGCTGGTCCTGTCCGTATTCGTTTCGCTTCCGGTCGAGCACACAGAAGGTCCCGAACACTTCCCCGTCGGGCCAGCGGAGCGGCACTCCGTAGTAGGAGTACATGCTCAGCGCCACATCCGGGTTGTGTTCCCAGGCGGGATCTTCCAGGGCATGAGGAACAAGGAGCTCCGACCTCTTGCCGACCACAGTCTCACAATACAGGCCCAGACCGAGATGCTCAGTCGCGGCGTGACGATACGGGTTTCCGTCAGTCTCACTCGATGAATAGACTTCGATCTCGGTTTCGTGGAGCCGCATGATCAATCCGGCAGGAACCCCGATAATGCGTGCCGCCAGTGTAACTATCTCCTGCCACTTCTGTTCGAACTTCGCAGGTATTGGTGGTTTCGTCTGTGACGTTACCGGTACCGCAACGAGGTTTCGCCTGCCCGAGACACGAACTCTCGCTACCGTGGCGCTATTGTCTGATTGCATGTGCTACTCGGCTTCTGCAGAATCAAGGACCTGGAAGATGCACACAGTGTGCGAGAATTCTCCGTCGTCTCGATACGCGATACATCCATTGAAAAGCGTGGAGATCAGCGTACCATCGGATCGGCGCGATAATCGCTTCGTCCTCCACCAGAAGGACCTGCCGCTCACCACTTTTCCACATATAACAATTTCCTCTAAATAATTTGAAATGATACATCAGACCGCGCAACTACGCAAGTGATTCGAATTAACACGCGGTGCCTTGAGGCGCCTCAGTGCGTCGTGATGTTTCGAGGTCAAACGCCGAGAGGCCATGCACCATGATTCGATAAAGAAACACCCAGAATCATTAGAAAATACTTGCGTTATTAAAAGTAACACCCTAATCTCTAATTACTCTCAAAAATCGTATGCAAGTGCTGCGGGCTGCGAAGCCTGCGCGAAGGAGACCCTGGATGCGGTGGAAAGATCTGAAGTTGAGCATGAAGCTCTCAATTGGCTTCGGTGTAGTCCTGGTCCTGCTCGGCGGCCTGGTGGTGTGGTCGGTCATCGGGGTGCAGGGCATTGTGCGGAACGCCGAAGAGGTCATTGTCGGCAATGAGCTGCGCGGAGACATCGTACAGCGGGAGGTCGAGCACCTCAACTGGGCGAACGAGGTGAACGCGCTCCTGACCGATGACGCGATCACTGAGCTGACCGTCGAGACCGACCCCACACAGTGCGCATTCGGCAAGTGGTACTACAGCAATCAACGTGAACAGGCTGAACAGACGGTTCCCGAGCTCGCGCCGCTGCTGACGCAGATCGAAGAACCCCATATGCACCTCCACCAGTCCGCTGTTGCCATTGGAGACGCCTATGTCGACGTCGATAGGACCCTCGGCGGCTTTCTCCGGGAGAAGCAGACCGACCACCTGGAGTGGAAGGGCAGCGTAGCGCTGTTACTCCTCGATCCCACCTATACCGGCGACGACATCATCACCGACCACACGCAGTGCAGTCTGGGGCAATGGCTCTACTCCGACGAGGTGGAACAGCGCCGCGACACTGACAGCGCCTTCGATCAGGCAACTGCGCCGATCTACGACCCGCACCAGCAGCTGCACCAAACCGCGGTCGAGGTCATGCGCCTCCGCAACAATGGAGACCCCGCGGGCGCCCTCACGTTCTACAACGCCCGGACGTCGCAGTACGCCGACGAGACGCTTGCCGCAATCGACGGTTTGATCGGCTGGCATGATGGACAGGTGGACCAGCTCGACCGTGCAGCGGATATCTACGCCACCGAGACGAAGACCTCGCTCACCGAGGTTCAGTCCCTGCTCGGACAGATCGTAGACACCGCGCAGGCAAACATCATGACTGATCAAGTGATGATCGAGCTCGCTGATCGCACACGTCTCCTCGTCATGATCATTGGGATCATCGCCGTGCTGGTCGGTATTGCCATGACACCCATCATCACCCGGAGCATTGTGAATCCGATCCGCCGCGTCATGGGAACGGTTCAGGCTGTCGCAGACGGCGATCTCACCGCGGATATCACCGTGACGCAACGAGACGAGGTCGGCCAACTCGCCAACTCCCTTCGGGACATGCAGGAGAAGCTCACCGACGTCGTGGCCAGCGTGAAATCCGCCAGTGACTACGTCGCGTCGGGAAGCCAGCAGATGTCCTCCAGCGCCGAGGAGATGTCCCAGGGTGCCACCGAGCAGGCGGCGAACACCGAAGAGGTCTCGTCGTCCATGGAGGAGATGGACTCGAATATCCAGCAGAACGCGGACAACGCCCAGGAGACCGAGAAGATCGCCCGCAAGGCGGCGGAGGATGCCCAGCAGGGCGGGCGTGCCGTCCATCAGACCGTTGAAGCCATGCGCAACATTGCCGAACGCATCACCATCATTGAAGAAATTGCGCGCAACACCAACCTCCTTGCCCTGAACGCAGCCATTGAGGCGGCCCGGGCGGGCGAGCACGGCAAGGGCTTCGCAGTGGTCGCCTCTGAGGTGCGCAAGCTCGCCGAGCGCAGTCAGACTGCAGCGGGCGAAATCAGCGAGCTTTCCACGAGCAGTGTAGACGTTGCTGAAGATGCCGGGCGACTCCTCGAGGCGCTGGTCCCGGACATTCAGCGGACCGCCGAGCTCGTCCAGGAGATCAGCGCGGCAAGCGCCGAACAGCGCTCCGGAAGCCAGCAGGTCAACAAGGCGCTGGCGCAGCTCGACCAGGTTGTGCAGCAGAACGCATCCCAGGCCGAGGAGATGTCGAGCATGGCCGAGGAGCTCTCGAGCCAGGCCGAGCAACTCCAGGACACCATGGCGTTCTTCAAG
>CAZZIE010000126.1:2352-12581 GCA_964654185.1 uncultured Spirochaetaceae bacterium | reverse complement strand
CCGGTACCCGGAGGTCCCACCAGCAGAATGCCCCGCGGGGTCTCGGCGCCGATCTTGGTGTAGGCCTCCGGGTTTCTCAGATAGTCGACAATCTCCGTAACCTCGTCTTTGGCGCTCTCCAGTCCGGCAACGTCGTCGAAGGTGGTCTTCACGCCCTCCTTCTTGTCGTAGAGCTTGGCCTTGTTCTCACCGACGTTGAAGATGCCGCGACCCTGAGAGCGCATGTTTCGGTAAATCGACCATCCGATCCACAGCAGGAGCAGCAGAGGAAGGAGGTTGAAGAGCACCGTCAGGAAGGACATGTTGTCCCGTTCCGGCTGGGTGTAGACGGTGACGTTGTTCTCCTCGAGGAGTTGCATGATGTCCTGGTCGCCGAAGGCCGGGACGTAGGTTACGAAGGTTTCGTCCTGGCCTCCCAGGCCGCCGCCGTCACCGGCGGGCTGCTTGAAGGTCCCCTCAACTCGGGTTCCGCTGATTACCACCTGCTGGACGTTGCCATTGGAGACCTGGTTGCGGAACTCGGTATAGCTGATGGTGGGCTGCTGGCCGCCACCGGAGAACATGGTCGTGATCAGCGGAAGCAGAATCAGGAGGGGAATGAGAAAGAGAATCCACCTGCGGCTGTTGCCCGGTCCCTGATTCCCCCCCGGCCCCTGATCCCCGCCCTGTCCCTGCGGAGGCTGGAAGGGATCGCGACGATTCTTGTTGTTGCTCCCGTTCTTGCCGTTGTCTGCGCTCATATATCCTCTTCTCTAGATATCACGTGCTCGTGCAGCGTTGCTTGGATACCACATACTCGTGCAGTGTTGTTTTCCGCGGACTATACACCCACTACTGCAGGGTTGACGCCCCTGCGAGGGCGGTCCCTCCATCAGGGGCACGTTATCGAGGGGCGAAGTGACGCTCCACAACATCTTCGACCTCCGGCGTCAGAGCCGATCGCGGGTCGAAGTCGGGGGCCTTATCCAGCTCCTCCTTCGTTGCGGATATCATGATCTGACGCTCTGTCCAGCTGATGCTGTTCACCCGGTCGCAGGGGATCAGAGTCTGTTTTCCGCTCAGCAGACCGCCGGTGTCAATGAGTGCGTAGCGGAGCCGCCAGGTGTCTTCCTCAACGAAGAAGTCCTCGAGGTGTCCCCAGTCGGCGTCTGTTCCGGTCACCTTGTAGCCCCGAACCTCATTGGCGCTTCGCAGATGAGAGGACTCTCGATCTCGTTCACGGTCCTCCCGGTCGGAGATGGCGGCCTTCTCCTCGGCTTCCGGGGTGGGTTCGGCCTCCTCCGGAGGCGTTCCGAGTCGGGGCAGTCCCCGGGCGTAGGCTGAGCTCGCCCAGATGTCCGGTCCGGACCAGTACGGCATGAGATCGTAGTACGTGAGGAATCGCTCCTCTTCCTGGCGGGAAACCGGCTTGCGCGTGTCGATATCCGGACTGCCCTTGATCTGATCGACCGTAAGGTCGACCCAGATCTGGCGATGATCGGGATCGATCTTGGTAATGGATGCGGGACTGAGCAAAACCCGCCGCCCGAAGATGAGAGGGCCTGTCGCCACCACGAGGTACCTCAGTGTCCAGCCTTCATCATCGAAATAGGTATCGATGGCTGAGCCGATCTCTCCGTCCGTTGCGTGGAGGCTGAGTTTGTGTAATCTGGTTAGTGCTACCTTCATGTGTCTTCCCGGTGAAAGTACTAAGGTTGCGGCGGAATTTCCACCGGGCCTCAGCCCGCGACCGAGACAGAAACGCGCGCTGAAGCCGACCGACTCGTTACCTCTGCTCCATGACGTGACCCCTGATCTATGAGCTGATTGCCAGGTTCACGTCCACGTCGACGACGCCGTAGGTCAGAACTGCCGACTCATAGGCGGAATTGCGAGCCACCCACGTCGGGACCGATCCGGTGAGGGTAACATGCCCATTCTCGACGGTCACGTCTACCGTGTCGACGTCGACATTGTCATTTCTCCGGAGCGCTTCCAGCACCTCCTGCGCCACCGTTTCGTCGAAGACATCTTCCGTCGGCACGACCGCCAGCTTGTCGATGACCTGTGTGACGCCGCTGATATCCTGGACGATATCGTTGACGCGGAGCTTCTTCCAGTAGGCGTCTACCGTTCCTTCCAGCGTTACGACTCCGACGTCGACCGTGATGGTTACGTTGGAGGCATCGATTTCCGGATCCCACTCGAGGACACTGGCGACGTGATCTTCCAGGTGCTCGCGCTCAGGCAGCGGCCCGGTGTATTCGACGTTGACGGCGTTCTCCACCTCTGAGACCCCGGCGACGGCCCAGGCATCCTGCTCGGCCGCCCGCCTGGCGAAGTGGGTAGCTACCGTACCGAAGAGGGTCACTTCCCCGTTCTGAACGTCCACATTCACGTCGGCAGCATCCACCCGGCTGTCCCAGTGAAGCTGGTCCACAATATCCTTCTTGATTTCGCCATTGGTTCGTAGCATTGTCCGGTTCGCTCCTGCTGCGCTGAAGGGTACGAACTCAAACTAGCGCGCGATAGGAAACCGGACAATAAGCCAATAGGACTACTCCGAGCCGGTAGGCAGCCTTAGCTCCGAGGTCGTACCGCGACCCACCTCGGAGTCGAGGGTGAAGCTGCCGCCAAGGTCTTCGACACGTTGTTGAATGCTGAAGATGCCGAAGCCGCTGCTCTTGCGGGCGTCGGCAATGTTGAACCCCTTCCCGTCGTCACGCACCGTGAGAAGCAGCCGTTCATCCTCCTGGGAGAGATCGACCGTAACGGTTTCCGCCTCGGCGTGCTGCGCAACGTTGAGGAGAAGCTCCCGGAGGCTCCGGAAGAGAAATCGCTTCTTCTCCTCCGAAAGAGACGGCGACGGCGCGAGCTCACCCAGGGAGACATTCAGATCATACTTCTCGTTGAGGTGATCCACGAGCCACGTGACGGCGGTAGGTATGTCCTGCTCCTCGAGGACTGGTGGACTCAGCTCAACCAGGATCCCCCGGGTCGCCTCGATCATCTCCTGGACGAGCGTCTCGGTCTCGTGGACCGACTTTGTCAGCTCCTCGTCCCGGATGCGCTGGGCCACGCTGGAGAGCTTCATCTTTGCCATTGCCAGGGTCTGTGCGACGAGATCGTGGAGGTACCGGGCAACCTCTCGCCGTTCGCGCTCCTCAGTGTTCGTAAGCTCCGCCGCCAACGATCGGAGACGAAGCTGGTTGTGTCGGAGCTTCGCTTCGATCTCCTCCCTCGCGGCGATTTCCTTGCGGAGAGTTTGGTTTGCCGTCTGGAGCTGAACGGTTCGCTCCTGAACCCGACGTTCCAGATTGGCACGCTCGCGCTGGAGCTCCGCCTCAGCCCGCTTCACCTGAGAGATGTCCGTCAGGCTCAGACGGTAGGCGCTTGTTACCCCGCCGTCGTACGCCGCATCTCCCGGACCGTGCTCAATGCTGTTTGCCGTGAGCTCGACGTAGACGGGGCGGCGGGACGGACCAACGAGAAACCGAACCTCCCGGGAGGAGGCGGACGGTGAATTCGTCGCCTCCTTCAGGCAGGCCCGGAAGACGCGGAGATCCTCCGGCGCCATCAGATAGGGAAGCTTGGTGCCGTAGAGGTCGCTGCGGTTCATCCCGAGCAACTCCGCTGCCTGGAGGTTCGACTCTTCGATCTTCCCCTCGTCGTCGACGGTCACGTAGCCGATTGGTGCGAAATCGTAGAGTTCACGGTAGCGGTTGCGGGAGGATTCCAGCTCCTGCTGCGTGCGCTTGAGCTCGTCGTTCTGAAGCTCGAGTTCGACCTGACGAACGCCGATCTCGTGGAGAAGCTCCTCAAGGTTTGCCAGGTCGTGTTCGGGGAGGGGACCCTCGCGGCGGGCAATGATCTGTTCTGCCCGCTCACGGAGCCGGTGCAGGTGGTCGCCGGAGTGGTCGTTTTCCATCTCGTCTATCCAACGTAGTCACCGGAAGGCGCTCGCGGCAAGAAGGAGATGAGGGCGCCTGGCGTGTCGCCGGTGTGATTGTACGGCGCAATCCGCATCAGGTAGCGCTCTCTCCCCTCGGTGGTCACCTCTCTTTCGATTCGGCGTTGCTCCCGAAGGGTTTCGGTCAGGCCCTCCGCCAGCGTGTCCTTCGGCAGGACCGTGGTGATCTGCCGCAGGTCGCGGCCAATGTCGCCCTCGATCAGGCTCACGAGACGCTGTGTCGCCCGGGTGAACCGTCGAACTGCAAGGTCTTCGTTAACCAGGATAATGGGGATATCCAGTGTTTCGAGAAGATGGATCACTTCTTCCCGGGCTGCCTCGAGCACCTCATTCTGTTCCGTCAGATCGCGACTCCTGGCCTCCAGAGCCTGGTTCGCCTGCTGAGCCGTGCGCTTGGCGCTCTGCAGCTCCTGATTTGCGCTGGTCAACTCCTCGTTGGTCGACTGATACTCCTCGAGGCTGGACTTGAGTTCCTCGTTCGTCGTTTCCAGCTCCTCGACCGTGGTGTGGAGGCGCTCCTTGGTGGCGCGCAACTCCTCCTCAAGGCTGCGAACGTACGCGGCCGCCTGGCCGTCCAGGGCGCTGTCGGTCCTGCTTGCAGCTGGTGTCGCCTCGCGTTCAATGAAGAGGACCGCGAACAGCTCGTGCCCGGCAATGACATGCTGCACCGGCTCAACGATCAGATCGAAGGTCACCCTGGATTCATCTATGTCGATGCTCACGGCCGCCCGTTCCTGTTTCGTACCGAGGCGCCGGGCCTCCCGGAGGGCGTGGCTCAGGTGGAGGCTCAGGCCTTCCCGGGCCATTTCCGTCACGTCCATGCGGGCGTATCCCGGCTGGGGCTCGAGAAAGCGACCGGTCTTGCCGTGAACGTAGATGACCTCGCCTTTCTGGTTCACAAAGACCGCCGAGGGAGTGTGGTTTGTCAGCAGGTACACCTCGATCTGTCGCTTGATGGTCTGTTCTTCGATCCCGTCCGGCAGGCGGCGCGGGCCATCCCGGAGGTGAAGGCTGCCGAAGGGCCCCGCGCCGAGGCCGCCCGCCGGCACGTCGGGTTTTCTCGAGAAGATCTTGCCGGTCTGATCGATTGTGGTGAACAGCTCCGTGCGGGTACCGACATTCTCGGCGCTGCCGACAAAGAGGATACCGCGGTGCTTCAAACTGTAGGCCAGGACCGGCAGCAATCGCTGCTGCGTCCCGGGCTCCAGGTAGATGAGGAGATTGCGACAGGAGATCAGATCGATGTTCGCAAACGGAGGATCCCGGAGGAGGTCCTGTCGGGCGAAGATAACCATGTCTCGAATGCCCTGACGGAGGCGATATCCATCTTCGGTTTCCTCAAAGAACTCCGACAATCGCGGCTCCGATACATCGCGGTGGATGCTCTGCGGATAGACACCGCGCCGCGCCGTCTCCACGGCGTCCTCGTTCACATCCGTGGCGAAGATCTGGATGGTGCAGCTCAGGTCGTGCTCGCGCCGGTACTCCTCCGCCAGAATTGCCAGAGTGTACGCCTCTTCGCCGATGGCGCAGCCTGGAACCCAGAAGCGGTATTCCACTTCTTCCGTGGCGTCGAAGATCAGCGGAAAGGCGCTTTGCTTCAGCGTCTCGAAGGCGTCGGCTTCGCGGAAGAAGCTCGTCACGCCAATCAGAAGGTCCTTGAACAGCGCGTCCGCCTCCTGGGGCCGGGAACGCACGTACTGAAGGTAGGAGCTCAACGAGTCGATCCTGTGGAGGCCCATCCGGCGCACGACCCGGCGGTAGATGGTTGACCGTTTGTACGGTGAGAAGTCATGGCCCTGACGGGACTGCACCACCGAGAGAATGCCCACGATCTGCTCTTCCTCGTCGGCACTGGGCTCCCGTGATACCGGCCAGCGCCGCGCAGCGAGGCGGGCGTACTCCAGGATGGCCTCGGCAAGCTCGTCGGGCTCACCGACCTTGTCCACGACACCCGCCGCGACCGCGGACTGCGGCATGGTGTCGTACTCGGCTGTGGCAGGGTTCTGCACCAGCGTGAGTCCAGATGCCGCGTGAATGGCCCGCATGCCTTCGGCTCCGTCGTCTCCCGCTCCGGAGAGGAGGACGCCGACGCTGTAGTGCTCCTGATCGGTTGCCAGGCTCCGGAAGAAGGAGTCGATGTGCGCCTGCTGGCCCCGCCTGGTCGGTGGGGCGAGGCGGAAGCGTCCGTGGAAGAGGGAGACGTCGCTGCCGGGCGGTCCAATGTAGACCGCGTTGCCCTCGAGGGACATACCATCCTGGGTCAGGTGGACCTTCATGGTGGTGTGTTTTGCCACGAGGTCCCGGAGGCGGTCGCCGGTGTCATCTCCGTGGTGGGTAACGTAGACTATGGCGACGCCGGGGGTGTCGCCAAGGGCTCCAAGGAAGGATGTGAACGCCTTGAGGCCTCCCGCCGAGGCGCCTACGGCGACCGTGAGAAGCCGATCTCTGCCGCCCGGGCGTCCGTCGTCGGTTTTCTTCCCACGGTCATTTGTCTTTGCCATGAATGTGTGTAAGTTAGATGTATGAAGCGACAAATGCAATTCAGCCTCGGGCGGGGCGGAGGCCGCGGCTTTCGACGGATCGTCATATGCCTCCTGCTCCTGTCCGGTATTCTATATACCCTTCCTGCCCAGGAGTGCTCGCCCCCCGCGCAGGCTCGGGACGAGTGGAACCTCAGGGCGGTTGATGTATCCGATCTGCTTGACGACATCGGGAATCCCCGGGTCATCCGGCACGAGACGCAGGAGCTCGACCGTGAAGACGCGGAGCTCGCCACCAGCACTGACATGCACGCTCTCTACGACGTCCCCCTTCGCTCCTTCGAGCAGGTGATTCGGGACATCAACGACCACGAGGACTTCGTTCCGCGAATTGTCGAGTCCACCGTTGTCTGTGCGGATGCAGACCCCGTCACTTATGCCCGGGTGCGCCACGACCTCTCCTTCAAGTTCCTCTTCTTCGGCAGTGACTACAGCTACCGCGTGCACTACTTCATTGAGGACATGCTCGAAGAACGCGAGGCATTCCGAACCTGGTGGACCCTGGACGAGTCCATTGACGGGGATATGAGCGCTATTACGGGTTCCTGGTACTTCGAGCGGATCGACCTGAACGGGACCGAGTACACCTACGTGCGCTACGCAACCCGCACCGTCTTCAGCGACACCGTCTTCGGCCTGAAGGGCGCCTATGAGCGCTTCGGCGCCAAAGACGTTGCCCGCATGATGGACGCCATGCGCGACGAGGCGGTGACTCGTTCCGCCATGGCCAAGCGGTAGACCGCTCCGCCGGCAGCTACGTCCCGGACGAGAGCAGCAGCACGTGCGAGGGCGAGAGCCCGGGCGAGAGCGACAGCCCGGACAATGGCTTGCGCGGCGCCCGAACCGGATACCTGAAATGTGTCAGGCGTTAGCATTGATCACCAGGTTGTCGACGACGTCGACTACGCCGTCGGTGAAGAGGGCGGCGTCGAAGGCGGCGTTCCGGGCCACCCAGGAACGAACCGATCCCGAGAGCGTTACGATCCCATTTTCCACCTTCACGGTGATCAGCGTCTCGTCAATGCCGGCGTTCCGGCGAAGCGCCGCCATGACGTTCTCGGAGATTGTCTCGTCCAGTACGCTGTGGGTGGGAACCACCCTGATCTCGTTGGTCACCCCCTGGACGCCCAGGACGCTCAGGCAGATGTTCTCCGCCCGAAGTTTCTTCCAGACTGCATCCGTGCTGCCGGAGAGGGTGACAATGCCATTATCGACGCTCACCTCGATCGGCTGATCCGTGAGATTGGGATTCCACTTGAACATGTTCTCGATGTGCTCTTGCACGTCCTCGTGATGGGGAACCGTCTCGCCGAATTGCACATCAATCTGATTGTCAATGCCGACTACGCCCTCCACGATCCAGGCGTCGTCCAGGGCGGACTGCTGGGCCAGAAAGGACGGAACGCTGCCCATGAGGGTCACGTGGCCCTCCCGGACATCCACATTGACATCCGAGGCATCCACCCGATTGTCCCAGTAGAGTTGATCAATGATGTCTTTTTTGATGTCTTCGCTCGTGCGGACCATGGCAACCTCCTTGCATATTTGTCCCTGTCATGGGTGGAGCGCCGTCACCGCTGCACCTATGTGGACATTACGATTGGAGGCTCGTGGAACGAATATGCCGAATGGGCTATGTCTCGCCGGCGAGGGTGTTAGACCTGGACGATCTTGTTCTTGATAGCGTACTTGATGAGCTCCGCCTTGGAATGGATGTCGAGGGCCTTCATGATGTTGTTCTTGTGGACGTGCACCGTGTGGTAGGAGATGTTCAGCTCCTTGCCGATATCTTTCTCGGTGTAGCCGTCGCAGATGAGTTTCAGGATCTCCCGTTGGCGGTCGGTGAGGGTTGATTCCAGGCTGTCGTCGCCACCCTCCTTGCGTCCGTACAGAAAGCCGTGAACAAGATGACCGGAGATGGCGGGGCTGAAGTAGTACTGCCCTCCGTAGACCTCTTCGATCGCCTTGACCAGTTCCTCTCCGGCGCTCTCCTTGAGGACGTATCCCCGGGCTCCGTTCTTGATCGCCTTCTCCACGAGGATCTTGTCCTTGTACATGCTGAGGATGATGACTTTTGCGGTGGGATCACTCTTCAGGAGCCGGATCATGGCCTCAATGCCGTTGAGCACCGGCATGGAGATATCCAGCAGATAGATGTCCGCCGGCTTGTCCGCGGCCATGTCCAACAGTTCACGTCCGTTGCCGGCTTCCCCGATCACCTCCAGATCCGGGTCCAGATCCTCAATGATCGCCTTCAAGCCCTGGCGGATGACGGCGTGGTCTTCCGCGAGCATCACGGTCTTTCGCATTCTGTCGTACCTCGCAAAGAAGTGTACAACCGGGGAGTCTAGATAAGAATAACCCAAAGCGGCTAGCCTGGAGCTTTCGCTTGAGGCATCAGGAGCTCTCGGTATCGCTCTCTCGGTGCCGCTGTCCCGGAGCGTCTGCGGATTTCCGCTCCTGCAGCATGCGCCGGACCTCGCTGTCGGAAACCTGCGAGAAGTCCTGGTACCACGCTCCGACGCCGGCGAAGTCCGACGGGGTAATGATGCTGATCACGTGGTCCGCCTCGGGGCGGAGACGCTCAACTGCGTCCGGCGGCGCCGTCGGAACCGCCACGATGATCTGTCGCGGCTCCAACTGTCGCACCGCCTGACACGCCGCGTGCATGGTGGCTCCGGTTGCCAGACCATCATCGATCAGGACGACCGTCTTGCCCTTGATGCTCGGTGCCGGCCGATTACCCCGGAACTGCTCCTCCTGTCTGCGCAGCTTGTCCATCTCCCGTTGGGTGATCTCATCGATCCGGTCGGGCTGCAGTCCAACTGCGTCCACAATTCGCTGATTCAATACGCGGGCCCCACCGGAGGCGACCGCGCCGAGGGCGAGTTCCGGCTGGCCCGGGGTCCCGAGCTTCCGGACCACGAAGACGTCCAGGGGCGCCTCCAGTGCATCCGCAACCGCCGTGCCTACGGGCACCCCGCCCCGGGGCAGAGCGAGGACCACAACGTCTTCTTCACCCTGCAGCCAGGAGAGCTTCTCCGCAAGTTGGCGTCCTGCATCATCTCTATCACGGAAGGTCATATCGCATTGCCTCCTTTTATTCTACAACGTACGTCACCCGACTTGGAGCCCTGAATAACCAACCCCGTCTATTTGGTGTTGCCCCGTGTGTGGGTAGCCTATCCATAGAAACAAACAAAGAAGAAACATCGCATTGAGGAGGTATGTCATGCGAGACCTTACACGACGAAATGACCCTTTCGACTGGATTGACGACATGCGGCGCACCTTTGAAGGCTTCTTCGGCGATGTGCCCGCCGCCCGGGGCACCGGACCCGCCGTTGATGTCCGCGAAGAGGAGGACAAGTACATCCTTCAGGCGGACCTGCCCGGCATGAGTCAGGACGACGTCGACCTGCACATTGAGAACAACGTCCTGACGTTGAAGAGCGCCAGGGAACACGAGGAGGAGAAGAAGGAGCAGGGCTACCTGATCAGGGAGCGCCGGAGCACCTCATTCACCCGGAGCTTTCCCCTCCCGAAGGGAGTGGATCAGGACAAGATCGACGCTACCTTCAAGAACGGCGTCCTCACCGTCACCATGCCGAAGAGCGTGGACCAGTCAGGCCGCAAGATCGACATCAAGAAGGCGTAAGACGCACACGCGTAAGACGCACAGGCGTAAGACGCACAGGCGTAAGACGCACAGGCGTAAGACGCACAGGCGTAAGACG
>CAZZIE010000126.1:0-2252 GCA_964654185.1 uncultured Spirochaetaceae bacterium | reverse complement strand
CACAGGCGCAGGGCCGCGCCGTTACTTCCCTTCGCCGATGAGCTTCAGGAAGGCCGCCTCATCCAGGATCTCGGTGCCGAGGTCCTGCGCCTTGTCGAGCTTGCTGCCGGGGTCCTCTCCCGCCAGCACGTAATCGGTGTTCTTGCTGACGCTGGAGGTGACCCGGCCTCCGAGGGACTCGATCTTCTCCTTGATCCCGCTCCGGGTGAAGGACTCGAGGCTGCCGGTTACCACGAAGGTCTTCCCGGCAAGGGGCGCCCGGACGCCGCCGTCGGCGGCGTCTGCGGCTCCGCCCCCGGGGCCTCCCGCGCCGGCGCCTGCGCCGCCGGCGCCCGCCGGGGGTTGTGGATTGACCCCGGCCTCGAAGAGGCGCTCCAGAGTCCGGCGGTTCTGCTCCCGGGAGAAGAAGGTGTGGACGCTCCCGGCGGTCTGGCCGCCGATCTCGTGGATTCCTTCAAGGTCTTCGGCGGAGGCCTGCTCGATCGCCTCAATAGAGCCGAAGGCGCGGGCCAGGACCCCCGCGACGTGGGCTCCCACGTGGCGGATGCCCAGGGCGTAGATGAAGCGCTCAAGAGGCCGCTCCTTCGAACCCTGGATGTTCTCGTACACTGTACGGGCGGACTTGTCGGCAAAACCTTCCAGAGTCTCGATCTCCTCCTTCGAGAGGACGTAGAGATCTGCAATGTCCTTGACCAGCCCGCGCTCGACGAGCTGCTTGATGTTCTTCTCCCCGAGGTTCTCAATGTCCATGGCCTCCCGGGCAACGAAGTGGATGAGACTCCCTGTGAGCTGCGCCGGACAGGAGAGGCCGGCGGGGCAGATGTGATAAGCCCCCTCCCGCACTACCGGAGTGCCGCAGACCGGGCACTCCTCCGGCATGGCGAAGGGCGCTCCGCGCCCCTCCCGATCCGGATTCACAACCTCGGCGACCTCCGGAATGACGTCTCCGGCGCGGAAGACCCGGACGGTGTCACCCACCCGGATGTCCTTACGGAGCACCTCATCCTCGTTGTGAAGGGTCGCCCGGCTCACCGTGACACCCCCGATGTTCACCGGATCCAGCAGCGCCACCGGCGTCAGGATACCGGTGCGCCCGACCCCGACGGCGATATCGTGTACCACGGAGATCTCCCGCTTGGGAGGGAACTTCCAGGCAATGGCCCACCGCGGACTGCGATTGCGGTATCCGAGATCGTCGCGGAAGTCGTAATCATCGATCTTGATAACAATGCCGTCGATCTCATAGTCCAGCTCGTCCCGCTGCTCCGAGAGGTCGCGCCGGTACGCCTGGATCTCTTCGAAGGTGGTGGCGTAGCGGTTGAGGGGGTTGGTCTTCAAGCCCCACTCCGGAAAGGCTTCCAGGACTTCCCGGTGGGTGCGTGCGGTGAAGCCGTCGACGGCGAGGATGTCGTAGAAGTAGACGTCCAGGGGTTTGCCCGCGGTGTTCTTCGGATCCAGCTGTCGGACCGTGCCGGCGGCGGCGTTCCGCGGGTTGGCGAAGGGATCGTCGCCGCGTTCGGTTCGCTCCCGGTTGAGGCGGTGGAAGCCGCTCTTCGTCATGAAGACCTCACCGCGAACGGCGAGGAAGGCCGGGGGATCCCCCGCTTCCCGCAGTGCCAGTGGAATTGCCGGGATGGTCTTGAGATTGCGGGAGATATCCTCCCCGAAGCGGCCGTCCCCTCGCGTCGATCCGGAGTCGAAGACCCCGTCGCGGTAGACCACCTCCACTGAGAGGCCGTCCAGCTTGGGCTCAACCATGTACCGCACCTCGCGCCCGTCGGCGTTGCGTCGAATGAAGGCGTCGAAGTTGGCCATCTCCTCGTCCTCGAGGGCCGAATTGAGGCTGAGCATGGGAGAGAAGTGCTCCACCCGGCTGAGCTCTCCCACCGGTGCCGCGCCGACCCGCTGGGTCGGGGAGTTGGGGTCCTGAAGGTCAGGGTAGCGCTCCTCGATCCGCTGGAGCCTCTTCAGCATCCAGTCCCAGTCCTCATCCGGCACCTCCGGAGCGTTGCGCACGTAGTAGAGGTAGTTGTGATGCCGCAGCGCCTCGGTGAGGTGGGCGACCTCCTCCCGCGCCTCACCCCGCGAAAGCTCCTCCACCTTCGTCCGGGAGGTATCAATGGGTGGCTTCATGTAGGGATTGCTCATCCAGACTCCTTCACTGATTGCGGGCCGGCCGCGGAGCAGTGGGCCGCGGCCCCGCCGGCGGGACGCCTCCAACCGGCCACGCGGGCCGCCCCCGGCGCCGGGCC
>CAZZIE010000125.1:0-12971 GCA_964654185.1 uncultured Spirochaetaceae bacterium | reverse complement strand
CCGCGCCGCCGAGTGGCTTGCCGATGACATGCGACGCATCGGTCTGGACGGCGTGGAGATCTCGCCGACGGAGGGCCACCCCGTGGTCTACGGTGAGTGGCTCGGCGCCGGTACCGGTGCGCCGACGGTGCTGCTGTACGCCCACTACGATGTGCAGCCCGCGGCACGTGAAGACGGCTGGGACTCCGAACCCTTCGAGCCGACCCGGCGGGACGGCAGGGTGTTCGCCCGGGGCGTCGGTGATGACAAGCTCCACACCGTCATGATCCTCAAGGTCGCCGAGAGCCTCCTGAACGCCGAGCAGGGGTGCCCGGTGAACCTCCGCATCGTCCTCGAAGGCGAGGAGGAGATGGGATCCCGCAACTTCGCGCCCTGGGTTCGAGCGAACCGCGAGCGGCTGAGCGCCGACTACTGCCTGGTTTGCGATTCCGGCATTGAGACACCGGATACACCCATCATCCACTATGCGCTGCGGGGAATGCTGGCCATGGAGTTCGACGTCCACGGTCCGAAGGCGGATCTCCACAGCGGCTTGCACGGCGGACGCGTCCACAATCCCGCCCAGGCCGTCGCCGAGATGGTCGCGAAGCTCCACGCCGAAGACGGCTCGATTGCGGTGCCCGGCTTCTATGAGGACGTCCGAGGCCTTGCCGCGGAAGAGCGCGCCGAGATGGCGAAGGGTGGGATGTCCCGAGACGACTTCGACGCCGTGATCGGCGCTCCTGAGCCCTGGGGCGAGCCGGGATTCACCCTGGAGGAACGGGCGACAGCGCGCCCCACCCTGGAGATCAACGGCATCTACGGAGGCTACACCGGCGAGGGCATCAAGACGGTCATACCCTCACGCGCCTCCGCCAAGATCACCTGCCGACTCGTTACCGACCAGAAGCCGGAACGCATCTACGAGCAGATCGAGGCATATCTCCGGGAGATCGCCCCGCCGACGGTTCGCCTTGAAGTTGAGATGCAGGGGCGCGCCGACCCGGTCATCGTCCCCATGGAGAGCCCCCTGGTCCAGGCTTACGCGCGCTCAATGAGCAAGGAGTGGATCAGCCCGCCGCGGTATCGCCGGATGGGCGCGTCCATCCCCATTACGCCGGTGATCCAGTCCGAACTCGGCATACCGACGCTCATCGTCGGCTTCAACGTCGCCGATGCCGGGTTCCACGGACCCAACGAGTTCATCCACATTGACCTCTTCCACCGGGGTACCCGTACCCTTATTCACCTCCTGGAGGATCTCGGAGGAAAAGGCTAGCTCCGGGGTTGTTACGCCGAAATCGATTCGGCACCTCGCACATGGAGGCTGCAAGTGATTGACACTGCCACAGAGTGGATAGGAACCGCCGTAGCGGTAGTAGCAACAGCCCTCGCTATCGTTGTCGGGAGGTTCGCGTTCACGCGCGCGATCCGGGACAAACGCAACCTCCCGTACCATCTGCAGATCTTCACCATCCTGGTTTCCGTCGTCGGTGCCTTCCTCGCCATAGGCCTTCTGCCGATCCAGTCCGAGGTGCGTGCTCAGGTACTGAGCGTTCTCGGCATTCTCCTGAGTGCCATTGTGGCGCTGTCATCAACGACCTTCGTAGGCAATGCATTGGCGGGAATCATGTTGCGGGTAATGAAGAGCTTTCGCGCAGGCGACTTCATTCAGTTCGATGACCGTCTCGGCAGAATCACCGATATCGGCCTCTTTCACACGGAAATGCAGGTCGTGACCCGCGATCTGGTCACCATCCCCAACTCGCTGCTCGTCAAGTCCGCTACGCGAGTAACCCGGCGCGCGGGCACCTTCGTAAACGCCGCCGTGTCCATCGGGTACACGGTGCCCCACGGACGTGTGGAAGCGACCCTCAAAGAGGCCGCCACGGCGACCGAGCTGACCGAACCGTTCGTCTTCGTAGAGGAACTCCTGGATCACGCGATCCGCTATCGTGTGTACGGCCTTCTGGAGGAGCCGGCGGAGCTGCTCAGCAAGACCTCGGAGTTGCGGAAACGCATCCTCGATCAGCTCCACTCGACCGCGATCGAAATCGCCTCGCCGTCGATCGTAGATCGGAGAGAGTTCGACTCCGATCACACCTACGTTCCGCCGCCGGAACAGACCGACAAGCCGAGTGAATCGGAAGAGCCGATCGAGGAGGTCGCCTTCGACCGCGCTGAAGAGGCGGAATCGATCGAGCAGCTCTACGCGCTGCAGGAGAGGCTCACGCGTGAACGGGACGCGCCGGCCAAAGATGGCCCCGCGGAAACGAAAACCAGTGAACCGGCAGACCCCGGAGAACGAAAGCGACGCATAAATGATCGGCTGAAGCACATTCAGGCGGAAATCGAACGCCGGGAAGCTCAGGCCGAGGAACAGCAACTGGAGGAGGACTCGAAGTAGAGCCCGCAACGCTCCAGGCCCCGGGTGACGGTTTATCCCCGGAGGAGCCGCATTCCGTTCAGGATCACGACCATCACCGAAGCCTCGTGAACGAGCATTCCCCCGGCCATGTGTACCTGGCCGAGCAGAACGCCGGCAAGCAGGACGGCTACGGTAACCACCGCAATGGCAACGTTCTGCCGGATGTTCCTGAGGGTGGCGCGTGCGCGCCGGACGGCCCGGGCAAGCAGGTGCAGATCGTCCTTCATGAGAGCAATGTCCGCAGTCTCAATGGCGACGTCGGATCCCGCGGCGCCCATGGCAATGCCGACATCCGCAGCGGCGAGGGCCGGTGCGTCGTTAATCCCGTCGCCGACCATGGCCGTCACGTAGCCCTCCTCTCGAAGCGCCTCGATCCGTTCCAGTTTCTCCTCGGGGAGCACCCCGGCGTACACATCGGTGATGCCAAGCTCTCCGGCAACGTCCCGAGCGGTTTGCTCGTTGTCACCGGTGAGCATGACGACGCGGTGCACGCCGTTGTCGTAGAGGCTCGAAACCGCCTCCCGGGCGTCGGGACGGATCGGGTCGGCCACAAGGATGCTCCCAATGAGACGCAGATCGACGGCGACCATGATTTCGGTGCCGGCGGCGGATTGCTCCCTCCCGGCTTCCGCAGCAAGCTCCCCGTCACCACGGGATCCAGCCGCAAGGTCACGCGTATCCGCCACCCCGCGCTCATTCATGAATCGAGGTGACCCGACCAGGATCTCCCGTCCCTCGTACTCCGCAGCTATACCCCGTCCGGGAACTGCTTGAGCGCTGTCCGCCTGCGGAAGGTAGTCGTCATTGACCGCCCGGCGTATGGCTTCTCCGAGCGGATGCTCCGAACCGGATTCGGCTATTGCCGCCCACCGGAGAATCTCTCCCTCGGTTGGCCCTCCGTCTGGTGCAACCTGCGTGCTCGCCCCGGCAGCAACCGGCTCACCTCTCAGGGCAACCGATGAAGCGACGCGGGTGCGAACGACCTCCGGCCGCCCTTCGGTAAGCGTGCCGGTCTTGTCCAGGGCAACCGCGGTAATGCGCCCACTCTGCTCGAGGTGAGCGCCTCCCTTCATCAGAATCCCGCGGCGCGCCGCTCCACCGATTCCTGCCACGACGGAGACGGGCGTGGAGATCACCAGGGCACCGGGGCAGCCGATAACCAGTACCGTCAACGCGAGCTCAATGTCTCCCGTGAAGAGCATGACGCCGCCGGCAAGGACGATGATTGCCGGGGTGTACCACCGGGAGAAGCGCTCCATGAATCGCTGAGTCGGCGCCTTCGCTTCCTGCGCCTCCTCTACCCGGCGGATGATCCGGGCCAGGGTCGTGTCCGTTCCGACACCGCTAGCGGTTACTCGCAACACGCCGTGCTGGTTGATTGTCCCTGCAAAGACGCTGGACCCGCTCTCCTTCGCAGCGGGATAGGACTCGCCGGTAATGGCGCTTTCGTCGATTCGAGAGGTGCCACCCTCGACACGCCCATCCACAGGGACCTTGCCGCCCGGTCGAACGATGACCGTCTCACCCGGCGACACCTCGTTGGCATCGACCTCTATCTGCCTCTCTTCCCTGACTACAACAGCTTTCACCGGGGCGAGGTCGAGGAGCTCCTTGATGACGCCGCGAGTCCGCGCCATGGTGCGCGCTTCCAGGTAGCCGCCCAGATCGAAGAGGAACGTGACCGCGGCAGCTTCCCAGTACTCGCCGATGAAGGCGGCTCCCACGGCTGCAATGGTGACGAGGAGCTCAATGCTCACGTGACGACTTGCGAGTGAGCTCCCCGCGGCGCGTGCCACGGGGAGGCCCGCCACGACGGCTGCTGCGATCATGAGCGTCGTCGAGAGGGCGGGTGCCGGCACGAGCCAGCGAAACGCCAGGGCGCCCGCAATGAGCGCCCCGGAAACTGCAACAGTGCCCTTGCTTCGCCGCGTAACGGCATCAATGAAGGATCCAATGTGCACGGCGACCTCCTACATCTGCACGACGCGCGCCTCGTAGCCCGCATCGCGCACGGCCTGAACCAGGTCATCCTTGGAGGGGCCGTCGCCGTCGTGATCGACTTCAATGCGCCCGGTGTTGAACCCGACGGTCGCCGAGTGGACACCGTCGAGGCGCTTGAGCCTCTTCTCGATCTTCGCCACGCATGACGGGCAGGACAGCTCATCGCTTCTCAGCAGGGTTTTCATGGTGTACCTCCTCTACCAGGTTTCTGAGAGGAGGGTACGAGGCACAGCCGGCGCGCTCCATGATCTGAATCAATCTGCCGCAGAGATTCTCAGATGTTCAGGACAATGCCGTCGGCGGTGGGGCCGTCAGCGGTTGGCGCGCCAGCGGGGCGCGCCGTCGGCGGGGGCCAGGGGGTGCCGGGAGCGGGGCGCAGCGTTCCTGGAGGCCGGACACCCCTCGGGTTTCTACCGGCCGTCGGGCGTGAGGGTGCCGAGCGCCTCGGAATCGGCTACCGCGATCCACCCTCGCCCGGCAACGACGATGCCGTCGCGCTGCAGCGCGCTGACAATCCGGCTGCACGTTTCGGTGGTCGTCCCCGCCATGGAGGCGAGCTCCTCCCGGCTCAGCGGGGCGGAGATGAGCGTTGCGCCTTCCCACTCCCGGCCGAGCTTGCCGGCCAGTCGCACGAGGATGTAGGCGATTCGGGAGCGGGCATCATGCCCGCCGAACTGGGTGAGCAGCTCATGTGCCAGCGTGAGCCGGGTCGACAGCGTTTCTACCGTTCGGAGCGCCACGGTAGAGTGGTTCTGCACGATGGATCGAAACTCCGGCGCATCGATCGAGAGGGCGCAGACGGTGCTCCGCGCCTCCGCGGTTTCGGTGTATCGGTCCGGACCGAAGCCGGCAATCGAGCCGAAGTAGTCCCCACTGGCCAGGATGTCGATGAGAACGGTCTGCCCCTCCTCGGTGGAGCGATACAGCTTCACCAGACCGAGCGCCACCAGATAGAGGCGCTCCGCCGGAGCACCTTCGTGGATGATCGCCTCCCCCGCGGAGAAGCCGGTGTCGGTGAAGCGGTGATTGACCTCCTCGATCTGTGAATCGTCCAGATCTCGAAAGAGCGGGTTCTGTCCCAGAAGCACTCGGCGCAGCCGCGGCGTGCAGGCATCGTGTGAGATATCCGGTAACACAACGGGACTGTGACGACGGGACGACATCTCCTAGACGATACGCTCAGCCGCCGCCATACGTCCACCGGAGAGGTGGGCAAGACCATGGAGCCGTTTCACCGCGCCGGTCGTGCGACCGCAGGCGGAGCCCCGGCGGCCCCTCCCCACCGCCTCCGCTCTTCCGTCCGGCACCGCTTCCGGAGTATTCTGTCGCCGGCTGTACGTCATGGCGACAGACAAGAAGCGTGAAGAGCTGAGCTTTGCCCTCGACCCGGCCGGCGGGGTGCCCTACTACCGACAGATCATTCTGCAGGTCGAGATGGCCATTGCGGACGGGCGGCTACGGCCGGGAGGACGGTTGCCGACGGTGCGCGGCCTCGCCGTCGAGCTGGAGATCAACCCGAACACCGTGGCGCGGGCGTACCAGGAGCTGGAGCAGCGCGGCATCGTCACCACCCAGCAAGGCACGGGCACCTTCATCAGCGATCGCGAGATAGATGTCACCTCGGCCGAGCGCGAGCAGATTCTCAGACGGATAGCGCAGTCGCTCTTGAGCTCCGCGGCAAGCTACGGCTTCACCATTGACGATGTCATTGAGTACCTCGCGCGGATCCGGGAGGAGAGGGGGGAGTAATGGCGGCACGAAACCAGGGACGCGGCATTTCGGAGAGTGTCGAGGAGCTGCTGAGTCGGCGCCGGCGGCGTCACACCATTCGGGGCCACTTTCACTTCAACGCCCTCTCGGTCCTGGCGCTGGTACTCTTTCTCGGCGTTGCCCTGGGGGTTCAGTTCGGCGTGGGGCCGACCCCCGGCGCGGAGGATGCCGGTCTCTTTGCCGCCGGCGTGATCCTGGCGGCGGCGGTACTCATTCTCCTGCCGTACTGGCCCGTCGTCGTGGTGGCTCTGGCGGCAGTGTGGGGCTCCCTCTCATACTTCACCGTCGACTTGTCCCTGGCCGCGGCAGTCGTTTCGCTGGGCCTGCTCATTGCACCCGGGATCGAAATCATCCGGCAGTGGGACAAGATCGTGGTTCTGCGGCTCGGGAAGTTCCATCGGGTGAAAGGCCCGGGGCCAATGTACCTGGTGCCCATCCTGGACTCCATCGGCGGCCTGGTAGACACCCGGATCCGCGTCACGGACTTCTCCGCGGAGCAGAGCCTGACCCGGGACACCGTGCCGGTGAATGTCGACGCCCTCTGCTTCTGGATGGTCTGGGATGCGCAGCGGGCAATCCTGGAGGTCCAGGACTTCGAGGAGGCGGTCGTCCTGAGCGCCCAGACCGCCCTTCGCGCCAGCATCGGCGCCAACGACCTGAGCGCCCTCCTGAGTGAGCGGGAGCGTCTGGGAAGCGAGATTCAGCAGATCGTGGATGCCAAGACCAACCCCTGGGGCATCTCCATCCTCTCGGTTGAGTTCAAGGAGATCCTGGTACCGGAAGATCTCCAGGACGCACTTTCCCGGGAGGCCCAGGCGACGCGGGAGCGCAACGCCCGCCTGATCCTGAGCCGCACCGAAGAGGAAATTGCCGAGGCCTTCGTGCGCGCCGGGAGACGCTACGAGGCAACGCCCGCAGGTCTGGAGCTCCGCGGCATGAACATGATCTACGAGAGCATCCGCCGCAAGGGAGGTCTGGTCCTGGTGCCGTCGGACGCGTTGAAACAGATGAACCTGGGCACGGTCCTCGGCGCCAAAGCGTACGTCGACCGCACCCAGGGCGGGCAGGCCGGGGCGGAGGGCGATCCATCCGCCCCGGAGAATCCGTCAGCCGACGGAGACAGCGCGGCGCCTCAGGTCGACCCCGGCACGTCCGGGCCGGACACCCCCGGCAACGACGCCGGGGACCCCGGGCAACAGCCCTAGCCGCCGACTCCCACCGTAGACCATCCACACCGCCGGCGGCGGCACCGCGCACACCCGAACGCGGGTGGAGCCGGGCGGCCGCCCAAGCTTACGACAAGCCCCGCACAATCCTCCCGCGCAGCGCCATGAAGTAGACCGCCGTCGTACCCAGGAGGATGAGGGTCCGGTAGCCCAGGCCGCTCCACTGGACGGTGGAGGTGAAGACCCCTTCCAGCATGTCGTAGACCCAGTAGACCGGGACCCAGTAGACGATCCACTGCCAGCCGTCGGGCAGCAGGGTGCCGCCGAGGATCGCGAGCATCATGACGGTGGTGACGGTCTTTCCCACGCCCATTGCCTCGTTCTCGTTCTTTGCCAGGGCGCCGACGAGCAGACCGACGAAGAGGGTCACGAAGAAGGAGGCTGCCACGATCAGATAGACCTGGAGAACGCTGGTACCGATCAGCCCGAGCACCCCCAGGGCAACGCCGGGATAGACGACCAGCATGATGAGTGGAAAGAGGCTCTTACCGACAAAGTAGTCGAACTTCGAGACCGGGCTCACCCGGATCGCCTGGTCGGTTCCCGCCTCCTTGTCGTAGACAATGCTCAGGCCAATGAAGAAGGAGGCGATGAGCATCATGAAGGTAATGAAGATGGAGCCGCCCATCGTCGCCACCGGGCTGATTTCGGTCCGGTCGGCGAGCGCTCCCGGCACGGTGGAGGAGAACTCCACGAACCGCGGCGCGTTCGGGTACTCCTGCGCCATGGTGATGTGCCGGACGATGGTTGCGCCCTGGGAGAAGGCGGTGTTCTCCGCCGGGGATTCTTCGAGGACGCTCACGTAGCGGTTCTCCGCCGGGTCGTAGTAGAGCCCCTCGGCGCTCCCCGCCCCCTTCAGCTTCTGCTCCATTGCCGCAACAGTGTCGTATGTGAGCACGTTCGCGTAGGCATCGATCTCATTGATCATCTCTTCTGAGACCGCGTGCTCACCTTCGGAAACGACGGCAAGGGTGACGGAAGTACTCTCGACGGTGGGAATGAAGACCCGAAGCACCAGCAGGATTGCCAGCGGCACCACCATCATGTAGACGCCGGTGAAGTTCTTCAGGTTCATGCGCAGGTCGAGCAGGAATACGTGAATCAACTGTCTCATCTCTAGAGCTCCCCCCTCACCCGATTGGTGAAGATCAGTCCCGCCAGAGGATAGAGGACGATGCCGAAGGCCGCGAGGTACGCGGCCGACTCCCAGACGATTCGGGAGCTCTCGGCAAACATGGCGGCGTCCACGCCGAACAACGAGTAGTACGACGGGATGAGCCGCATGAACCAGGGGGAGAACACCGGCGCCAGGATCGACACCGACGGCAGCCCCAGGATCATGAGAGCCAGGAAGACCCAGCCGATCGCCGACATGGGGTCGGCGAAAAACGACCCGATGATGGCGCCCAGGGATGATCCGACAATGATTGTCAGCACCATGATCAAGAGCGCCTGGCCGTAGCCGGCGAGTCCCATCATGGGTATGTAGATAATGCTGAAGGTGACAATGCCGACGAGCAGCAGCATTACCTGCTTGCTCCCGTAGAAGCTCCACAGACCCGCGGGACTCACCCGGTAGGCATGGAGGGTCTGCTCCTCCCGCTCCTGCCCGATCAGGGAGATCATGGAGAAGAGCCCGATGACGCCCACCATGAAAAAGAGCACGATCGGCAGGAGGCGCTGATTGAAGGGCACTTCACCACGGCCCACCCCGTCGAGAGCGGTGACTTCCACTCGTTGGCTGACCTCCGTCGGGTAGCCCATCTGCCCGGGAGCCATCATGGAGAAGAGATCGGCGATCTCGATCTCTATGTAGTCGACCAGACCCTGCGGGGTGTAGGGCTGGCGCAGCAGCTCCACCTGCATTCGGCCGTCCGGGGTCATGCCCATGACGACGCCAAGGGCGGATCGATTGTCGACCATGCCCTCCACCACGGCCTCGCGGCTGTCCACCAGGAAGTCGCCGAACGCCTGGGACTGGGACTCGTCCAACTCCAGGGTGGCGGCGGCCTGCTCGATCATACCGGTGGCATCGTAGATGAAGACGGTGCTCTCGTTGTCGATCTCCTCGGGGACCACGAAAACCAGAAGCAGAACCATGAAGACCGCAAAGCCGATCTCCATGAGCACGAAGATGTCCTTGACCCCGAGGACCATGTCCTTCCGCAGCATTGAAAGGAAGCGGTTCATGGCGGCCTCCTACTCCAACCCGCGGCCGGTGAGCTTCATGAAGATCTCTTCCAGGGTGGGCTCCGCGGAGTGGATGGTTGCGACCTTGTGCTCGCCGATGAACTGCTGCAACCGCGGCTTGTCGGAATCGTTCAACTGGAACTGCTCGCCCTTGAGCTCGCCGTTGTCCCGGTACTCCACCGTGACGGTCGGCTGTCCGAAGCGCAGCTTCAGGTTCTTCGGCGTGTCCACCGCCACCAGACTTCCGTCCACGATGAAGGCAACCAGATCACAGAGCTCGTCGGCGACGAACATGTTGTGGGTGGTGAGGAAGATGGTCGTCCCTTCGGCGCGCTTGTTCCGGATGATGTTCTTGATGCTCTGAGAGGTACCGGGGTCGAGCCCCATGGTGGGTTCGTCCAGGAACCAGATCTCGGGCTTGTTCACCATGGACCGGGCGAAGCCCAGGCGCTGCATCATGCCCTTGGAGTAGGCGCCGGCCTTCTTCTGCCCTTCCGCTCCAAGGCCGACCATGTCGAGGAGCCGCTGGGGATCCTCGGTCTCGCGATCGTAGAGGGAGGCGTGGAAGCGCAGGTTGTCCAGACCGGAGAGCTTCTTGTAGACGTTGGGCTTCTCGAAGCCGACTCCGATCCGATTGAAGAACTCCTTCCCGGGCTGTCCCGCACGCGCTTCGCCGTCGATTACGATCGCGCCCTTCTGGAGCCCCAGGAGCCCGGTCACCACCGCCTGGGTGGTCGACTTGCCGGCGCCGCTCGGACCCAGGAAGCCGAAGATCTGTCCCCGCTCAATGGTGAAGCTCACATCATTGACCGCGTACTTCTCATCATTCGTATAGGAGTGATAGAGTCCCTTCACTTCAACCATCGTCGCCTCCTCCGCGACCGCGTCGCCGGCGTACCTGCCGGCACCTGCCCGGCCCCTTCTCGGTTCCGACACGGGGCCGGCGTGGTCTCGGCCGGCCCACATTCGGCCGCCCCGTCTCCAGAATTGTACTAAAGTATTAGTACAATCCATACAGTAGTACAGCTGAGTGGTCTCGTCAAGGATAGGTGGAAAATGACCCGATGGTGAGCCTCAGCCTCATGTCGGATGGGCTCATGTCGGGTGCGCTCATGTCGGGTGCGCTCATGTCGGGTGCGCGGTGGGCACATCCCGGGGCACGCCGCCCCGAATCGCCCCACGTTGCAGCCCCGCCGTCATCTCGCGCGGGTTCCCGCCTCTCGCCGCCACCGGCACAAGAGGCGCTGGGCGCCATCGAGGACCGTGAACAGCAATAGTCCGAGGAGCCCGATCGCCACTATGCCGGCGAGCATATCCGCGTAGGATGCCTTCATCCAGCCGTCCACAATGAAAATGCCCAGTCCGAGCTCGGTGAAGAAGGTCTCGGCAAAGAAGAGGACTGCAAGAGCGGTGCCGGAGCCGATGCGAAGCGCCGTGAGCAGGGCCGGAAGGATTGCCGGCAGGATAACGAAACGGAGGAGGTCCGGCCGCTTCCCTCCGAGAAGTGTGAGGGAAGTCCGGTATCCCTCAGGAATGCCCGAGGAGGCATCCCGGACCGCCACGAGCACCTGGAAGAAGAGGACGAGCCACACCAGCACCACCCGGGCGAGCTCGCCCACGCCGAAGAGGAGAAAGACCAGAGGGAGCAGGGCGATCTTGGGTACCGGATAGAGCAGGTAGACCAGGGGCGTGAAGAGGCGCCCGGCCCACCGGATTCTGCCAAGGGCCACACCTACAGGCAGCGCAACCGCCGTTGCCGTCGCCAGGGCAACCAGCACCCGGGCCAGACTTGCTGCAGCATTGGGAAGGAGTGTCGGCAGGAGGAGCTCTGCGAAGCGCAGAAGCACGGTGCCGGGCCCCGGGAGCACGACGCTATCCAGAACTGCAGCCAGGAGGGCCCAGATACCCAGAAGAAGTGCGACCGCCCAGAGGGCGTAGAGCACCCGCCCGGGCCAGCTGCGCTGCCCGGACCGGACTCGCCACGGGGCGCCGCGACGCCCGGCGGCGCGGCGCGGACCATCTCGGCCGGGTGCGCCGTGCCGCTCGGCGTCCCCGCCGACGGAGTCCGGGCGGGCGTTGCGCGCTTCGCTGCGCCGGCGCCCGTGGCCGGTCTCACCCGACACGGTGCAACTCCTCGAAGGTGCGGCGCACCTCCGCCACGGCGTGGAGGAACTTCTCGCCGGTGCGGTCTGCGCCGGTACGCTCGGCGGGCGGACGTGACCAGGGATTCGGTCCCACTGTCAGGCGCGACGGGGAGCCGTGCATCATCCCGATGCGGTCCGCCAGGAAGACCGCCTCCTCCAGACTGTGTGTCACCAAAAGGGAGGCGCTGCCGTGGCGACGCTGCAGACCGAGGAGCGCCTCCTGCAGCTCCTCCCGGGTGAAGGCGTCCAGGGCGGAAAAGGGCTCATCGAGCAACAGGAGCTCCGGCCCGTAGACGATGGTCCGAGCCAGGGCCACCCGCTGCTGCTCTCCTCCGGAGAGCTCGACCGGGAAGCGCTCGGCCTTCTCGGGAAGACCGAGCTCCGCCAGGCCGGCGTGAACGCGCCGTCGCCGCTCTTCTCCGGACACCCCGCGAAGACGGAGGCCCAGCTCGACATTCCTGAACACCGTGAACCAGGGGAAGAGGCCATAGTGCTGCTGCACCAGGCCGACCCTGCGGTCACCGCCCTCGAGAGCGCGCCCGTGAAGCTGCACGCTCCCCTCCCAGGGCGCGTGAATGCCCGCGGCCAGGTGGAGCAGGGTGCTCTTGCCGCACCCCGACCGGCCCACCACGGCCACGAGCTCTCCCGGGCTCAGCGAAAGTGAGACATCCAGTATGACAGTGTGTACACCGAATCCGGTGGTGCAGTTGCTGATCTCGAGCATTCAGGCCCTCGCGGAAGTCGGCCACCCGGCGCGGCAGGGCTGTCGTCACGCGGCACGGCGGGCCGGTGCGGAGGCCGGCGAGCGCCCTCGCGGCGCGACCGGCCGGCATGGCCCACCGCACCGAAGCCTCCCCGCCCGGTTCAGGGTACCAGGTCCGGCGCCACCACGTCTCGGTAGGCGGGCTCCCCCTCGAGGAGGCCCTTCTCCACCATCCAGGCGGTCACGTCGGCGAGCTCAGCAGGTGTGGGCGGTCGGGCGGGCTGGTAAGTGGGAATGAACATGCTGTCTTCGACCACCGGCGGAAACTCGCCGAGGCGCACGATGGCGGGGCGGAAGCGGTCGGGATCGGCGTTCACCGCATCGACGGCGCGATTGTAGGCGCGGTAGAGGGCGCGGATCTCAGCACCTTTGGTCGACATGGCGCGGTCGGTGAAGAGGAGGACCCCCGGCGTCTGGTCCAGCACGGTGGTATCCACAAGATTGCCGGCGCCCCGCTCTACCGCCACCTG
>CAZZIE010000124.1:0-13006 GCA_964654185.1 uncultured Spirochaetaceae bacterium | reverse complement strand
TCGTCGCCCAGGTCGAGGAAAATGCGCCGACGTAGGAGCCGGAGAGGACAAGGTCCTCCTCGAGGGCGCCAAGGGCGGGGTTCAACCGCGTGGCGGCGGGCGTCCGCGGCGCCGCCAGCGCAACCGCGGCGGGCACCAGCTCGGCATCCAGGAGCCGCAGGGTGTCCTGGGCCCCGGCCGGAGCGTCCTGTGCATGGACGTTCGGCGCCGCAGCAGGGACCAGCGCCACAAGTGCCGCAAGGGAGAGGACTTTCCAGGGGTGTCGCAAGAATCTGTTCGTACTCATCTATATGTCTTTGTTGCCCTTGTCTTTGTTACTCTGCGGGATCCTCGTAGAGCGCTTCGATCCGTTCCATCTCGTCAATAGAGAGGGCGGCGTACAGATGGTCCTCCAGTCTCTCCCTGAGGCGACGTAATGGAGGATCAAGGCTGTCTTCCTGGGCAGAGAGCAGGAGGTACAAGCCGATGAGCTCCCTCCCGTGCAGTTTGAACTCGAGGTCGTCCTTCATGGTTTCAGGCTTTGCAGACGTCAGAGCTCGACTTCAGTGCCCTCTTCGGACAGATACACTTCCAGTTCGTGGTTTCCCAGCCGATTTGCGTACCAGCGCGCCGACTGGAGGTTCTTGTACAACCTCTTGTCACTATATCGCGGTTCGTGGTGAAACAGGTACAGGCGCTTGACTTTCCAGGCCGTCGCGAAATCCACGCCCAGGCTGAAGGAGCTGTGTCCCCAGTTGTACTTCTCGATCGCCTCGCCGAGGGTGTACTGCGTGTCGAGAATGAGCATGTCCGCATTGCCGAAGAAGTTCGCGTTCTCTTCCGTGCGCTCGAAATCCGCCTCCTGAAGCTCCACATCGCTTGCGTGGACGAAAACGCTGCCGTCGGCGTCAAACCGGTACCCGAAGGCACCGCCGGGATGATTCAGGGGGCGCCAGGAGATCTCGGCGTCGCCGATGCGTACGGGCTGAGACTTCAGAACGTGGAAAAGTAACAAGCCCCGCATCCGATCGTCCATGGTAATCGGGAAGTACGGATGCCGCATGTGGTCCTTCACGAACTGCTCGAACTCGGGGACCGGGCTGTAGAAGTGGATGCTGCAGTTGGGGTTGTACGCAGGGGCGAAGAACGGGAGTCCCTGGAGGTGGTCGTAGTGGAAGTGCGTGAAGAAGATGTGGAACTCTCGGGTCTCCCGATCGATTCGCCGCTGCAACTGCGCCGAAAAGGGAATGATCCCGCTGCCGGCGTCAATGATGATGGTCGTGCCGTCGTCGAGATTGACCTCAATGCACGTGGTATTGCCGCCGGGTGTGCCGAAGAGCCACGCCGGCAGCCGGGAGAGGAAGCGCTCCCGGGCATCCGGGGACTCGATATCCGCGGGCCGTATGCGCTGAACGACACTCGCTATCTTGCTCTGCACCTCATCCGGCCGCAGCGGTACCGGATGGGAGCCGCGGGCGCCCCAGATTCGAATCGTCATCTGTCCGTCCCCGCCCCGGGGTCCGTCCCCGCTTCGGGGTCCGTCCCCGCCTTGAAGCCCGTACGCGCGGCGGATCGCGGCATCCGAATGTAGGGTTCCTGCTCGGCCGCCCGGAGCCAGCCGTCTACATCGTCCCGACTGTGCAGCTCTCCAATGCCCACACCCGGGCAGAAGCTCCGCACGGATTGCCAGGTGTACTCACTGAAGAGGTAGCTCGGCCAGAAGGGAAAGCTCCGGCACTGAAGCGGGCGCGCCTCGTAGACGGTGCAACCGCCGTCATTCCAGAAGACGCAGTCGTTGTTGGCCTGCTCCTGCAGGCTCAGCCGGACGTGGCCGTCCATCTCAACGTGGCGGCAGTAGCGCTCCTCGATCTCCTGTCGGGAGGCGTCGAAGTGAGCCATGAGGGATGCAATATCGGCTTCGGAAAGGAAGACGTAGCCGGGATCGAAGCGGCAGCACTTGGAACAGCGTGTGCAGGAGAACCGCAATCCCTCTTCGTAGAACGGCGTGTTATTCGTCATGTAAGATCCGAGCACGACCTGCGAGGAAACCCGGGATCCCGAAGCGCCGGAGGAGGCGTGCGCCTCCTCCCGTGCCGCTCCGATTGGCGAGTGGGGAGTGAAGGATTCGAACCTTCGAAGGCTGAGCCAACAGATTTACAGTCTGCCCCCTTTGACCGCTCGGGAAACTCCCCAATTGTATCGCTACGTTATCAACTCCGGCGGCTCGTGGTCAAGGGACCTGGTCGGGGGACCAGATCAGGGTGGCCAATGAGATCGGGGTGGCCACTGGGCACCACTCCGGTCCCATGATCGGTCCCCTGATCACAGCGCCGGTACGTCCAGCCATCTGTCGGATTCGAACCGACGACCCCGAGATTACAAGTCACGTGCTCTGACCAGCTGAGCTAAGATGGCTTGGTGATTGGCCGTAATCTACGGAGAACGCAGGGGGCTGTCAAGACGGCTGCGACTCCGGAAAGGGACCGCGGTTTTGGGGGTAGGAGATCACTTCGTGCCCCTCCCGGTGGATGTAGACCATGACTTCGAACTGCGCGGCCAGCGAGCCGTCCCGGGTGACATAGGTCCACCCGTCGTTCAGCGTGTCCACCTGGCAGTCACCGGCGACGACCACGGGCTCCACGGTCAGCACCATGCCCGGGACCAGCCGCGCCCCCATGCCGGGAAGTCCCCGCGGCGTGACCGCCGGGGCCTCGTGCAGGTCCCGGCCGATTCCGTGACCGGCGAAGTCCGGGACGATGTCGCAGCCGTGGCGGTGAGCGGCCTCGGCCATTGCGGCAGCGAGGTCGCCGATTCGCGCTCCCGGATTGCAGCGGCTCACACCGGCGCAGCACGCCTGCCAGGCGGCGGTGCGGATCCGCCGCGCCCGGGTGATGGTGTCGCGACCCGGAGGGGCGGCGGGAGCCCTCGGAGAGCCGCCGGCATTGGCCGGTTCGCTGCAGTCCTCCCCGATTATGAAGGTCCAGGCGACGTCGCCCCACCAGCCGCCGATCCGTGCCGCCAGGTCCAGGGTGACGAGATCCCCCTCCTCCAGCGGGGCCGTATCGGGCACACCGTGGGCGGCGACATTGTTGCGGGAGGCGCAGAGAACGTCGGGAAAGCCGGTGAGGTCCGGGAGCGTGTCGGCCTGTAACTGCGCAAGGTGCCCGGTAGCCGCCGGGATCAGGGACGCCGTGGTCGTTCCCGGAGCCAGGAGCGCGCCGACGGCGAAGAGAGTCTCAGTGAGACGTTGCGCAGCGCTGCGCATCCGCGCCACCTCTGCGCGGGTCTTGAGAATCGGCTCGTGGGAGGTCCGATCGAGGCGGATCATGCGCCGCTACGCCATGTCCGGCCGAAGCTCGGCTGCACGGCCCTGATACACCGGCGTCGGCTCCTGCGCCTCCGCGGAACGGAACGTGAGAAGGACGCGCAGCATGCGCGGCAGGGAGTCGGGGTAGTCCGGTTCCTGTGTGCAGAACAGCGGCGTCCGGGCGAAGCCGATTCGTCGAAGGCACCGGGCGGGATTCGCCGCCGCAATGTCCCGCGTCTGAGAGAAGACGATGCTCACGATGTCCGCCTCATGGATGCCGTTTCGCTCACACAACTCGCGTACCAGGCCGTGAACGGTGCGGCACACCTCATCGGCGCTGTTTTCCTCGACGCCCGCGGCGCCTCGTACTGCGTAGACCATCACCCGGGCATGGTGCCCGTCTTCGCCGGTTCCTGCAACTGCATTGGATATGGCCACCATGGACTGGAAATGCCGATTGGAAACGGGATCACGAAAGAGGACGCACGACGGCGTCCACGGCGAACCCCGCCACGGTGACCACAAGGGCGAAGAGGAGCACCGTGCCGGCCAGAACGATGTGGCCGAATCGCCGGGGTCCGCCGCCCGCGCGGAATACCGCGGTGAGCACCAGATACGCCAGCGCGAAGACCGCGCAAAGGAGCCCGGATACCCGGGCAATGGAGACCAGGAGGTTCAGGGTGCACACGGTGAACTCCTGGGCGTTGCCCAGAACAAAAAAGGTTGCCGCAATGAAACAGAGAGTTCCGAAAAAGACCCAGAGACTCTCGGTCCAGATGATGACTGGAAAGAGGAAGTGCGCAACAGGATTGTCGTGGTGGTGGTGACGCGCCGCCATGCGGAGTCAAGAATACACCAGGTCGTGCTTGCATTGAAACGGGCCTCCCCGTACCATGCAGGCAGCATGCAAGAAGCTACGGCACCGCCGGAAGAACTGATCGATCTCATTCGGACGGCGGCGGTACCCATGGAACCCGTCGCAACCTCGGTTCACGAGCGCTGTCAGCGCCTTCCGGCGGTGCGGGCGGTCCTCTTCGACATCTACGGCACGCTCCTGATCTCATCCAGCGGTGATATCGGCGCCGCCCGGATCCGCGCACGGCGGCGCGCCTTTCAGGACGCCCTGGAAGCCACCTTCGACGGCTCCCGCGGCCATGGCGACCGGGCGGATGGCGGTGCGACAGCGGCTCTGGCGGAACCGGCGGAGGCGGCAGAGCTGGCCGAGAAGACCTACTTTGCTGCAATCGAGGGGATCCACACGGACAAGCACAGCGCCGGACTTGCCCATCCCGAGGTGGAGATTCGCGAGGTCTGGGCGCAGGTTGTTGAAGCGCTTCGCGCGGGGGGGTACCTGTCGGAGGGACATCCGACGGATACCGTCGCGACGGAGGGTCCCGGGACGGACGGTGGCGTCTCCGACGTCGACATTGAGCGCCTCGCCGTGCGGTACGAGGGGCTGACGAATCCCACGTGGCCCATGCCGGAGATGGAAACCACCGTGCGAGTGATCGCGGAGGCGGTCCCTGTGGGCATCGTCTCCAATGCTCAGTTCTTCACTCCCCTGCTCTTCCCTGCGCTGGTGGGAGCGTCCCTCGATGAGCTCGGGGTACGGCCGGACCTGTGTGCGTACTCCTACCTGGCAGGTGAGGCAAAACCGTCGCCGGCGCTCTTCGAGCACGTGCTGGCCACTCTGCGGCGGGAGTACGGCGTTGCCGCCGACGAGGTCCTCTACGTCGGCAACGACATGTTGAACGACATCTGGGCCGCAAATGAGTGCGGTCTCAAGACCTGCCTCTTTGCCGGTGATGAGCGCTCGCTGCGGCTGCGGGAGGATGAGCCGGTTGCTGCGGCGACGACCCCCACGTGCGTGGTGCGGTCGCTCCCGGCCATTCCGCCGATCCTGGGCATAGGAGAACCAGCATGAAAAAGTTCCTGTTGTCACTGATCATCCTGATCATTCTCGGCGGCGTTGTGTTCTACTTCGGTTGGATCCAGTTCCGAATTCCCGAGGGACATTACGGCGTCGTCTTCACCAAGACACACGGGTATGAAAGCACCGCCCTGAAGGCGGGAACCTTCGCCTGGCGCTGGCAGGCGCTCCTGCCGACCAATCTCACACTTCACACCTACAGCGCCGAGCCCTTCACGGCGACTCTTTCCTCCCGGGGATCGCTGCCGTCCGCATCACTCTACGCCGGGGAGCTGGAGGAGAGTCCCTCCTTCGACTACTCCCTGCGCGTTCGCCTGAGCTACCGCTTCGATCCGGAGCGGTTGCCCGAGCTCCTCCAGGACGAGGTCATGGAACCGGAGGAGCTCGTGAACTGGTACGAGGCGCGGGAGCAGGCCATGCAGCAGCAACTCCTGAGCATCGTTTCTGAGAATCTGAGTACTCTCGCGGAGGCGGAGGGAGTTGCGAGTGTCTCGGCGGAGCTTGCCGAAACCATCCAGGCGGATCTGGAGGAGATCTACCCCTTCGTGACGGTGACCTCGGTGGTTCCCCAGGAGGTGCAGCTGCCGGATCTCCAGCTCTATCGATCCGCCCGGGACCTCTACTACGCCCGCATCGAGGCGCGCCGGGAAGCGGTGGCCACCGTTGGAGTGGATGCCGCATCTCGTGAGGTCCAGCAGGAGAGCCGGGTGAGCCGGTTGCAGCAGTACGGGGAGGTTCTGTCGCAGTATCCGTCGCTGTTGGAGTACTTCGATCTCCTGGCGGAGAACGGGGTGGATCCGCTGAACATTCAGGAGCTGGGGATCAGCCTGCCGGCCCCGCCGCAGGAGTAGCGAGCCAGATCGGGGCGCGGCCGGGGCGTCCTCGGCGTCGCGCCACGCATCAGCCTCCCTTGGAAGTGCTGTCTGCGCCGCTCTCGCTCTCGTTGCCGGCGGTACCGGTGCTTTCTGACTTCTGACCGCCGGATACGGCTCCTGTCGACGGGATAGCACTACCTGCCGCCTCCATGGACAGCACTTGTCCAATCAGCCTCGACACGTTCGCAAACTCCACCACTCGCTCCATGAGGAGGGCGTCCAGGGCAGGCGGGCGCTCGAGAGCCGCATAGCGCCTGCGAAACTGGTCGGCCAGGCCCGGCGGCATGTCTGAAATGAGCTCGCGAAAGATGCGCTCCAATCCCTGGAGGTGCTCCACCCCTTCCCGGGAGAGGCTGGAGGACTCACGGTCGATCTGGCTCACGAACTCCTGAAAGAGCCGATGCTGACTCGCATCACGCTCCACCGCATAGCGCAACCGGTAGTACCGCTTTCCGTTATCGCCCTCCGGGGAGAAGCCGTAGTCGAAGGTCCGGATCTTCTCCGCAATATCTTCAATGCCCGCAGCGTGGAAGGCGAGATCGTTGGAGACGTTCTTTCGTCGTGTCGGAAGAAGCTCTCCAATGGTTCGCACAAAGCCCTGATGCTTCCTGCGATAGATCTGCTGGATATAGTTGTACAGGATGTTGAGCGACTTGACGTGACGGAAACCGCGAAGGCCGAGCTTCGTGAGGCTCTCCGGGACACTCGCGCGGAAGTGTGCAAAGTCCGGCGGATCCTTGCCGAAGATGGACTCGATCATGCGCCGGACGGCGCCTGCGCGAATCGACGGAAGGCGTTCATCCAGATCGGAAAGGACGTTCATCTTGAGTGCGTCGTGATAAAACTCCTTCAAGTTCAGCCGCGGGACGTAGACGATGAAGCGATAGTATGGATCCTCGTTCAGGTACCGGATGATGTCGTCAATCGGTGTACGGGCGTCGAGCTGCAGGGTCGCCTTCTTCACCGCTTCAATCCCTTCCTTCAGCCGCTTTGCTTCCGACCCGTCCGCGGTCTCCCCGATCTCGGAGGCGTGGATGTTCTCGTAGGCTTCCAGGATCTCATCATGGATCTCGCTGCCTTCGCGGCTCTTTCCCGCCGCGTAGAGTGCGTAGTAGAGGTCATCCAGGAAGGGCAGGACCGCCTGGCCCGTGGCCGGTTGGAAATCGGGAATCTCGCTGGGCGGCTCGTTTCCGATGATCGCGCCGAAAGCGTGAAAGAAGTCGTGGTAGTCGAAGAGACAGACGTCGCGGAGGTAGTACAGGGGTAACAAACCTTCGGCGACCTGACGCAGAACATCTTCATGAATGGACGAGGTGTACGCCTCCAGGCGGTTCTGTACTTCCGTTCGCAGATCGCCGTGGTTCTGCCGGTTGAGATAGATGCTCTCAAGTTCGGTCTGGGAAACGAATTCGTCGAGCTTTGACTTTGCTCCGGGAATGCGGCGCCTGAGCGGCTCGTGGAGGATGCGCTGGAAGACCGACAGGTCGTGCCAGATGTGCACGAAGAACGGGATAATCGGGTACGCCGCCTGGTAGAGGGAGAACACCCGGATCGCCAGCTCCGGTCCTACCCGCGCCGGCGAGGGGCCCTCGATCGGAATGCCTGCCCGCTTCACGTGGCGTTTCATCTGGCCGAGGCGAACCGCAATGAAGGCGTCCTCCGCGGAGCCGCGGCCAAGAACCTTGCGGAAGAAGAAGCGAATCCGCATGCCCAGAGACATGCGCTTCATGTCACGCTCGATCAGTGAGTCCCGCTGCTCCCTGTGTAGCTCACTCGGATAGATCCGCGTACGGGACGTTTCATCGTATCCGAGACTCTTGGTGATGCGCTCGTAGAGGCGTTTGCGTTCGTCATCCGTGAGGGTGCGAACGAGCTGTTGAAACGTCCCGGATTGCGACATTTCCGCTCCTTCCGGAGTCCTTACTCGAGCCGGCGAACCATCAGGAGCCGGCCCGTTACCATCTCGACAGCGGCGCGCTCCGCGGTAACGACGTTGCTGAGCCCGTGGTCGCCGTGGTGCCATGACAGGGTGTCGAGGGGCCATTTCAGCCCCTGTGACCGCATGGTGCAGGTTTCCCGGCCGATTGGGAAGAACGAAACTCGGTTCCCCTTCATATCGACAAGATCAATGCCATCGTCCACTGCCATGATTTCATCGTGGGAGGTGATCCACGCCGACGGATGATCATCCCGTTCAAAAAGCGCAAGGATCGCGAGGAGGTGGTCGAGCCGCCCTCCTCCGCCGCCCACGATAAGCGTCCGGTGGCAACCCCTCTCCTTCAGTACCGCAAGGGCGAGCTCCGTATCGGTCTCGTCCTTCTCCGGCGGCACCGTTCGCACCTGATCTTCCCGGAAGCTCTCCAGGAGCGACCTGTCCGAAATGGAGTCCATGTCCCCTGCGACGACGGACGGTGTCAATCCAAGGCGGAGCGCGGTCTCCAGCCCGGAGTCCGCCGCGACGATGAACGGATTCTCGTGCAACCACGGCCCCAGGCTGCCGCGGTCCGGGTACTCGCCCCCGACGACCGCCACGCCGTCGACGCGGCGATACTCATCCAGCCCTCGTCGGTTCATTGGGCCATAGTACTCCAGGGGTTGATCGGCTGTCTATTTCCGCGGGTAGTGCGGGTCCTGGGGATACTGCGGGTAGTGTGGGTCCTGGGAGTACTGCGGTCAAAACGGGTACTGAGGGTTCCGGCAGGGCGCTTCCGCTCAAGGCGGACGCTCAGATGCCGACACTTGAAGATGACCGGCAGTTTGTCGGCACAACCCACCGGACACGGATGTCCGGACCGAGCCGTATCAAGGAGGATACGATGATCATCAATCACAACATCAGTGCGATGTTCGCGCAGCGCCAGCAGAAGTTCAACTCAACGGAGCTTGACGGCAACATTGAGAAGCTGTCTTCGGGCATGCGCATCAACCGCGCCGGCGACGACGCCAGTGGTCTCGCTGTGTCGGAGAAGATGCGCGCCCAGATTCGCGGCTTGAACCAGGCTGAGCGGAACGCAGCGAACGGCGTCTCCTTCATCCAGACTGCGGAAGGCTATCTGCAGTCCACGCAGGACATCCTGCAACGGATGCGTGAGCTTGCCGTTCAGGCTTCGAACGGGATCTACACATCTGAAGACCGCCTGTACATTCAGGTCGAAGTCTCTCAGATGGTGGACGAGGTCAATCGCATTGCCTCGCACGCGCAGTTCAACGGTCGCAACCTGCTGACCGGCCGCTTCGCGCGCGACACCGGCACCAACAACGTGACCGGGAGCATGTGGTTCCACATTGGAGCGAACATGGACCAGCGCGAGCGTGTGTACATCGGCACGATGACGGGACAGGGTCTCGGGATTCAGGGCTCCTCAGGGCTCCCCCACTCCGCGAGCTTCATCTCGCTGTCGACGCCGGACAACGCGAACATCTCGATCGGTGTGATCGATGCGGCGTTGCAGAAGGTCTCGAAGCAGCGCGCCGACCTCGGCGCGTACCAGAATCGCCTCGAGACGGCGCAACAGGGACTGGCCATCGGCGCGGACAATATGCAGGCTTCGGAGTCTCAGATCCGCGACCTCGACATGGCAAAGGAGATCGTGGACTTCACGAAGAACCAGGTGCTCATGCAGTCCTCCACCGCCATGATCGCACAGGCAAACCAGCAGCCGCAGACGGTGCTGCAGCTCCTGCAGTAGATCGAGTAGCTGTTACAGCGAAGAGGGGCAGTCCAACGGGCTGCCCCTTTTTGAATTGTGAAGGGAACGCGCGACGCGTGATCGTTTGTTGACACCTCCCGCACCTCTGAGATAATGGGCCGATGGCCGGCTTCAACCTTCCCCGCAGAGTGAAACGCATTGGTCGGATTCTCGACGAGGCGGGATTCCAGTGCTTTCTCGTGGGCGGGGCGGTGCGCAACCTCGTGATGGGACGAAAGCCGAAAGACTACGATCTGGCGACGGATGCCCGCCCGGAGGACGTGCAGCGTCTCTTCAGGCGCGTCATTCCCACCGGGATTGAGCACGGTACGGTAACGGTTCTTTTTCAGGGTGAGCCCTTTGAGGTCACCACCTTCCGCAGCGAGTCCGAGTACTCCGACGGCCGGCATCCGGACGCGGTGCGCTTCGAAAGCGACATCGACGCGGATCTCTCGCGTCGCGACTTCACCATGAACGGCATGGCCGTGGAAGTCGCCTCGGGAGATCTCTACGATCCCTTTGAGGGGAGACGGGACATCCGTATGGGTCTCGTTCGCGCAATCGGGGACCCGGATGAGCGCCTCCGCGAGGACGGCCTGCGGCTGCTCCGGGCGTGCCGGTTTGCGGCGCAGCTCGAATTCCGCATTGAAGATGCAACCTACGCTGCGCTCAGCCGCGTCAAGGATGCGTTGGCGGCGGTCGCGGCGGAGCGGATACGGGAGGAGATCGTGCGCATGCTCGAAGCGGAGCGTCCCTCTCTCGGCTTCCGGGTCATGCATGAGACGGGGATCCTGGAGATCGTTCTGCCTGAGCTGAGCGCCTGCGCGGGAGTTCCCCAGGAGGGCGGCGCCGTCGCGGATCTCCTTGACCATCTGCTTCTCGCCTGCGACGGGGCCCCTCACGATCGCCGCGAAGTTCGGCTTGCAGCGCTCCTTCACGACATCGGCAAGCCCGACACCATGACGACCGAAGACGGTGAGATTGTCCACTTCCACGGCCACGATCAGCGCTCCGCCGAGCTTTCCGAGAGGATACTGACGCGGCTGCGCTTCCCTACCCGCACGGTGCGCTACGTTTCCCGTCTGGTGGCCGCGCACATGATCCACTACACCCCGGAGTGGTCGGATGCCGCGGTGCGTCGCTTCATTCATCGAGTCGGACCGGAGGCGGTGTGGGACCTTATTGCAGTTCAGAGGGCCGATGCATACGGAAAGACCGGGCGCTATCCGCGTCACAGCCATCTGGACGCGCTCACCGAAAGGGTGCAACGGGTTCTTGCGGAAGAGTCCGCGCTGTCGCTGAAGGATTTGGCGGTTGACGGCCGCGACCTGCAGACCGAGGCGGGCATACCGCCCGGCCCCCTTATGGGACGCGTCCTGGACTTTCTTCTGGACACGGTAATGGAGGACCCGGCTCAGAACGAGCGCCGGCGCCTTCTGGACATCGCGGCGAACTTCCACCGGGAGCACCTGGATGTGACGGACCGTCGGGAGGACGGACGGTGACGGCAGCGATGTGACGGGAGGGAGGTTGGGACGCAGGAGCGCTTCCCGGCGAAGGAGCCTCTAATCGTCGCCGAGCGCCTCGTAGGCCAGGCGGGCGGCCTGTTGCTCCGCTTCCTTCTTGTTCTTGCCTTTCCCGGGACCGTAGGTGCGGTCCTTGACCTGTACTTGCATCCAGAAGGTCTTGCTGTGATCGGGTCCGGTCTTCTTCATGAGGGTGTACTTCGGATAGGTCTTGAAGCGCTTCTGCACCAGTTCCTGCAGCAGGGTCTTGTAGTCCTTCTTGTGGCGGTTCTCCCGCACCTTATCGATTTCCGGAACGATCTGCTCCAGAATGAACTTGCGGGACTTCTTCAGCCCTGAATCGAGGAAGTACGCCCCGATGATCGCCTCCATGGCGTCCGCAAGGAGAGCCTTCTTGGTGCGGCCCCCCGAGTACTCCTCGCCCCGGCCAATGAGAATGAAGTTGTCCACCCGGAGATCGTGTGCAACCGCGGCCAGAACCTCCTCGCTGACCACGAAGGACTTGATCTTGGCGAGGTCCCCCTCGGGACGGTCCGTCATGGTATCGAAGAGATACTCGGCCACGACCAGACCGAGAACGGAGTCGCCGAGAAACTCGAGTTTCTCGTTGTTGTCCATGTGCTCGTTCTCGTTGGCGTAGGAGCGGTGACAGAAGGCGAGGTTCAGAAGCTCGCGATTCTTGAAGCGAATCTGCGCCTGCTTCTCAAAGAGCTGGAGCTCTTTTAGGCGCTCGGCGTCTACCGGAGGTGGCGTGAAATGTGATTCCGTTCGTCGGCTGCGACCGTTCATTCCGGAGTGCGTAGGTCTCTTCTTTGGTATCAACAAACCTGTCGGGACAAAAAACGAGTTCCCCCGGATTTTACCGGAGGAACTCAAGGAACGTCTAATTACGGCACCGGAAACCCGCCTCGACGCCGAGGTGGCGTCTCCGGAGGCCGCCCTGGATAAGATGAGAAGTTACTTCTGCTGGCTCTTCAGGTAGTCGAGCGCGTCGCGAACTGTCTCGAACTCGTTTGCCTTCTCGTCGGGAATCGAGATGCCCATCTCTTCCTCAATGGCGTAGACCAGCTCGTAGGTATCGAGGCTGTCCGCACCGAGATCCTGACGGAACGAGGAGTCGAGGGTGATCTTGCTTTCCTCGACCTCGAGCTTATCGGCAATGAGCTTCTTCATTTTCTCGAACAGTTCATCCATGGAATCATCCTCCTCGTTAGCTGATTCTCTTCGCTATTCAAGTTCTTCAGGATCAAAGATTTTTCGACCCCGGTAGTAGCCTGACTTCATATCGACCCGATGACGTTTCACAGTTTCACCCGATTCGGGAGAAGTGATAAGCGTGGGAAGATCGAGCTTGCGATTGATCTTGCGACGTCGTCGGGTCCGGGCCTTGGACGCTTTCTTCTTTGGTACAGCCATATGTGAGCTTATCCTCCTCAGAGTAATGGTCGTAACTTAGTATAGCGGCCCGGTCGTGTCAACCAATTGTCGGTCGCCGACCGGTGATACCGCAGGATGCCGCGACGGGCATCCCCTCCGGGATGCGGACGGGATGCGCAGCGGACTAGGGGCGCAGTTTCTCCTTGAGACGCTTCGCAACGATCTCCGGCACCATCGTGGAGATATCTCCGTTCAGGCGCGCCAACTCCTTGATGGCGGACGACCGAAGCACGAAGTACCGGGGGTCCGTGGGCATCATGATG
>CAZZIE010000123.1:0-13104 GCA_964654185.1 uncultured Spirochaetaceae bacterium | reverse complement strand
ATCGCGGGCCCCGGAGCGGCGCGGGCACGCGGGAGCTTGCGGCGCGCGGGGCGTCGGGGCCGGACCCGGCGCCGTCAGGAGGTTTCGTGGGCGTCTTCAGTTTTGCCGTACTCTCAGAGAGTGAGATGCGCCTCCCCTTCTACCTGGTCGGGGCGGGGTGCGACTTCAGTCAGGACCTCGATCCCCACTCCCGCCCGAACGGCTACCCCTACTACCAGTGGATACAGTGCTACGCGGGTGAAGGCATTCTCCGGCTGGGGGGCAATTCGGACGGCGGCCCCGGCGACGCGGACGGCGCCGGGGACGGAGGTGCCGCGCGACTGGGCGGTTCCCGCGGGCACGGTGAGCCTCGGCGCGGCGCCGAAGGCGCCCTGCCCCGGGAAGAGGTCGTCTCGCCCAATTACGCCATGTTCCTCCACCCCGGCGTTCCTCACGAGTACTTTCCCCGTACCGATCGATGGATGGTGCACTGGTTCACCTTCGGCGGGCGCGGGGTGCCGGAGGTGCTGGAGTCGATCGGCATGACCGCATCCGGGGTCTACGGCGTCGGGAATGCCGACATCCTCACCGACCGGATCCGCTACGGCCTCAAGCAGATGCTCTCGAAGGATCCCTTCCACGGCATGGAGTGCTCCGCCCTGGTCTACGAGTTCCTCATTGCCCTCATGAAGTACGCCCACCACCGCGACGACGAACCGGCGGAACAGAAATATGAACGCCTGCGCCCCGCCTTCGACTACATCAACAACCACTACGACCAGGTGATCACCGTCCGGGATCTCGCCGATGCCGTCGGGGTCACGCCGCAGCACTTCTGCCGCCTCTTCAAGGGCGCCACCGGCCGGCGCCCCTTCGAATATATCAACTCCTACCGCATTGCCCGGAGCAAGGATCTCATGGTCCAGCACTCGGATCTGCACATCTCCGACATAGCCGAGCGCTGCGGATACGAGTCCCTCAACTACTTCTGCAGCGTTTTCCGCCGCTTCGAAGGCATGAGCGCCGGGGATTACCGGAAGCTGCACGGCGTGGCGTGAGCCGGCGCCGTAAAGACTTGACTATTCCCCAAACTCGCGTAAATTCTTGCCAGTTCCGAAATTACCAAGGAGTGGCACATGGCAAAACAACTGATGTTCGGAGAGGACGTTCGAGCAGAGCTGCTTCACGGCGTGGAGAAAATGGCGCACGCGGTCCGGGTGACCCTCGGCCCGAGGGGCCGGTACGTCGTTCTCAGCAAGAGCTGGGGCGCTCCCACCATGACCAACGACGGCGTGACGATCGCCAAGGACATTGAGCTTCCCGGTGTCTATGAAAACATGGGCGCCCGGCTCCTCAAGGAGGTCGCCAGCAAGACCAACGACGTCGCCGGCGACGGGACCACCACCGCCACGGTGCTCGCCCACCGGATGATCGCCGAGGGGATTGCCGGCGTCGCCGCCGGGATGAATCCCATGGATGTGAAGCGCGGCATGGACAAGGCAGTGGACATTGCAGTGAAGTCATTGAAGTCGATGTCAACGGCAATCAAGGGCCGCACGGAGATCGCTCAGGTGGCGGCGCTCTCCGCGAACAACGACGAGAAGATCGGCGAGCTCATTGCGGATGCCATGGACCGCGTCGGCAAGGACGGTGTGATCACGGTCGAAGAGGCGAAGACTCTCGACACCACCCTGGAGTTCGTCGAGGGCATGCAGTTCGACCGGGGATACATCTCCTCCTACTTCGCGACCGACCGGGAGCACATGGAGGCGAACCTGGAGGATGCGTACATCCTCATTCACGACAAGAAGATCTCCGCCATGAAGGACCTGCTTCCCCTTCTGGAGAAGGTCGCCCAGAGCGGCAAGCCCCTCCTGGTCATTGCAGAGGACATTGAGGGGGAAGCGCTGGCAACCATGGTGGTGAACCAGCTCCGGGGCACCCTGAAGGTCTGCGCCGTGAAGGCGCCGGGCTTCGGCGACCGCCGCAAGGCCATGCTTCAGGACATTGCCGTTCTTACCGGCGCTACCGTCATCTCCGAGGAGACCGGCATGAAGCTCGAGAGCGCCGAGATCGGCGATCTGGGGCGGGCAAAGCGGATCCGCGTCGACAAGGAGGACACCACCATCATTGAGGGCGCCGGCACAAAGAGCGACATTGAGGGCCGGATCGCCCAGATCAAACGGGAGATCGAGGAAACCACCTCCGACTACGACCGGGAGAAGCTCCAGGAGCGCCTGGCCAAGCTCGCCGGCGGCGTGGCGGTGATCAGCATTGGCGCCGCAACCGAGGTCGAAGTGAAGGAGAAGAAGCACCGCGTCGAGGACGCCCTCTCGGCAACGCGCGCCGCCGTCGAGGAGGGAATCATTCCCGGAGGCGGAGTGGCCCTGATTCGCGCCGCCGCGGAGGTGGAGAAGCAGAAGATCGACGACCTCACCGCGGACGGAAAGGCGGGCTTCCGCATTGTCCGGCGAGCCCTGGAGGAGCCCATCCGGCAGATCGTCGCGAACGCGGGCATGGACGGGTCGATTGTTGCCGAACGCGCCAAGCACGAGAAGGGCTCCATGGGCTTCGACGCCGCGAAGATGGAATGGACCGACCTGATCAAGGCGGGCATCATTGATCCGACCAAGGTCGCCCGGACCGCCCTGCAGAACGCCGCCTCCGTGGCGGGACTCTTCCTCACCACCGAATGCGCCATTACCGACGTTCCCGAGAAGAAGAAGGGCGCCCCGGCCGGCGGCGGTTACGACGACTACGACTACTGATAGCCCCGGCGCCGCCGGCACGCCGCGCCGCCGTTCCCACCGGGGCGGGCGTTACCGCCCCGGTGCGGCCTGTTCATGGGCGAACCGCCCGCCCCAGGGCGGTTCGCCGTGAGCATCGTCCCCTTGACATCTGACTCAATTCGTACTAATTGTTAGGCAAGCCTAACTTACAAGGAGACACCGTTGCCGTGTCGAATTCATGATATCCGCCCGGGGCAGTCTGCCCGGATCGTGGGATACGAGGGTGGCCGGTCCAACTACCGGACGCGGCTGCTCACCATGGGCCTGACCAGGGGCACCGAGATCACCCTTGTGCGCGTCGCGCCGCTGGGCGATCCCGTCGACATTCGCGTGCGCGGCTTCAATATCTCCCTGCGCAAAGACGAAGCATCCGTACTGCAACTGGAGTGCATCAACAGCGACGAGTCACGGGGGTCCGACGCATGAGCGCCTCTTCACATACCATAACGGTTGCCCTTGCGGGCAATCCCAATTCCGGGAAGACCACGGTCTTCAACGGCCTCACCGGGGCGCGGCAGCGAATCGGTAACTGGCCGGGTGTCACCGTCGAGAAGAAGGAGGGCTTTCTCTCCTACGACTCTGCGACGGACCTCCTGGTTCGTCCGTTCGCGCCCGAGCAGGGGCACACGACGGAGCCGCACCAGGCAACCGCGCAGCTCGCGGGAGGCCGCATCAACATCATGGACCTCCCGGGGATCTACTCGCTGTCGGCAACCGCCGAGGACGAGATCATTGCCCGGAACTACCTGTTGAGCGGCGAGGCGGATGTCGTCGTCGACGTGGTGGATGCGACGAATCTCCAGCGAAACCTCTACCTCACTCTGCAGCTCATTGAGATGGAGATCCCCGTCGTCGTGGTCCTCAACATGATGGACCTGGCGCAGCAGCGGGGCCTTCAAATCGATACGGACGAGCTCGCCGAGCGCCTGGGCTGCCCGGTAGTGCCCGCATCCGCCATTCGCAGCGACAGCATCCAGAACATCAAGCGCACCATTGCCCAGGCGGCGCAGACGCCGACCGCCGCGACGGTGCGCGTATCCTACCCGGAGCCCATTGAGGCGCTCCTTGCCGAGTGGGAGCCCCGCCTGGCCGAGGTTGCCGAGACGCTTCACGTCCACCCGCGGTGGATAGCCCTCAAGATCCTGGAGCACGACTCCTGGATCACCGACCGGGTCGTCGCCTCCGGCGCCCTGGGCCTGCGCGAGATCGCCGACAGCCTGGAAGCCCTGGACAAGCAGCTCGGGGACGATGCCGACATTGCCATTGCGGATGCGAAGTACGCCCTCATTCACGGCCTCTCCCGGCAGGTGTCGAAACAGCGCATGACCAAGGAGGCGCTTTCGGACCGGATCGACCGCATTGCCCTCAACCGGCTGCTGGGTATACCCATCTTCCTGGGGGTGATGTACCTGGTCTTCTGGGTTGCCATCACCATCGGCGGCGCATTCATCGACTTCTTCGACATTCTCTTCGGCACCATCTTCGTCGACGGCCTCGGCGCTCTTATTGCGTCAGCCGGCGCACCGGCGTGGCTGCAGACGATCGTGGCGGGCGGCCTGGGCGCCGGCGTCCAGACGGTCTCGACCTTCATCCCGGTCATGTTCTTCATGTTCCTCATGCTCGCCCTCCTGGAGGACTCCGGGTACATGGCGAGGGCCGCCTTCGTCATGGATCGTTTCATGCGCCGGATCGGCCTTCCCGGCAAGTCATTTGTGCCGATGATGGTGGGCTTCGGATGCACGGTCCCCGCCATTCTCGGAACACGAACACTCGAGAGCACGAGAGACCGCTACATGACCATCTTCATGGCGCCCTTCATGTCCTGCGGCGCGCGACTCCCGGTGTACGCCCTCTTCGCGGCGGCCTTCTTCCCGACGCAGGGCGGCCTGGTCGTCTTCTCGCTCTACCTGATCGGCATTGTCCTGGCCATGCTCACCGGCCTGCTCCTCAAGCACACCATGTTCAGGGGCGAGAGCTCCCACTTCATCATGGAGCTTCCGCCCTACCACAGTCCCCGGCCGAAGCAGACCTTCCTGCAGACCTGGAGTCGGCTGAAGTCCTTCATCATCCGGGCGGGCGCCGTCATTGTCCTGGTGGTCATGATCCTGAGTGTCATCAACAGCGTCGGCACCGACGGCACCTTTGGAAACGAAGACTCCGAGCAGTCGGTCCTTTCGGCGACGGGCCGCGCCATCACGCCGGTCTTCACACCCATGGGCATTGAGAAGGACAACTGGCCCGCCACCGTGGGCATCTTCACCGGCCTCTTTGCCAAGGAGATCATTGTCGGCACCCTGGGCTCCCTCTACACCCAGAGCGAGCCGGCCGCAGCGGCCCCAACCGGCGAGACCGCGGCAGCGAGCGCGGCGGAAGTCGGCGCGGGGGCGGGCGCCCCGGAAGCGGCCGCCGGATCGGAGGCCGAAGCGGCAGCCGCGGCCGGGCCGAGTGTCGACATTGGCGCGGGTGTTCTCGAGGCGCTGCGGAGCGTCCCGGCCAACCTGGCCGGAGTCGTGGGCGGCCTGGCAGACCCGCTCGGTGCCGGGATCATCGGCGAGGAACCCGACGTGGTTGCCGAGGAAGCTGGCGCAGGCAGCGGCATCTTCACCCGCATGCGCAACCGCTTCACCCCCCTGGCGGCCTACGCCTTCCTCCTCTTCGTGCTGATCTACACGCCCTGCCTGGCGGCGGTAGGCACCGCCGTTCAGGAGATGGGAGGGTTTCTCGGCACGCTCCTGGTGATCTACCAGGCGCTTCTGGCGTGGATCGTCGCCACCCTGGTGTTCCAGATCGGCTCCGGCGGCAGTATCGCTCTGATCGGTCTGGCCGCAGCGATCCTTGTCGCCATGGGCGTGGGACTGCGGCTCCTCAGCCGCCCCGTCGCGCGCATCATGACGCCGGAGGCGCAGCGGAAATGATGCTTCGCCGGTTTGCAGACACCCTTGCCGCCTCGGGAAGCGCTACCCTCACCGAGCTCACCGCGGACCTGCGCACCGACCGCGAAACCGTCACCGCGGCGGCGGCATTCTGGCGCCACAAGGGCCGCCTCACCTCCGAGGTGTTGCGGCCCGTGGACATCGATCCAAGTTGCGGACCGACCTGTAAGACGTGCCCTATTGCCGGTGCCTGTTCCCTCCCCCACCGGGAGCTCCCCGGCGACGAGCACCGCGAAGTGCTGTACGAGTGGGTGGGGTGAGGGCGGCGGGCCCCGCGGTCCGGCCGGCCGACTGTTGCGCCCGATCGCCGTACCCAGCTTCCGTGCTCTCAATCTCCATGTTCAGTTCATGGTAGACTGCGCGTCATGCGCGCACTGCTGCACCTCGTGCTGCCGGTCTACCTGCCGATGGTTCTCTTTGCCACGGCGATCTTCGCCATCCTTCCGGGACTCCCGAGTTACCTGACCACTATTGGTGCATCCGTTGGAATTGTCGGGCTGATCCTCGCGCTGCGAGGCGGCGGCACGCTCCTGATCGATCTGCCGGGGGGTCTGCTTCTCGGACGGGTCGGATCGCGGCGCATTATGACGTTCGCGGCGCTTGTTCTGATCGGAGTGGGGGTTCTTCTGGCGGCGGCGCCGGTGCTCCCCGTTGCGGCACTCGGCATTCTGCTGATCGGCGGCATGTCGGCGCTTTTTGTGCTGGGCCTTCAGGGACATGTCAGGGCAACCATGGAAACGGGCTTGCGGGGCCGCGCGCTGTCGAGCGTCGGGGGCTCCATGCGAATCGGGGCCCTCGTCGGTCCGGCAATCGGCGGCGCCGTCACCGAGGTGTTCAGCATGAGCGCGACCTTTCTGCTGTTTGCCCTCTTCATTGCCGCTTCACTGACACTGGTCTCGCTCTTTCTGCCTGGCGCCGACGGGGCGGCAGCGCGCGTCGGAAGAGCAGGAGCGCGCGCCGGGAGAGTGGTGACACCGCCGGGTGGTGCGGAACCGGTCGGCCCCGCCCGGACTGCAGGGGCCGGCAACACCGACCCAGATGCGCGCTTCGCCACGATTCGCCGCCTCATCACGCACCCCGTTCCGGGCATGTATGCCGTGGGGAGCGCCCTGATTGCCCTCATGCTCCTGAGAGCATCGCGAAGCGTGATCCTTCCCCTGTGGGGCGAGTCGATCGGTCTGTCGGTCTCGAGTATCGGCTTCGTCATGTCCGGTGCGGCCCTCTTTGATCTGCTGCTCTTCCTGCCGGCGGGCTTCATCATGGACACGGCAGGACGCAAGGTTGCAGGGGCGTTGTGCATGGGCATCCTCACCCTGGGCCTTGCAATCATCCCGTTCACCCACACATTTGCAGGCTTCGTCATTGCCGCGGCGATAATCGGCACCGGCAACGGCTTCGGCGCAGGCATCAACCTCACAATGGGAGCCGACCTCGCACCGGACGACCAGACCGGCCCATTCCTGGGGCTCTGGCGCCTCTTCGGCGACGTAGGGGCGACCGCCGGACCCAGCCTGGTGGGGCTGGTGGCCGCGGCGGCTTCTCTGCCCGTCGCCGTCGGGGCGGTGGCGGCGGTCGGCGTCGCGGGAACGGCGGTCATGGTGTTTGTGGCGCCGGAGACGTCACAGGTCGCGCAGAAGCGCCGAGCGGGTTGAAGATGCGCGGATTCCGGAGGGACCACCCCTGAGAGTCGTCGGAGGCGATCCCCGCTTCCCGGAGATCCTCGTTCAATCGGGGCCGCCTCCCGTATGGAGGCGGCCCCTACCGGTGCGTTCCAGCAAGGGGTGCGCGGGGAAAGCCCGCAGCGCCCACACTGCAGGAAGAGGCCTAGGGCAGCGTGCCGCTGGCGAAGCTGTATCCGCGACGGGCTGCCCCGGCCCCGGTGGTGTCGACCAGGTGTATGTCGTCGGTCGTATCGGTCGTTGCGTAGTCTTCCGTGATTGCCGGCGAGAGGTAGAGCTGCCACGCAGCCGAGGCGGGCGGGTCGAAGCTCGCGGGAAAGGTGAAGGTGAACACATTGGCACCGTCGGTGCCGTCCGTGCGGACAAAGGAGCTCCACTTCACCGCGACCAGGTCACCGTCGGCATTCGCAATGAAGAAGCGAACATTCTCCTGCGTGAGAGTATCGGTGTTCACGTCCCCGACTCCGCCGGTAAACACAACCTCAACGCGAACGGGGTCCACGCCCAGATCGTCGGTCTGCGGAGGCGGGCCGCCGGTATCCAGGGAGAATGCGAAGCCTCCGCCTCCCACGACAATGGCGTTGCTGCGAACCGGATCCGCGGTCTGATCAGTATTCGCCCGTTGCGTGATCCCGCCGACCGCGGAGTCCGTAGTGATGTTGTACTCGTCGTAAATGATCTGGTACACCTGCCCGGATGCCGCTGCGGAGTCCAGGGTGAGCGTCAGAATGCCGGTACCGCTGTCATAGCTCGGTGTCGTCGAAACCGCGCTGTCCGAGCCACTCTCGATCCGCACGACGCTGATTCCGGCGGCAAGGCTCTCGGCGGTCAAGTTCGTCAGAACCGTGTTCGCACTGGCGGAGAAGTCGATCTCGATTGTTGTGTCTCCGTCGTTGATGGCTCCAGGTGTGCCGTACCCGGACAGTCCCTCCGGATCTCGGGGAATTCCATTTGCCGTGACCAGCGCTCCGGTAACCGCCACGGTGTCGAAGATCGTATCGTCCGGGCTCTCACCGGCAACGTTGTCGCCGTCCATGTTCAGCTTCCGGGCCCCGGAGTTCCCCCGTAGGGTGGCAGCGTCCAGGACGATCTCGATGGGTGTCGAGATATCCGTTCCGCTGAGATCCATGCTGAGATAGAGCGAGGAGTTCCCGGCCCCGTCGGGGATGACATCCGCAGTGTAGGTGACACTGTCGTTCCGCTCGTACGGTTCCCCTGCGGTACCTGCGTTCAGCTTGTATACGGTCAGGCCGGCAACGGTACCGTCGCTGACATCCACGACTCCATTGGTGAAATCGATCTGCACGACCTCACTCGTTGTGTTGGTCACCGTGCCGGTAGCAACGGTCGCGGTCATCGGTGTGGCGGCCGCGTCCGCCGATCCCACGCTGGTATTGATGGAGCTGATGAACTCCTGCAGCGTTTCCGCGTCTCCTATCGCCTGGGGATCAAAGACCCCCTGCTTGCACGCCGCAAGACCGAAGAGTGCGATCACGGCCACGGCGGATATTCGTACCAGGGTTTTCATCTCGTGTCCTCCCTTGAATCAGCTTCAGAACAGAATGGTCATCTCGAGGGACCATTGGTTCGTGTTCCAGATGTCTCCACCCCCCGCATCCATGCGGAGGTCGAGAAACATGTTGTCGTCGAAGAAGAAGGTGAGTCCCGCCTCGTAGGCCACGGTGCTGCTTCCAGCTTCGGTCCGTGATTGCTCATGGTCGCTGGGTTGAGGCGGATCCGTCAGCCCGCTGTCCACCTGATAGTCCGTCCGGACGAAGTCCTCCTCGGCGGGGTCGGTAGAGTCCAGAGCCTCGCGAACCTCGTAGGTGGTCATACCTGCGGTGACGGTCTCGGAGGTGCTCCGACTCACCATGAGGTTATCCACTTCGGCACCAAGATTGATGCGCAACCGTTCGGGAACAAGAAAGAACTGCGCCGCGGTTCGTACTCTGTTGCGCAGCGAGCGCGTCGATGAGCTCACCGTGTAGCCGGAGCGGGTAACTGTGGTTTCGGTCACACTGTCGCCGGCGCCGCTTGAACCGTCTCCGTTCTCCACCGTCACAACCTCTTTGGCCGTACCGGCGTAGGTCGTCGTGTTTCCCTCGAAGGTCAGGCGGGGCACATAGGAGATGCCGGCTCGGAAACGCTCCGACGGCTCGAGAACTACACCAAGGTCCGGCACGACGTAGTGGGTGGAACCGGATATGTCCTGGGTCTCGGCCGCATTGGTCACGGTCGTTGTCCGCTCGGTAAGGGTCGGATCGGCGGGGTTTACCGCCGTGGTCACCTCTACGGAGCTGTACGTGTTGGCAGTGCCGCCTATGCGCTGCTCCGTACCGGTCACGTCCACGTACTTCGCCGTGCGAATAGGTATCTCACCGTCGTACCAGACGCCGCCTTCCAGGCGTACCCATTCCGCGAGCGCATACGTGGCATCGACCCCGACCATCGGGTCGATCAGCAGGCGCTGATCATACTCGTGCGCCTCATCGTAGAAGTACGTCGTCAAGTCGCTGATCTCCGCGGCGGTTGCGCCGGGCAGGGCGGTGGTTGGCTCGTACGTGATGGCACTGCCGGACCCGACGACGCGATTGTAGCTCTCAAATGCCGCGAACTGGTTGTTGTTCTGCCGGAATACGCCGACCTCGCCGGATACATCGATGTTGATGCCTCCAACCGCAAGACCCACGCCGGCAAGGATGTCCCCACCGATCTGATTGTACGTCGGGCCAGCGTAGCCGCCGCGGTCAAAGCCCTCAGCGTATCCCTCCACCGACGTCGAGGTCACGTTGCCTGCGGAGTCGTAGGTCGTGAAGGTTGTGGCCGCCGGCAGGGCGGTGGTGTCGACGTTGACCGCCCCCCAGGCGGGCCCGGCCGGCATGGTGAAATCGGGAACAAAGTTGCCGTAGGAAGAAGAGCTGTCCTGAACAAAGTCGATGCCGAAGCCCACGCCTCCAAGGCCGACAATGGCCCGCGCATGGTTGTACGAGACGAAAACGTAGTCGCTCGATTCGTCACGCGAGGTTGTTCGCCCGGTAATGAGCCCGTTGGCATCTACCGTGAAGTTCTCGTCCACCTGAATACTCTCAATCGTGCCGGAGGTCCCCGGGAAAATGGACCCGAAGTACAACCCCGTGTACAGATCCCCGAAGGTCGTGCCCGCGCCGATTTCGAAGCCCTGATTTGCAGCGAGCGGGAAAGTACTCGGCATATCGAACTGGAGAAAGAGAACCGATGACTCTATCTCGTCGAACCCTGTCGGCGACAGATAGAGATCATTCGCCTCGGCGAAGAGGTTTCCGCTGACATCTGCGGTGTTGGATGGTGCATCGGGATCCGAGCCATCCGTCTGGGTCTGTGCAAACCCGACGCCGACAACCAGCAGAGCTATCGCTGCCGGCAGAAACAGACGACATTTCATTGCTGCGCTCCTTGAGAAGGATGATTGATGCGACAGCACACACGTACCACCGGCGCAGCGAAAGCGAAATCGTCGAGTGCGGATGGTACGAACTGTGAAGCTGGTGGAAACGGCTACGCCGTCGCCACTGGCTGTGTATACCAACAGGATAAACAACCGGTTGCGTCGCAGTCGGCACTGCGCGTCAGTAGCTTGTACGCACCTTCGGGGTGCACTACACTTAAAAAGGTATTAGTGAGCTGTACGCTCACAGACGATCCAACCTCGCAGATTTCGGGAGCATTTGTATGACGATGAAGAGATTTCTCCTGTTGATAGGAGCGGCCTTCCTGGTAGCAGCCATAGCAGGGGCCCAGAACACCGGGATAGATTCGATCCTCGATTCGACAAGCTACGGCGTCTTCACCAACGAACTGGACGCCGCAGCATCCGTGCAGGAACGTACGACCGGACCCGGTTTCTCAGAGTTGGAGAACTCCTACTTCTTCGGGGGCCTTTCCAACATCGACCGCGCCACAGCCCGCGCCTTGACGACACCCGCCTTCTGGATGGGCTATTACATGGCCGGGGATCTGCCGTGGTCCATATTTGCGCGTCTCGACAACGATGCCGCCAACCTGGATTCGACGGACGTCACCGTTACCCCGGGACCACAGGTAGGCGTTGTCGATGGTAATACCACCACGAACTACACGTGGACTGAAATTCAGACTACCACGAACTACGACACCTTCGCGTTCGACCAGGCGAACAACGAAGCGCAGTTCCTCATCCATGTGGGACCGGTGAACACCGGAATCTATGGCCAACTTATCCGGAACAACGACTACGATGCAACGGAGAACTACACAGAGACCTTGATTAGGTACAACAACACCGCCGCTGCCGGGACGCCGCCTTCCACTGAAGCGGAGTACACCCGAACCACGAATCAACTCGACTACAGCGCCGGTGGAGGTAAGGTGACGACCGTGACTGCCGCTGTTCCGGTGTTTCTGCCTATGGAGGGAATGACCCACTTTGCAAACGTGTCGTTCGATCTGACAAACAGGGATCGATCTTTCGACCAGACGCGGACGCACACTACACCGACAACCGGCGACATCAGCCCCTACACCAATATCATTACGAACGAGAATCTCCTTCAGGGTAGTGAGTTCGGCGCGGGAGTGGACTACGTACTGACGCTCCCGGGTTTACTCGGGGACAATGACCGCAATGAGTTCCAGGTTTCTGCGTTCGGGAGCTTCACTAGGCGCAATGCCGAGTTCTCGGTTGCCGATACGACGCAGGCACGCGCGTGGGACGGAGCGCAGTGGCAGGATTCCACTCGTGTCGAGGAAACCACAACCTACGCGTTCGAGGCGGCGAGCGTACTGAGCGGTGGTGCTTGGACCGTCCACAGCTTCTACTTTGATGTCGGGTCGGCGATTGAGTTTGGACTTCAACCCTGGCTCTTCCTTCGCTACGAGAAAGACAATGGCAATCCTCGGTTAACAGAGACAGTCTATACTGACCGTCAGGACAACGATAATAACGGCGTATTCACGGACGACGGCGTAGACGCGACGGTCACCACTACAACCACTTACACCAACACCAGCTTTGACGTTGCCGCTGGCAACGTTACGGCGGAAACCGGCTTCACCAGCGGCGTGACCACCACAAGCGAGATTACGACCAGCGTTGGTATTCCCACCGCCGTGACCGTCCAACCTGAAGGCTGGAACTTCGGCATGACCGCCGGCGCGCGACCGCGTCTCGCCTACACCAGAACAGCGCAGACTGCAATGAGTTCTGAGTCTGCTCAGACGGAAGTCACTGCAACTGTAGGTGCCGACCCTGTCACGGAGACAACGCAGGCAGACGACTCCACCACCGACACGAGTTTCACCAGCAGCTGGACGGCACAGGTTGACCACGATTTCGGCGTGTTCTTGCACTTTGGCGAGAATGTCCGGGTAGATGCGACGCTGAACGGCAGTCTTCTGGAGTTCAACAACTTCCAGATTCAGACAATAATCGCGTTGCCCTAGCGGCGAGCGACCAGCACAACGTCAAGGCGGCGGGTCCAGAGGGGCTCGTCGCCTCTTTTTTGCCATTTGCCCCGAGATGGCACCGGGACGGGCCGTCCCCCGTACCGCGCGCTTGAGATCTGATGAATCTGACCTATACTTTGAGGAAGGGAACCTTCTCACCTTTTGCCCTTCTGGAGGACACAATGAAGCGGACGAAAACATTCCTACTACTAGTCATAATGATGTGAACGCCCCCGCACGCGGAGACGTAGGTTACACTTCGTC
>CAZZIE010000122.1:0-13281 GCA_964654185.1 uncultured Spirochaetaceae bacterium | reverse complement strand
ACCGCCTCCAGGATCCGGTTCAACGCGGTCAATCCGTCCATGCCGGGCATGTTGACGTCCAGCAGTACCACCTCCGGCCGCCACGCACCGACCACGCTCACCGCGGTCGCACCGTCCGCCGCCTCCGCAACGGTATAGCCCTGAGCGCCCAGGGCGTCCTTAAGCATCCGTCGCACGGATGTATCATCATCTACAACCAGTATCGATTGGCTCATACCGTATCTCCTTCAAGGGCGCGGCGAATCGACTCCAGCACTCCCGGAATGTCGTAGGACTTGCGAATGAACGCATGTCCCCGGGAGCGCAGCACCTTCAGCTCCGAGGCGTCCTCCAGATAGCCGCTTGCAAAGACGAAGGGCACCTGCGCATTGAGGCGGTCCGGCAACTCCGCGCCGGATCCATCCGGAAGAACAATATCTGACAGGACGATGTCTACGGCCTCCGCCTCGGCCGCGGCAGATTCGGCTTCCGCCAGGGATCCCGCGGCGGTGACGGCGTATCCCGCGGTTGTCAGTGCCGCCTCGACCATGTCGCGAATGGCGGTGTCGTCTTCCACGACCAGGACGTGTGCCCCCTTCGTCGCCGTGCTTGCCGCCGGCTCCGCAATCGGCTCCGCGGTCGCGTCGCTTCCCCGCGCTGCCGGAATCCGGATGTGGAAGGCGGTTCCGCGTCCCGGTGCAGTGTCCACGTCAATGCGGCCGCCGACCTCCTCGACGATACCGTAGACTACCGCCAGGTTCACAATCACCTGCTCGACCTTCGTGGCATCGGCTTCAACCAGGGTCGGTTCCTCGGTGAGGTCCGCAGACAGTTCGATGTTTTCGCCGATCAGCCGTGAGAGCATTTTCATGACGTCGGTGACCGTCTCGTTGATGCTTACCCGGAGAATGATGTCCGGCGCGTTCTCCAGAAGCGTTTCGAGCTCCCAGTTGCGTCGGCGGAGGCGGCTCGCGTACCAGGAGCGTTCGAAGAGCCGACCCAGCTCATGGCCGATCAGCTGGAGGGAGGATGTGACCGACTCATCCTCGGGGCGGCGTTGCCGGGAGTAGAGCTCGATCACTGCAGCGGGCTGGTGGTGCGCAAACACGGGAACGGCAACGGCGGAGACGAGACCCGCTCCGGTTGCGCTGTCCCGGCGCCGATAGTCCCGGGCAGCGGAGATGTCCTCAAGCCACAGCGCTTTCCCCTGTTCATGAACCGCCCCAATGAGCCCGTCGCCCGCCGGGAAGCTCGTGTCCCGGGTCGATTGCATGAACTCCTCGAGTTGCAGCTCGGCCTGGTACGCCCAGGTCTCGCTGCTCACCATGAGGTTGTGTTCGGTATCCAGGGTGTAGAGATGCGCCACGGGCCAGTCCAGAAACTCTCGGATCCGGCCGAGGGATTCCGCCAGGCGCGACTCCCCTTGTTCCGGTGCGTCGACGTCGTGGGCGATCTGGCGAAGCAGGTTCTGGAGCTCTTGTTCCCGTCGGAGCATGCGCTCCGTTTCCAGCTGCCTGGTCACGTCCCGGAAGATCACGTACCCCGTGACCGAGCCGTCCTGCTCATGCTCAACCGTCAGGGTTACGTCCAGATCGAGACGCGTACCGCTTCGGCATCGTGCAGAAAAGTGTCTTCGGACCCGCTTGTCCTCGGTGGAGAGATCGACGAGAGATGCGGGGTTGTCGTCTTCATCATCGAGGAGGTGCGCCCAGAGCACTCCGACCAGTTCGTCCTGCCGGTACCCCAGCATCTGCGCGGCCGCCGGGCTGGCCTCCAGGATTTCTCCCCGCGCGCCCAGGACCAGGATCCCGTCCATGGCGCTCTCGAAGAGGTGGGAGAGGTGGCGGCGGTGCGCCTCCGCCTCACGCTCGGCCTGCTGCCGCCGCCGCCGCTCCGCCTGCTTCATCAGCACCCGCCACACCGTTTGGTGGATTCCGGCCGCGTCCTTCTGCGATGCGACTGCCGCAGCACCACGGCCGGGGAATCGGCCTTCGGCCCTCCCGTGCTCCGGACCGTTCAGAATGACCACGGCAATGTCGGAATCCAGTGCGGCGAGGGATCGGACCACGCCGTGCGAGGTCAGTCCGGCAACATGTGGAGGAATGAGCAGGAGGTCCGGACCGAAGCTCTGCACCGCCCCGATCAGTTCCTTCCGGTCACGGACGGCGACCCCGCACACCTCCAGCGCCTGGTCTTGAAGCGCATGCACGGCGGAGTCGGGGAGCTCCTGCTCTGGTTCATGGATCATGAGGACGCGATACCGGATTGTGTCGTCGGGCGCGCTGCCGCCCCCTCCCTCCGAAGCCGCATCCCCCTTCGATGGGGTCATTGGTACTGTCTTTATAGTATACCGAAATTGTCAGGTTGTCAAAGGGGTGGTGGCCGTGTCGGTCCTGGAGGCGATGGACCGGGCCGCCCACTACCGCGCGGGTCGCGAGCCTGTCACCCCGCGGGCCGCGCCGTCTGCCCGGTCAAGGCCGGCTGCGCGCCGGGCCCCCACCACCCCGTGTGGCCGCTGCTCACCACCTTGACAATCCGCGCGCACCCGCCAAGATGGCCGTATGGAACCCGTCCTCCTGGCACTGCTCCTTGCAGACAAAGTCATCACCGAAGAGCGCACCCACAAGAAGACCATCGTCGGCACCTTCAACAACTTCTGGGCGCAGCAGTTTCCCGCCACCTTTCCTCCCTGGTACGTCTACGTTGCCTTCACGAATGTCGCCGGAGAGCACAAACTCACCGTGGACATTCAGAGCATTGAGAACGATGCCAACGTCTATTCAATGAGTGCCACCTTCAACGCTCAGGAGAAGACCGTCCAGACCGAGGTGAGTTTGCCGGTTCTCAACGCCCCCTTTCCGGAGCCCGGCAAGTACGCGGTCTACATCTCCATCGACGGGCAGACCCTGGGCTCGCGGATTCTGACGGTGTCACAGATGAAGAGTCAGGGGGAGAACGCCTGAACGTCGGGCCCGCTGCTGGTCGGCGCCGGCGCTCTGCGGTCCCGCCGTGTGAAGCCGCCGGAGCCGGCGGGCGCCCTGCCGCGCGTCACGGCGGGCCCCCGTGCGGCGCGGCGAAATATCGCCCCACGCCGCGCGGTGGCCGGGCGCGGCAGGGGCGGCGTGTCACGGTGGTCGTTCCCGCGGCGAACCGCGCCGCCCGGGTGGTGGCCACGCCGGGCGGGTCAGTCGCCGTGGAGGCGCCGCCGCAATACGGTTATTCCTCCTCCGGCCAGGAGTTGTCGATATTCTCCAGTACCGTGTCCAGGTCGTCTCCGGCAACCCAGTTGGTCATGCCGGTCCAGAAAGAGCCGGTGCCGACCTGACCGGGCATGAGGTCGGAGGCGTCGAAGCGCACGGTGTCGGCGTTCTGGAGGATCTCGGCGTAGCCGCGGGACCACTGGTCGGGATACCAGCTCAGTGATGCGTCGGCGTGGGGTGCAACCATGGCGCCCGCCCGGACCCACTCTCTGGTGGAAAGGCCTTCGGCCAGCCAGCGCATGACCGCGGCGGTCTCGGGCTTGTCATTCATGGCACTGAAGATGTCACCGGCGGTGAGGACGGGTCGCCCCTGCTCCTCGTCGATGGGAGGCAGGTAGAAGTAGCGCATGTCCTTGCCGAGCTCGGTCTCCTCGCTGAAGAAGTTCACAATGAAGCTTGCCTGACGGTGGAGCCACGCCTTCGGCGGATTCTGCTCCAACGGATTGACGCCGTCGCCGAAGGGCACGGTGAGAATCGAGTTGGTTCCGCCGAGGACGTAATCCTCGTTGAACCAGATCTCCGCCATGATGTCCGCCGCTCGCTGCACCTCGTCGGACTGGAACGCCAGCTCACCGTTCACCCAGGCATCGTACTTCTCCGGGGTCACGGTGCGGAGCATGATGTCCTCCATCCAGTCGGTGGCGACCCAGCCGGTTGCGCCGGAGCTCTCCATGGCAATGCTCCAGGGCGTCTCGCCGTCCTCTACCATCCGGTCGGAGAGGGCGAGCAGGTCGTCCCAGGTCTCTGGGACTTCGTACCCGGCATCGCCGAACTCCGGGTGGGGATACCACACCAGGCTTTTCACGCTTGCGCGATACCAGACTCCCGCCATCATATCGTTGTAGGTGGCCATGTCGAGCCAGCTCTGGTCGTAGGTTGCCTGGAGTTTGTCCGGCGACACCAGTTCGGTGGCGTCCACAATATGCCCGCGGTCCACCAGGTCGTACATCAAACCGGGCTGCGGAAAGGCCGCAATGTCCGGTGCATCGCCGCCTTCGGTGCGAACCGTGATGAGGGACTCGAAGTCACCGGAACCCTCGTACTGAATGTCGATGCCGGTGGCTTCCTCGAAAGACTTCATGCTCCGCTCGAAGTACTCCGCGTCGGTATCCACGAAGGCGCCGAAGATCTCGACGGTCCGATCCGAAAGGTCCTCTCCCCGCGTCCAGGGATTTCCCGTCGGATCCGCCGGGGGCGCCTCCTGGGCAGTCTGCTCTCCCGGCACCTCCTCGGCGCGCCCTCCTTCTTCCTGCCCTGCAGCCATCAGAAGTGGAAGGGCGAACAGCGCCAGTACAACCGCCAGCACGAGCACTTTGGTATGCGGCCTCATGGTAAGCCTCCTCATGTTACTTGACTCCACCGTACAAGCTACACCGGCGCGCCTCGCGGGGGACTCGGCCAAACGGGTTAACGTCGCCATGAGTTTGGGTTAGGTATGGATCCTCATGCATGTGCCGTTGCGAGTCAGGCGCCCCGCGCCTTCGATCGCCTGCGGCCGCCCGCGCCGGCAGGCCATACACCGCCGGATTTCGCCAAGAATAACCCCATATGGACTTATTCTTGCCCATCACGACCGTTTCTGTGCGTCGTGCCCCGTAGAATGTGACCGTCTGAGGTCGGGACCATCGACTTCGACCAGTCACAACCAAAACATGGGGGCTCGTATGCACAAGCGCAGAGGTATTGCCGCGTTTTCTCAAGGTGCCGCACTCGCGGTGGCAATACTGGTGATTCTTATCAGCATAGTCTCTGGCTGCGTCAATCCCTTCGGAGCAGGATCCCAGGGTGATGATCCACCTCCCGCGGAGGAGGACCAGCCCGGGACCGAGACGGTGGAAACTCCGGTGATTTCCCCGGCCGGCGGCTCTTTCATCGCGCCGGTTGCGGTGACTCTGACGTGTGAGACCGTCGGAGCAGAGATTCTCTACTCCACCGACGGCAGCGATCCCCGTACATCCGGAACCCGCATGACGTACACTGGCACCTTCGAGCTGGAGCAGTCGGCCGTGGTCAAGGCGTGCGGCAGCATGTCCGGAATGGATACCTCCCCTGTCGCGGAGGCGAGCTTCACCATCACCATCCCGGAGTCGGAGGACATCGCCTGGCCGGGCGATACCTACTACTGGTACGAGGCGGACTTCCACCACGTCGTTACCACCAACACAACCATGCAGGAGTACAACGAGGCCGGTGACCTGATCTTCGATGCGACGATCCTGGAGTTCGACAACGACGCTGCATACTTCGTTGCGGTGTACGAACAGGATGGGTCCACGGTCTACAGCCGCAGCGAGTGGGCGCTCCCGGAACCCGGCGTCATTGTCGGGACCATGTACTCCGAAGAGGCCACCCTGCAGGACGCGCGTGACAGCACCACCCCCCTCTACGAGGACTGGACCCTCTATGCGGACCCCTACGAGGTGCCACCGGCCCTGGCGCTGCAGGGTGCCGATCCGCTTCCGTGGCCGAGCGAAGCCCCCTTCACCGACCCCGGCGCCCTGGCCAGGGACTATGAGACCGCCGACCAGGCGGTCGACGCCACGGGCCTCGGCGGGCTTGATCCCGGCAGTCCCGCTCCCGGAAGCTACACCCTGACCTATTCCTATGCCGATGCCGACGGCCATACCGCCACGCCCATCACCAGAGTGGTCGAGGTCTCCCGGACCGTGCGGGCGGATGAGGTGCCCGACGCGGCGTTGCGGGCAGCCCTTGAAACTGCAAGCGTAAAGACCTTCGCTGCACCGGGGGCAGAGCCGACGCTCGCCTCCATTACCGAGGCGGACCTCTCAGCACTGGAGTACCTCGACCTCAGCGCCCTGGGCATCGAGCTGATATCCGGGCTCGAGTTCTGCACCGGTCTGATAGAGGTGGACCTTACGGACAACCTGGATCTCCTCTTCCCGGACGGCTCGGACAACCTTACGGTGCTGACCGCCCTCCAGGACGGCGGCGTGACGGTGCTCCTGGATGAGCCGATGGAGCTGTTGGGAACCTGGTACTTCCTGTCCGGGCCGCCGGACGGCGACCCATCCCAGCTCCGCTACCTGGAAATGACTCTGACCAACACCAGCTGGGTGCAGACGGACGGGACCGAGACCTATCCCGGTCTGGTCGAGGAGTTCGACAACGCCGCGAACACCGCCGTCGTCAGCGGTGACGCCACACGAATGGGGGGTGAGGGCACCTTCTACCAGCGTGTGGAGTGGCAGTACATCTCTCCCATGCTGACTGTAGTCACCACCTACGAGATGACCGACGAGCTGGAAACGGCGCGGGTAATCGCTTCCGTCCAGGACGTCATTGACTTCCACGTCGGGGAGGAGAACGTCCCGCCGGTCATTGTCCTGTCGGGAGATGCGGAGCTCGCCATTGCCGAAGGGGTGCCGTTTGCGGATCCCGGGGCGGTGGCGCTCGACTGGGGAGTAGCCAACGAGTCGGTCGACGCAAGCGACCTCGGCGGGATGGACCCCGACACCCCGGCAAGCGGTGTGTACACACTGACCTATACCCACTCCGATGCGGACGGCAATGCTGCGGCCCCGGTGGAGCGCACCGTGGTCGTCGGCGGCGGCACCATCAACGTGACCATTGAGTAGGGAGGAGATCATGAAACTTCGGAAGAACAGCGCCGTCGTGCGGACGGCAATGATCGCGGTGATTCCGCTTCTCGCAGCCATTCTCATGTTCGCCTCCTGTGCGAATCCCCTGTCGAGTACGCTGCAACGGAGCTCCGGTAGCGACAACGCGGTGCCCGACTCCTCGGAGAGTGACGACGGCGGAGGAGGCTCAATCTCCATTTCCGTGCCGAGCCTCGCCCCGTGGGTGTTCGAAGCCTTCGCCGCGGCGGCAGCCGCGGGAAACGGTAGTAACACCGACGGCTACACCACCTTCTCAACCGGGATGTCGAGCGGTCTTGTCCCCGCCGCCTTCGCCGCCACGGACACTGTGGAGATCGTCGTCACCGATCCCGGGGCCGGAGAGGCGCTGGTGAACCAGACGAGTTTCGGGCGGGACGTGGCGCCGGGATCATCCTTTGGCGGCTCGATCGTTGTGCCGCCCGGCACCGGGTACACCGTTACGGTCAATATCTACGTGAGCGCGGTATCCGAGATCGACCCCGTGGTCTCCGGCAGCACCGCGGGAGTGGACGTGACTGCCGGCGTGGCCACGGACATCACGGTGCGCTGTCTCCCGGTGAATCCGACCCTTCTCAGCGGAGGCACGCCGCAGGACTACACCCTTGTCCCGTACATTCTGAATGCCGACGGCTACCCCGCCGCAATCGGCGGGGAGATCTGGTATCAGTTCACGGCCCCCGCAAGCGGTTACGCGGAGTTCGATGTCTCGGTACCATCCGGGGGCGCCTACGCCCTGGGACTCTTCAATATCGACGGGAGCGCCGTCCAGGAGGTGAGCATCTACGACGGCGTCCGAACGGGGAGCAGGGTAATCTCCGGGCTTTCCCCCGGTGCCGACTACTTCGTCGCTCTCCTCGTCTCCGGGAGCACACAGGACCCTGTGAGCGGTCAGATGACCTTCACCGAGCTCGTCCCCGTCCCGTTGACGGATATGGATGTGCCGGATCCGGAGCTTCGAGCGCTCCTGGAGTACTACACCGGCAAGGAGTTCACCACTGCAGTCAATCCGAACCCGGCCGCCCCGGTGCTGGACGTCGATCTGGCGGAGATCTCGTCGATTCGTACCGACGGCTACAACGGCGGTCCGGTTACCACTGGAATCACGGATCTCACGGGTCTTGAATACTGTGACAGTGCGTTCTTCCTGTTGTTGAATGGCAACGATCTCAGCGTCCCGGACATGAATCTGGACGCGATCGGTCAGATGGATTCGCTTCTGGTCCTGGATGCCGTGGGGACGCAGCTGCAGGATCTGACGTTCCTCCTTTCCGCACCGCAACTCCAACAGATCAAGGTGTACGCCAATCCGGACCTGGACCTGACGGACCTGCTGAATCTTTCGGCGGCCAACTTCCCCAACCTGGAGACCCTGGGCATTGGGGCGTGGGACAGCACCTCCGACGGCGTGCCGGACTTCGTCACATCGGCGGAATGGGACCAGGTCGTAGCCCTTCTCGACGGGCACGCCAATCTGACCTCCATTGGGTTGAGCGGATTCATGGATTCGGATGCCATGTTCACGACTCTGTGGACCGGGGTGCTCTCGGAGCGGGCGGACACCATCTCCGAGCTCAGTCTGGACGGCAATCCGATCTCGGAGACCGCCCTGTCCTCGCTCGCCAACCTGACCACGCTCTCCTCGCTGAACCTGTTGGGCAACACCGCCCTGACGGATATCTCCTGGATCAGCACCATGACGAGCGTGCAGTACCTCAGCGTCAGCGGTACCGGGGTCACCGACATTACCCCTCTGCAAACGCTCTTCGACGGCGGCGGCATCTCCGGAGACCACTGGGAATTCTACGATCTGGAGATCGACGCGTGCGGCAGCCTGGATCTCGGCGAAGGAACCGACAACGGCAACACCCTGCTGTACCTGCTCCAAAACGGTATCAACGTTAAACACGATGCGACCTGGACCGGCGCCTATGTAGCGGAGTGGGAATACATGTTCTCCGCTCCCGGCGGCGCATATGCCCACGGGATCACCTACGACGGAACCGACCTGTGGATGGTCGACCGGGGCGCCGACGCCATCTATCGCATCAGCATCGCCGACGGGGCACTGCTCCAGGAGTTCCCGGCACCTACCGGCAGCGGCAGCGGAACCGGCCTGACCTGGGACGGATCGAGCCTCTGGTACACGCACGACTACGGCGCGGGCGGCGAGCTCCGCATCTATCAGATCAATCCCGCCGACGGGACGGTCTTGAGCGACTTCGCGAGCCCCGCCTCCGGTGATTCCACCGGTCTGACCTGGGACGGCACCCACCTCTGGGTCACCGGGTTCGGGGAATCCTACTACCGCGTATCAACAACCGGCATCGTAGATCGCTCACTTCCGGCTGCGCCCGATTACTCCGAGGGGCTCACCTGGGCAAACGGGAAGCTCTGGAACCTCTACTGGGAGACCGATCAGATTGTGGAGCTCGATCCGGCCGACGGCACGGTCCTCTGGTCCAGCCCCGTCGCTGTCGGTGACGGCATGGGCCTGGCCTTCGACGGCACGTACATCTGGCTGAGCACGGCGGAAGGCAGGTTCTACCGGTTCGATCCGGGTAGCCGCTCAGGAGGCTGATGCCGGACGCAAGGTGGCCGAATCTACGTAACACACTGGGCGCATGATGGGCGCCGCCCCGGGCGGCGCCCGTTCCAGTTCCTTCTGATTCTCAATCACTACGCTCGCAGGTTCCGTCTTCAACGCCCTCAGGTTCGGTGTAGTGAATGACAACTGCAATCTGCTATCTGATACCTAAAAACAGTTGTAAGTCAGGTTACCTGTGGTATCATCTCTTATAATATCCAGTCAGCTGTCAGGGGGTGTTTTATGCGGTGGAAGCCAGCGCGGGTTCGGAATGCCACGGTTGCTGTGGTGTTAGGTGCAATGTTGATAGGCACCGTACTCCTGTCGGGGTGCCAGTTTCTCCTGGCGCCGGTCACGTACAAGCTGACGGTAAACGTAGTGGGCCAGGGAACGGTAACACGCTCGCCGAACCAGACGAGCTATCAGTCGGGACAGGCGGTGACCCTTGAGGCAGAGCCTGCCGACGGCTGGGCCTTCAGTCAGTGGAGCGGGGACGCATCCGGCACGAATCCAACAACCACCGTGACCCTCAATTCAAGTGCGATCATCACCGCGACCTTCGTCGAAGATGCCGGGTTGGAGCTCGAAATCTTCATTGACGGGAACGGATCGGTGGCCAAGGATCCGGATCAGGATGGGTACGAAGAAGGGGACGAAGTTGAGCTGACCGCCGATCCCGACAATGGATGGGTCTTCAGCGGCTGGAGTGGTGACGCAAGCGGAACGAGCCTCACGACGACCATTACGATCGACGACGATCCGAGCGTGACGGCGACCTTCGTTGAAGAATCGAGCGTTACCTACCATGAGTTGAACGTGAACATCGTCGGTCAGGGGACGGTTAGCAAGTCTCCGCTTCTCGCACATTACGCAGAAGGCGCGCAGGTGGACTTGACTGCCAATCCTGCAACTGGATGGTCGTTTAGCGGATGGGGCGGCGACGCATCGGGAACGAGCACTTCCACAACAATAACGATTGACTCCAACCCAAGCGTAACGGCGACCTTCGTCGAAGATAGCGTGGACCCGATCCTGGAATTGAGCGGCGCCTACACCGGCACTTCCGACTCCTACTACGGTACCTTCGAGCTTGACTACTCCTTCACAAACGAAGGAAACACGACCATCACCATCAGTTCAGCTTCATATTGGATTCTCGGATCGGCAGGCGGTGTCATTGCGGTTACCGAAACAAAGGACACGTTCTTCTTTGCAACACTTGCGCCGGGTGAGGCCGTGTACGCCGAGCTGGACGGGTACTCGGATTTCATCCCGTATTCCTTCGAGTTCGAAATCTCGTATGGCGACACTTACGGAAACAGTAGGACCCAAACGTTTTTCGGAAACTTCACGGTGAATTAGGGCCCCTCAACCGCCTCCTCGCATCGGGCTACCGCCCGTACCTTGCCCTCCGGGCTCCTGGGCGGTAGCCTTCTTCTATAATGGTAAGACGAAATTCAGCTCAATGGACGCGGCCGGTCGTGGCTGCGCTGTTTGTTGTCGCGCTCTCCGCGCTGCCGGCCGGGGTGGCCGTGGCGCAGATGGACTGGATGCCGCAGGTGCTGCGGGACATTCCGCCTGAGCTGGAGCAGGGGATTCCGGAGGAGATGACCTACCGGGAGTACCGCATGCTCAACCGCAACGTCGACTTCTTCACGGTGGGCATGTCGATGATGGTGCCGGGATACGGCCTCTTCGAAGTGGAGCGCCCCTGGGCGGGAGCAGCCATTGCCACGGCTCGCGCGGCGGGGTACGGCCTCATGGCGGCGGGCGTCCTCCGGCAGTGGTCGGACCTCCGGGACGTCTGGGAGCTGCGCAGTCTCGATCCGGTGCAGTACGAGCGCGTCCGTAACAACCTGGCCCTTGCCGGGGCCGGCGCCTTCCTGAACCTTGCGGGGTGGGGACTGGACGTCCTGTGGGCGTTCCACGTCGCCGAGCGCGACAAGGACTTCGTCATGTACAAGTACGGCCTCCAGAAGACTCTTGAGAGCGATGCCGAAGGCCAGAGTCTCCGGTACATCCAGGCGCTCGGCGACCAGGACGCTGAGCGGATCCGTGCCGACTACTACCGCGCCATGATGGGACATCTCGCGGCGTTTCCCTACGGCTCGACCCAGGCTGCGGTGGACTATCACCTGGCGGCGCATCTCGTGCACCGCGGTGAAGCGGTGAAGGCGGTGGTGCACGCCGCACGGGCGCTCATCATTCGGCCCGACCCGGCGGTCGACCCCCGGGCGCAGGACCTCCTGTCGGCGCTTCTCAGCGACAACGAGGCGCGCTGGGAGCAGGACTGGATGCAGGCGCTGGCAGCGGTCGCCATGCTGGCCTCCGACCGGGAGGCACGGCCGGCGGAGCGCCACCTCTCCCTGGTGCGGGTGCTCGCGGAGGCGCCCCATGCCGCGTTCCGTGAGCAGGCCCTGACGGAGATGCGGCGCATGCTGGAGGCGCACGAGGAGATCGCCGCAAAGGAGCGCATCTCGCCGGAAGTGTTACTGACAACCCTGGCGGAGGTCCACGCCTCTCTCGGGAACGCCGAGGCGCAGCACCGGGTGTACGGGATCATCCTGCAGTTTTATCCCGACAGCGACGCGGCTGCCGCGGCGCGGGAGCGGATCCGCGCGCTCCGGGAGGGCGAGGGCGCCGCACTGCCGTGACCGGTGCTCGGTGTGGCTCCCGGGGCGCCCGCCCGGGCCGGGGTTCTTTGCAGCGATTTGTGAAGGCCGTGAAATGGCGAAGGCCGTGAGCATCGACCTAGTGTCTTGTTCAGAGGGGGATAGGGGCGAGAGAGTGGGGATTTCACGGTTGACAGGTGAGGTGGGTCGCCTCATGATTTCATCTGAGGAGTTGAAACATGAAAAACCTGTCGCACCCCATGAAGTACAGTTACTTCCAGCTCACCTTCGGTCAGGAGGAGGCCTTTCTCCATCCGGAGGTCACCTACGAGCGGCTGAAGCGCTTCGGGTATGATGCGATCGAGATCTGCCCGCCCAAGGGGCGATACGGTCTGGGCGTGAAGATGGAGGACTACCTGGAGACGCACAAGAAGCTCAAGGCGGACTTCGGGCTGGCGGTCTCCAACATCAACGAGTGCTGGGGCGAGATGTGGGACCCCTTCTCTCCGACCTTCAAGACGCTGACCGAGCCGAAGACTGCGGACCTGGCGGTGCGGGAGACTCAGGGGACCATCGATTTTGCTGCCGAGCTTGGTGCGGCGTCGGTGACCATTGCCGTGGCCATTCACGACGCCATTTCCGGGGACAACGTTTCCGAGGCGACGGCGGTTGCGGTGGATGCGCTGCAGCGGATGAGCGAGCACGCCCGGAAGCGGGAGATGAAGCTCGTCTTCGAGGCGACGAACCATCTGGAGATGGGGAAGTTCGTCAACACCGCGGCGAATCACAAACGAATCATTGAGCTCACCGGGTGCGACAACATTGGCATTCAGCTCGACTGGTTTCACGTGAACATGGAGGAGCTCAACGAGTACGAGGCGCTCATGGATGCCCAGCCGCTCCTGTGGCATCTCCACTTTCGCGACTCCAACTCGCTCACCCCCGGCTACGGGAAGACGGACTTCCGGGCGGTCATGCGCGGCTTGAAGCGCACCGGCTACCAGGGGTACTGCACCATTGAGAGCGCCCCCATGATCCCGAGCGCCGACGACTCAGCCCGGGACGGCATTGAGTACCTGAAGATGATGGAGCGCATTGCGGAGTACCAGCTCAGCCCGGACTTCCCGAACGGCTACGCCGTTCCCGAAACCGTGTAACCTACCCACAACCCTGTTGATTGAAGCAGCACAACCTCCACCGCAGTAGGG
>CAZZIE010000121.1:0-13420 GCA_964654185.1 uncultured Spirochaetaceae bacterium | reverse complement strand
CGAAGGAGTCGGACGCCTCGATGAGCTCGGGATCAATTTGCCGTATTCCCAGTGCGGTAAGCCGGATAGACGGCGGCACCGAGAAGATCACGGTGGCAAAGACTGCCGCGACGGGTCCGAGTCCGAAAAACGGAATGGCCGGTATGAGATACACGAAGGCGGGCATGGTCTGCATGAAGTCGAGAATGGGCGTTATGAAGGCGTGGAACTTGTTCGACAGCCCGGCAATGATTCCCAGGGGGATGCCGCCGGCGACGGCAATGATCGTCGCAATGAGAATAAGTGCAATCGTGGACATCATGGGTGCCCAGAGCTCCATTCCCCACACCAGAAAGAGACCGACTGCGGTGAAGATGCCCAGCCCCCAGTCCGAAAAGACGATGATCAGAATGGCTGCGGCTCCCATGAAGATCAGAGGCGGGACGAAGAGCAGCGCCGTAACGATCGCCTCAATTCCCGCCTCCATGACGATGGTGATTCCCTCGGTCACCGTCGCCAGGTTGTTGGTCAGCCAGTTGAGGGCGGCGTCTATTCCTTCTGCAATGGGTAGCTCAATAGCATCAACCATCGTTCACTCCTTCAGAGCCGCCGCCCGACGCTTCGCCGCCTGACGCTTCGCCGCCGTGCGGGGCCACGCCGCCGTTCCGGGTGTCCGCGCCGCCCGACGCTTCGCCGCCGGAGGCCACGCCGCCGTTCCGGGTGTCCGCGCCGCCCGACGCTTCGCCGCCTGACGCTTCGTCGTCCGGGCTCTCCCCGCCGCCGCGCTCGGCCAGGCCGCCGATGACGCCGCCGCGCACGATCACGCCCTTGAGGCGCCCGGCTTCGTTCACAACCGGCATGGGGGATCGCTTCTCGTGCATGATCTGGAAGATGTCCCTGATCGGCGTGGCCGGTTCGACTTTCTGCTCCTCGTAGGGATCGATCAGGTCCTCAATGGTCTCGCGATCGCCCGCCTCCACCGCCTCGTAGAGGGTGTCGGCGTCGATGTGTCCGCGATAGCGGCCGTCCCGGGTCATGACGAATATCCCCGACAGGCCGGCCCGCTCGATCTTGTGGAGCACGGTATGCGGCCCGTCCTTCGGGTACGCCACAACGTGAAGGGGCTTCATGATGTCCTCGGCGGTCAGAACCTTCGTCACGTCGACATTCTCAACGAAGTTGCTGACGTACTCATTGGCAGGGTTCGTAAGGATTTCCTCGGAGGTGCCGATCTGGACCACCCGCCCGTCCTTCATGAGAACAATGCGGTCACCCATCTTCAGCGCCTCGTCCAGATCGTGGGTAATGAAGATGATTGTCTTCTGGAGCTCCTCCTCCATGGCCAGGAGCTCGTCCTGCACCTCCGTCCGGATCAACGGGTCCAGGGCGCTGAAGGGCTCGTCCATGAGCAACACATCCGGGTCCGTGGCCAGCGCGCGGGCAAGACCGACACGCTGCTTCATGCCGCCGCTCATGTGCTCCGGAAGCGCGTCTTCCCACCCCTCGAGACCGACCGCCTTGAGGGTGTCGACGGCGCGCTTATGGCGCTCGGCGAGCTCCACCCCGCGGATGCGAAGCCCGTAAGAAACGTTCTCGGCAATGGTCATGTGGGGAAAGAGGGCAAAGTGCTGGAAGACCATGGCGAGGCGGTCGCGACGGAGCGTGCGCAGCCCCTCCTTGTCGAGGGCCGTCACGTCGTCATCATCGACCCAGACCTTGCCCCTGGTCGGCTCGATCAGTCGATTGATGCACCGAATCAGGGTCGACTTGCCGCTGCCGGAGAGCCCCATTACCACGAGGGTCTCCCCCTCTCTGACGTCGAAGCTTGCATCCACGACACCGACGGCCTGTCCGGTCTCCGACAGGATCTTTGCGTTGTCGTAGCCCTCTTCGATCATCCGCATTGCGGCGTGCGGCCGGTTGCCGTAGATCTTGTAGATGGACTCGATGCGGACTTTCACCGTTTGTTCACTCATGATACCTCAAAACTGATCGCACATATGGTCGATGGAAATACCCCCTTTGGCCTATAAGATCTGATTTGTGCCGATGCTACCGGCCCTGCAGTCGCTCACACGGCGCTCACATCGCGGCCGCCCTGGATGGCATTGCCGCCGCCCCGGCGCCACCCGTAGCCTTGAAGAGGACGCAAGGAGGCGGCGTGTGAAAACGACGAGGGTGCGAGTCGCCCTGGCGGCGGATGTGATGCTCGGGCGCGGCATCGACCAGGCGCTGGAATCTTCGGTTGATCCCGAGCTCCACGAGCCCGTTGTGCAGGACGCACGAAGCTACATTGATCTTGCCGAAGAGCGCCACGGGCGGATCGGTGCGCCCCTCGGACCGCGCGAGCCCTGGGGCGACCTTCTTGATACGTTGAACCGCCTCGAACCGGATACCTTCGTGGTGAATCTGGAGACCAGCGTAACCGAGGGCGGCCGGCCGTGGCCGGGAAAGGGCATTCACTATCGCATGCATCCGGACAACCTCGCGGTTCTCACCGCCGCCGGCGTGGAGTGCTGTACGCTCGCGAACAACCATCTCCTCGACTACGACCGTACCGGACTGCTCGATACGCTGCGCTCCCTGACCGGCACGGGGATCTCCGCTGCCGGGGCGGGAGTAAACCGCTCGGAGGCGCAGCGCACCGCCGAGGTCGGAAGCGTCCGCGTCGCTGCGGCCGGCTGCTCGGACAGCGGGATTCCGTTGAGCTGGGCCGCCACGGAGCATGAGTCCGGGGTCTTCTACCTCGATCGTCTGAACGAGCGCGCCGTGGAGGAGCTGACACGGGCCCTCTCCCCGACCGGCATTGACATGGATGGCGACCAGGCCGCCGGCAATCATCCTGCGGACGGTGAGGAGATACCGGCCCGCGACTGGTCCGACACCCGCCGCCCCACGATCCTCTCCCTCCACTGGGGCGCGAACTGGGGACATGAGATTCCCGGGGCACACCGCAGATTCGCTGCGCGCCTCGCCGAGCGCGGCAGCGTGGACGCCCTCTTCGGCCACTCCTCCCACCACGCCAAGGCAATCGAGGTGCACCGCGGCGTCCCGGTCATCTACGGCGCCGGTGACCTCATCAACGACTACGAGGGAATTGCCGGCCACGAGCGGTACCGCCCGGACCTGCGGCTCCTCTACATCCTGGACTTCCTGGACGGCCGGGCGCGTCGCATCACCGCGGTGCCTTTCGTCATGTACCGCTTCCGGCTGCACCACGCCGACCGGGCGGATGCCGTCCTTGTCGCCGAGATCCTGGGCGCCGCGCCGGCCTCGCCGGAGTTTACCGTAACCAGGGTAGGACTGATTGAGGCTGACCTTCCGGAAGGCCGCTGACGCCCCGTGGCGCCCTTGCAATTCCGGGGGATAGCATGCATGTTTGTGAATATTCATGCGCAGCAGGCCGGGATACGCCGCGCATTCGGGGTCAGCACCGGTGTCGCGGGTCGCAACATTCACCATTGTCGCCACGGATCTCGCAACCGGGGATATTGGTGTTGCGACGGCCTCGCGATATCTCGCCGTCGGAGCGCTGGTGCCGCACGTCCAGGCGGGAGTTGCGGCGGTAGCCACGCAATCCGTTGCACATCCCGCCCTTGCCGCATTACTCCTGAGCCGCCTTGCCGCAGACGCGGAGAATCCGGGCCGGGTCGTCTCCGACCTCCTGAGCGCGGATCCTGACCGGGAGCTGAGACAGGTCGCCCTGGTCACTGCAGAGGGCACTTCCCTTGGCTTCACGGGCTCCCGTTGCGTCGACTACGCCGGTGAGCGTTCTGCGGAAACCGTGGTGTGCGCCGGGAACACGCTTGCCGGTCCCGAGGTGCTTGACGAGATGATGGAGAGCTATCAGCGGGCAGAGGGCGCCCTGTGGGACCGGTTGCTTACGGCGTTGTCCGTCGGGGACGCCGCCGGCGGGGACAAACGGGGCAAACAGGCTGCGGCCCTTCGGGTGGACCGCCCCGGCGGCGGCTACCGGGGAAGCGGCGCCGTCGTCGTGGATCTCCGTGTGGATGACCACCACGACCCGATCGGGGAGCTCCTCCGCCTCTATGCGCTGCGGCGCAACCTGGACGACTGGCCTCTTCCGGCCACGTCTGCACCTCCTTCATGGGAGTCGGAACGCGTCTCGGGCGAATGACCCGTCCCGCGTTTAGCGGCCCGAAAGCGGGCCCAATAGAAAAACGTAGTATGAAGGAGGTCTTATGCTACGACGTATTCTTATGCTCACCCTCATGGTGGCGCTGGCGGCGGGTGTCGCCTTCGCGGCCGGACAGGGCGAGGCGGCGGACGAGGACATCCTGGTCGTCGGTCAAGTGGCCGAGCCCAAGGCCCTGGATCCGCACACCGTGACGGCGGTCAACGACTTTCGCATTCTCGTGAACCTCTACGACGGCCTGGTGCAGTTCCAGGACGGTTCCCTGGATGTGGAGCCCGCGCTGGCTACCTCCTGGGAGATCAGCGACGACGGCACCGTCTACACCTTCGAGCTCCGGGAGGGTGTCAGCTTCCACGACGGCACTCCCTTCAACGCCGAAGCGGTGAAGTTCAACTTTGATCGCATGCTGAACGAGGACCACCCCTACTACGACACCGGGCCCTTCCCGCTGTCCTTCTACTTCAGCTCGATTCAAGAGACCAGAGTGGTCGATGAGTACACGGTGCAGCTGGTGCTTGGTGAGCCCTTCGCACCGCTGATCTCGAACCTCGCCTATCCCACCGGTCTGCTGGTCTCTCCGGCGGCAGTGCGGGAGCACGGCTCCGACTACGGACGCAACCCGGTCGGAACCGGTCCCTACCAGTTCGTCGAGTGGGAGAGCAATACCCAGGTTACCGTCGTGAAGAATGAAAACTACTGGGCCGGGGAGCCCGACATGGACCGCATTGTCTTCCGACCCATCACCGACGGCAACACCCGGGTCAACGAGATGCTCTCGGGCGGTCTGGACCTGATGGTCGAAGTGCCCCCCGACTCCGTCGCCACCTTCGAGCAGGACGACGACTTCACCATCTACGAACAGGCGGGACCGCACGTCTGGTTCCTGATTCTGAATCTGCGGGAGGGACCCTTCACGGATCAGCGCGTCCGGCAGGCGGCGAACTACGCCATCAACAAGGAAGCTCTCGTGGAGAACGTCCTTCAGGGTACGGCAACCGTCGCGGACAGCCCCATTGCCCCCGCATTCGACTGGGCGTACAACGAGGACCTCGAGCCCTACCCGTACGATCCGGAACGCGCCCGTGAGCTGATCCAGGAGGCCGGCGCCGAAGGCGCGGAGGTCACCTTCTACGTCACGGAGGGAGGCTCGGGTATGCTCGACCCCGTCCCGATGGGCACCGCAATCCAGGCGGACCTCGAGGCGGTCGGGTTGGACGTAAACATCGAAACCTATGAATGGAATACCTTCCTCGGCCGTGTGAACCCCGGTCTGGAGGGTAAGGCCGACATGGCGGAGATGGCGTGGATGACCAACGACCCGGACACGCTCCCCTTCCTGACGCTGCGAACCGCCGCGTTCCCTGAAGAGGGCGGTTTCAACTCCGGCTACTACTCGAATCCCGAGGTCGATCGGCTCCTGGAACAGGCGCGCACCGCCACGGACCGGGAACGCCGGGCCGAGCTGTACCGAGAGGTTCAGGAGATCGTTTACGAGGACGCCCCGTGGGTCTTCGTGGCGAACTGGAAGCAAAACGCCGTAGCGACCAGCGAGTTGCAGAACTTCAAGCTGCAGCCCTCGTTCCTCCTGGAACTCGGCGAGGTCAGCTACTAGGCTGTACGGAGACAGGCAGCTTTTCGGACGACAGATCCCGGGCGGCTTGCGGGCCGTCCGGGGTCTGTCTCTTCTTCAGGTACCGTACCGACAGGACGTCGACCATGTGGCACTACATTATCCGGCGCTTGCTTCTTCTGGTTCCCGTGTTACTCGGAATCTCCATCATCGTCTTTCTGATCATGGAGCTGATTCCCGGTGATGCGGCACAGGCCATTCTGGGCTCATATGCGACGCCGGAAAACCTGGAGCGGGTGCGCTCGGAGCTCGGTCTGGACAAACCGATGATCCAGCGCTACTTCATCTGGCTGGGGAACATTGTCCAGGGCGACTTCGGGCGATCCTACACCCTGAACCGCCCCGTAATCGACGAGGTTCTCGACCGGCTGGGGCCGACGCTGCTCCTGGCGGGCTCTTCACTGCTCATTGCGGCGGTTCTCGGCATGGCGGCAGGTATTGTCGCCGCGGTCAAACAGTTCGGCTGGCAGGACATGATTCTCACCGTGGTTGTGCTCGTGGGGATATCCACGCCCTCCTTCTGGCTCGGCCTGGTCTTCGTGCTCTTCTTCTCGGTACAGCTGGGGCTCTTTCCGGTGAGCGGGATGATGCAGGTCGTCGGCGGCGGAGGCGTGCTGGATGTGGTCCACCACCTCATCTTACCGGCCGTAACCCTGGGCGTGGTAGCGACCGGGGTCATTGCGCGGCTCACCCGCTCAACCATGCTCGAGGTGCTGCGAAAGGACTTCATTCGGTCCGCCCGGGCCAAGGGCCTTTCGGAGAAACGGGTCATCCTCACCCACGCCTACAAGAACGCCCTGGTCACGATCGTCCCGGTTCTGGGTATCCAGGCGGGCTTCGTCATCGGCGGGGCGGTCTACATTGAGACGGTCTTCCAGTGGCCGGGGATCGGCCGCATGCTCGTCACCGCAATCCAGACCCGGGACATCCTCCTGGTACAGGGCGGTGTCGTCGTCATTGCAACGCTGTACGTACTCATCAACCTCATTGCAGATGTCACCCAGCACGCCCTCGACCCGAGGATATCGACATGAGCGGCGGGCACACCAGAAGCAGCAGGTTCCGCCGCTTCTTCTACAACCGCACCGCCACCGCGGGGCTCGTCATTGTGCTGGCGGTGGTTGCGATCTCCCTTGCCGCACCCATTCTCGGCCTGCCCAACCCGGATGCCACCTCCCTCGAGGAGCGGCTCCTTCCGCCCGGGTCGGAAGGGCACTTCCTGGGCACGGATGAGCTCGGAAGGGACATGCTCTCCCGCCTCATCTGGGGCACCCGGGTCAGTCTTGCGGTCGGTCTGTCGGCAACGGCCATCGCCGCAATCATCGGCTCCCTGATAGGAATCCTGTCCGCCTTCTACGGCGGCTTTCTGGACAACTTCCTCATGCGCGGCGTCGACATGCTCATGGCCTTCCCCTACCTCCTCCTGGCCCTGGCAATCGTCGCGGTTCTCGGGCCGGGCCTCTTCAACGCCCTGATCGCCATCTCGATCGTGAACATTCCCTTCTTCGCGCGAAACGTGCGCGGCGCGACGGTCGGGCTGGTCCGGCTGGAATACGTCGACGCCGCCCGGCTCAGCGGCCTCGGCGACGCGAAGATCCTCTTCGGTCAGCTCCTGCCGAACGTCCTGCCGGTCATCTTCATTACGATCTCCACGACGGTCGGATGGATGATCCTCGAAACCGCCGGCCTGAGCTTCCTGGGCCTCGGCGCTCAGCCGCCCCAGGCCGACCTGGGATCGATGCTCGGCAACGGCCGCCGCCTCATCCTCACGGCTCCCCACGTTGCCACCCTGCCCGGTCTGGTGATCCTCATTCTGGTCATAGGCATCAACCTGGTCGGCGACGGCCTCCGCGATGTGCTTGATCCCTACCTCAGCTCGGGCGCCCTGGTCAGCCCGCGGGCGGCCACGGAGATAGACCGCACCCTCGCCGCGAATCTGCGTGCCGAGCGGCGGGCCGAGCGGCGCCGGGTCCATACCGCCTCCGCGGGGGTCCGTGGCGCCGCACCGGTCGCGGGTTCCTCCGCCGCAACCGCGACGGACGCCGACGGGCGTGAACCGCCGGAGTTGGAAGAATCCGCCCCGTCGACCGAAGGGGCCCTCCTTTCTATCGACAACCTGAAGACGTGGTTCTGGACCGGCGGTGACCCTGTTCACGCTACCGACGGCGTCTCCCTGGACATCCCGCGCGGTACCGCAGCGGGCGTAATGGGCGAGTCCGGATCGGGCAAGTCCGTTACGGCCCTTTCGGTCCTCGGTCTGGTTCCGACACCGCCGGGACGGATCGTGGACGGCAGCGTCAGCTACAACGGGGAAGAGCTCCTCGGAACCTCCCTGGAGGAGCTCCAGTACTTCCGGGGCAACCGCATCTCCTACGTCTTTCAGAACCCCATGACCGCCCTGAATCCGCTCATGCCGGTGGGCGAGCAGATCGGTGAGTCGATCAGGAAGCACCAGCACGCCACTCGCGCCGAAGGGAGAGCGCGCGCAATTGAGCTCATGACATCGGTGCACATACCGGACGCGCGCCACCGGGTCGACGCGTATCCCCACGAGCTGTCGGGAGGCATGCGACAGCGCGTCGTGATTGCCATGGCCCTGGCGAACGACCCCGACCTCATCATTGCGGATGAGCCGACTACCGCTCTGGATGTGACCATTCAGGCGCAGATTCTGCAGCTTTTCAACGAGCTCCGTCTGACCCGGGGCGTTTCGCTCCTCTTCATCTCCCACGACTTCGGGGTCATCTCTCAGATCTGCGAGCGCGTCATCGTCATGTATGCGGGACAGGTGGTGGAGTACGGCACGGTGGATGAGATCTACCGCGCCCCCCTGCATCCCTACACGCGGCGGCTCATGGGCTGCGTTCCGCGTGTAGGCGAGCGGACCCGGGAGATGGACGCCATTCCCGGTCTTCCGCCGGCTCTCGACAACTTGCCCGGAGGGTGCCGCTTCGCCGATCGCTGCGACATGGCCATTGAGGCGTGCCGCGCCAATCCGGTTCCGCTCCTTGCGATCGGCGACCGTGAGGTCCGCTGCATCAGGGCGGACGAGGCGACGACGTCCGGCTCAGCAGACTCGCCGGCGGCCACCCCGGCCCGGACGAAAGGGGGCACACCATGAGCAGATCCGACGGCGTGACCTCCCAATCGCCCGGTTCCGAGACTACGGTGCCGTCGCCCGGCGCGGCCGGGCGTGGATCCGGCACCGGCGAGCCGCTCCTGGAGATTCGCAATACCGGAAAGCGCTTCGGCGGGAAGCGACGCCTCATCGGGGGGGCCACCCCGGAGATCCGGGCGGTCCACCAGGTCGATCTGGCGCTCTACCCGGGCGATTCACTGGGTGTAGTGGGCGAGTCGGGGTGCGGCAAGTCGACCCTGGCGCGGATGATCATGGGCATCATTCCTCCCAGCGAAGGGAAGATCTTCTTTCGCGGCAAGGATGTTACCGGTCTGAAAGGGACGCAGCGCCGGGAGCTCTACAAGCGCATCCAGTTCGTCTTCCAGGATCCCCAGAGCTCCCTCAATCCACGAAAGACCGTCCGGCAGATACTGGAAACACCCATGATTGAGCTTCTCGGGATGGACCGGGCGTCACGGGAAAGGCGTCTCCACAAGCTGATGGACCTGGTGAACATGCGTCCGGAGTTTCTGGACCGCCATCCCCACGAGTTCTCCGGTGGGCAGGCGCAACGGATCGGGATTGCCCGCGCCCTCGCATCGGACCCGGAGGTGCTGATACTGGACGAGCCGGTGAGCGCCCTGGACGTTTCGATTCAGGCGCAGATCCTCAAGCTTCTGCTCTCCCTGAAGCGAGACCTCAACCTCACCTATCTCTTCATCAGCCACGATCTGGCGGTCGTCGACTATCTCTGCGACCGCGTCGCGGTCATGTATCTCGGCAGCGTCGTGGAGGAAGGCGCAGGCGCACAGATCTTCGATGCACCGCGACACCCCTACACCCACGTGCTCCTGAGCAGCGTCCCGGAGCCGGGCGATTATGACGCAACTCGCCTGGAGCTCGGCGGAGAGCTTCCGGATCCGTCGAATCCGCCTCCCGGGTGCCCTTTTGCTCCGCGATGTTACCGGGTCCAGCCGCAGTGCCGGGAGGCTGCACCGCCATTGGTTGACTACGGCGAAGGCCATGAGGCTGCGTGCTACTTCGGGGATGATCCCCAGCCACCGCCGGCGCGCACGGTCGCAGGCCGGGTTGGCGACGGCGGGACCGCACAATGAGCCGTCAGGAGGCTCGACTCGGCGGGGCCGAGGTTTCACCGCGGCGTATCCAGGAGCTCTTCGACACAATCGGCGCGATCGGACGGAGCGCCGACGGCGGCTGCCACCGCCCCGCCTTCAGTGAGGCGGAGCGTTCCGCCCGGATGGCCCTCATCGAGACGGGCCGTGCTTTGGGCTTGCGTCCCATGAGAGACCGAATCGGTTCGCTCTTTCTGGTGCGCCCGGGCAGCAATCCGGAGTTGCCAGCTGTCTTCACCGGCAGCCACCTCGACACGGTTCCCCGCGGCGGCTGCTTCGACGGTGCCGCCGGGGTTCTCTGCGGCCTTGCAGCAATCGAGTTGCTGGATGAAGTCGGTGTCGAGACGGCACGGCCCATCGTGCTGGTGAGTTGGGCGAATGAGGAGGGGGCGCGCTTCTCTCCGGCGACCATGGGCTCAGGGGTCTTCACCGGCGCCGTGGCGTATGACCGCGCCGTCGCGGCAACCGACGCCGACGGGGTTGCCCTGGAGGAGGAACTCGCGAAGGAGGAGATGCCGGCAATCCGCGACGAAGAGGTGCCACGCCCGGCAGCCTACCTCGAGCTCCACCCGGAGCAGGGACGCATTCTCGAAAATGCGGGTGCATCCATCGGCATTGTGGAGGGTGTCCAGGGGCAGGTATCCGGGGACTGGATAGTCCGTGGGCACGCCGACCACGCCGGCACGACTCCCATGGACGACCGCGCCGATGCGCTGGTTGCAGCGTCGCAACTCATCGGGGCGATCCCCCACCTGGCCGCGGCTGAGACCCCCGCTGTGGCTACTGTCGGGGAGGTTCGGGTCGAGCCCGGTGCGCGGAACGTCGTACCCAGCCTGGTTCGCGGCACCCTGGACATCCGCCACCCCGAGGATGAAGCGGTTGAACGACTACTCAGCGCAGTCCTGGCGGAAGGCGCCCGCGTCGCCGAGGACCTTGGCTGCTCCTTCGCCTGGGAGCAGGCGTGGCGGTCGGCGTCGGTGCGCTTCGACGATGGGGTCCTCGCCGCAGTCGCGGATTCCGCGGCGGGTCGTAAGATCGCCACGGTGCGCCTTACCTCGGGAGCAGGCCACGACGCCGTCCATATGTCGTCAATCTGCCCCAGCGGAATGATCTTTGTCCCAAGCCGGGATGGAATCAGCCACTCACCCCGGGAGCACACGAGCTACCAGGATCTCGCGGCAGGAGCCACGCTCCTCGCGGAGGCACTGGGTACCCTGGCGACGCAGTAACGCCGTGGACCCCACTCGGTGCCGCTCGCCCTACTCTGCGAGCCCGCGTTCCCTCAGATACGCCGCGTACGCCTCGTAGCGTGACCGGTTCACCCCCATGTCCCCCTGTCCGACCCGAGAGGCCGACCGGAAGTGCAGGACACCACCCTCCGGGGGCGCATGGACTTCAACATCGTCCTTGAAGCGGAAGATCCTGGAGGTGAAGACCGCGCGCAGGTAGTTCTCTTCTCGTCGGACCAGCTCGGCGTCCTCTCGAGACGCGATCCACGCCTCCGTGGCGTCGAGGGCCTCCTCTGCGCTGCCACTGTACTCGATTGCCGGGACGTAGTGCCTCTCGTCCGTCGGTTCCGCCTGCGTCGAGACGCAGTTCGGTGACGACGGGCACGGGGAGAGCCGACCCTCCTGAACGCCCAGCTCGATCTCCCCGGTGCCTGGCTGATTGCGGCTCAGTACCGCCAGGCCGCCGCCCATTGCCAGAGCACCGCCCACAACGACAACGCCCAGGCCGATCAGTATCCATTGGACCGCCGTCATGTCTGCCTCACCATATCAGTTCTCCTCACATCCTCCCGGATCGTCCGGGCTCATGGCGCCCTCGTCCGGGTGAATACCGAATTGTTCGCGAACGACTGTATGGAGCCCGTCGAGGCCTTTGCGCAGGCTCTCGGCGCTCTCGCCCGACATACACGCCAGCAGGCTCGAGGTTCGCTTGATTGCCATCTCTTCGACCTGGGAAAGCACCTGATCGCCCTCGGCGGTAATGCCGACGTAGACGGTGCGTCGATCATCCGCCGAGCGCGTACGCGCAACCCATCCGCGGCCTTCGAGGACGCTCACGGTGCGAGACATGGTCGGCAGGCGCACCTGGTGCATATCCGCGAGCTCGTGAAGGTTGCGCGTACCTCGTCGCAATGCCCGAAGAAGCCGGAAGTGGACGGGATTGTCGATAGGCGAGCTCCGGCGGAGCTCGCTGGAAACGTATCCCATGATGGCCGGCAGCGTTTCCAGCAGCACCTCTGCGGTGGAGGTGCGGTCAGTGTCACTTCCACTCGCCTGCGATTGTGCGCACCCATGGCGCCCATGGGCTTGTTCAGTTTTCGGCGACTGCGCGTCGGACCCCGCATCTGATGGAGAGAAGGCCCTCTTCATACGCCCTCCTGATCGATAAGCCGGCCTAATCGTTCGCAGGGCTAACAATATGAATACGCCGAGCCTGCAGTCAACGAAAACTTAGCTTGGCGAACTATTAGTCAGGCTATTATATTCCCGCCACAGATGTGAGACGAACAAGGAGGTCTGTGATGACAATAGCGGTTTTCGGCGCAACCGGCCGGACGGGACGCCCACTCGTAGCTCGTGCACTTCAGGCGGGACACACGGTGCGCGCGGCGGTCCGCACTCCCGACGCGCTCACCGAGGCGCTGACAGAGCTCGCACCCGGCGAGTCGCGCAAGCGCGTCGAGGTGATCCGGGCGGACGTGTGCAATCGCGAAGAGGTTGCTGCCGCTGTCGCGGGCGTGGACGCCGTCATCAGCGTCATTGGTCCTACGAAGACCTCCCCGAAAGGAATGCTGTCTGAGGCGGGCGATGCAATCGTGGATGCCATGCGTCGCCACGGCGTCAAGCGCCTCATTGCCATGACCGGCGCCGGGGTACGCTTTCCCCGGGACGAGCCCGCCTTTGTTGACCGGTTAATCCGCTTTCTCCTGAAGACGCTGCAGCCCGACGTGCTCAACGATTCCATTCGTTATGTGGAAGCCCTGACCCAGGACGACCTTGAGTGGACGATCGTGCGGGGTCCCATGCTCCATGACAAGGAACCCCAGGGTCCCTACACGGTCGGATACGTCGGCAAAGGGCCCGGCCCCCGGGCGTCACGGCACAACGTTGCGCAGTTCATACTGGACGAGCTGGAGCAGCGCAAATACGTACAGGATGCGCCGATGATCAGCGATTGACGGGGCGGTGGGCGACTGGCGGCAACGACGCCCCGAATCGCGACCGGCGACTGCCGGGGCCGACGGCGGCCGCCGCGGGAACCGCGAGGCCGGCCCCCGCCGGGCCGGCCCGGACACACCTGCGGCAGCACGCGCGGCAGCACGCGCGGCAGCACACGCGGCAGCACACGCGGCAGCACACGCGGCAGCACACGCGGCCGCGCCCCCCGCTATTCCC
>CAZZIE010000120.1:0-13493 GCA_964654185.1 uncultured Spirochaetaceae bacterium | reverse complement strand
GGTAGTAGTATTGCTGCGCCCTTTAAGATTTTGTTGACAGTACCGCAAACCAGGGTTTACACTAACCGAAATCGTTTTCGAAAACGATTTCGATACTGAAGTCAACAGGCGAGGGAAACCGGTGGCCAGCATACAGGATGTAGCGAACGCAGCAGGAGTCGGTGTCAGCACGGTTTCTAAGGTGCTCAACGGGTACCGAGACGTGGCCAGTGAGACCCGCGACAGAGTGCTCAATGCGGTGGAGAAGCTCTCCTACCAGCCGAATCGGGCGGCACGGAGTTTCCGTACCGGCAAGACGCAGACGATTTCGGTATTCGTTCCGCAGATCGGTACCGAGTTCTACGACCGGCTGATCACATCCATAGATAGTGAACTGGCCGCACACGAATACGATGCGGCCCTCTTTCCCCTCTTGAACGAGCATCGTCTCGCTCGGTACCGCTCGTCTGAGGCACTCCCGTATCAGACTGACGGGGTGATCTTTGCCTCCCTCAATCCGGACTGGTTGTTCCAGGACGCCGAGGTGCCCGGTGGGCTGCCGACGGTTCTCGTGGATGCGTATCACGCTCGCTACGACACGATCAGCGTGGACAATGCCGGCGGTGCGTATGTGGCGACCGAGCACCTACTTCGCCACGACTTACCTACCTTTATCATGCTTGCCGAAGGCTACGATGAGACCCCCTTTTCGAGCGGCGTATTCCTGGAACGGCTCAAAGGTTTCCAACGCGCGGTCAAAGACCACGATCCATCTCCGGTCGGCGAACCGGTAGTACTCTCTGAGTTCGCGGCTGGACCTGCACGTACCACAGCGCGGGAGCTGTTGCAATCGCAGTCGGGGCCATTCTGCGTGTTCGCGTCCTGTGACCTCTTTGCGAGAGCAGTGCTGGAGGAAGCCAACGCTTTGGAGCGCGTTGTCGGGCAGGAGGTCTTTGTTGTCGGCTTCGACGATCAGCCCTGGGCGAAGTCAATGGGTCTATCCACGGTTCGGCAGCCGGTGGACGAGATGGGTGCCATGGCAACGAAGTTTGTCCTCGGGCGCCTGGCAGAGCCAAACGCGCCGGTGAAGCATCACGAAATAGAGCCGGAGCTAGTAGTCCGGGAGTCGAGTTAGTCACAATGTGCGGATCTGCTTCGCACCAACACTCAGGATCCGATCCAATGGAGGAGGGCACGGATGAGTAAGGTATTGTACACGGCGGTATTTCTGCTCTTCGCTGCGTCTGTGGCGTTTGCCACAGGGGCACAGGAGACAGAGGCAGAAGGTGGCGGGACAGCTCAGAAGCCGGTTGAGCTGTCGTTCTGGCATTACTGGGATGGGGCCAATGGAGAAGTGCTGCAGGGCTTGATTGATGAGTATGAAGCCGCGAACCCGAACGTCACGATCAACGCGGAGTTCGTTCCCGGCTCGGACCTGGGGTCGAAGCTGCAGACAGCGATCGTCGGTGGTCAAACCCCGAACTTGTCCATTGCCGACTTGGTGCTGATGCCCAGGCTCACGAAGAGCGGATCGCTCGTCCCGATGGACGACTACATCGCGGGCTCGACCATTGACCTGTCGGATTTCTTTCAGGGTCCGCTGGTGTACGGCGAGCACGACAATCAGCGCTACAGTCTCCCGGTAAGCGCCTCGAACCTGGGACTCTTCTGGAACAAGGAGCTATTCGAAGCGGCCGGACTGGATCCGGACACGCCACCGGCCACGTGGTCCGAGTTAGTCTCCATGGCGCAGACGATCAAACAAGCGACCGGTGTCTGGGGCATGGAGCTCTTCACCGAGGGCGGAGAAGGAACGAGCTGGCAGTGGCAGGTGTACCTCTGGGGGGCAGGCGGAGACGTCCTTTCATCCCGACTCTCTCAGCCCGCTTTCGACTCTGCTGCCGGCGAACGCGCTTTACAGTTCTGGGTCGATCTCATCCACAAACATGAGGTGAGCACCATTGCCCCGTGGGGCTTGTTCGGTCGGGGCGAAGCTGCCATGGTTATGGACGGTTCCTGGATGACGCAGTTCTTCCCCATGCAAGTGGATTTTGAACTCGGCTCTGCACAGTTCCCGCCCCCGGCAGATGGCGAGGCTGCAACGAACATGGGCGGCGAGCAGATCTTCATCTTTGAGAGTACCGAGGCCAAGCAGCAAGCAGCATTCGACTTCATTGAATGGTTCGTGAGCACCGATGTGCAGGTGGAGTGGGACAAGGGCACGGGATTCATGCCCATCCGAGCATCCGTGGCAGAGAGCAGCGACTACCTCTCATGGGTTGACTCGGAGCGCCCCCTGCTGAAGCCCTTTGTTGCGGCCATGGAGCATGCCAATCCGCGTCCGCCGGTTGAAAGCTATTCGCAAATCTCGGATGTTCTGGCGCAACATGTTGTGGAGGCTCTGCACGAGCGCATGACTCCCGAGCAAGCTCTTTCGGCTGCAGCGTCGGAAGTCGATGCCATTCTGGAGTAGGGCGCAACGGTGCCTCAAGCAACGTCGCAATCTTCAGGCCGGGCCACGCGCCCGGCCGTCTTCTATCAACTTCGAGCGCTGCCGTCGGCTTTGGGCTTTCTCCTTCCCACCCTGGTCATACTCGGTACCTTCAAAGTATTCCCGGCAATCTACTCGCTCTTCCTGAGTTTTTTCGAGTGGGACGGCCTCTCACAGGGGCGCACTCCGGTGGGCTTGCAGAACTACGTCGAGCTTCTCGGCTCCGCGGAGTTCTGGAACTCCCTTCGCGTATCCGTGATCTACGCGGCCGGTGTGACGATCGTCGGCATCTTCATTGGCTTGGTTCTTGCTGTCTTGCTTGACCGCAGTGTGCGCGGGCGAACCCTCTACCGCCTGCTCTACTTTCTGCCGGTGATCACACCCACGGTCGCGGCCGGAGTGATCTGGAAGTACCTATTCGACCCCTCGCAAGGTGTGCTGAATCGCTTCTTGGAGTTTCTGCAACTGTTGGGCCCGCCGTGGCTGACCTCCCCGGAGTGGGCGCTGTGGGCTGTGATCATTGTCGGCATCTGGAGGCGCGTCGGATTCAACCTGGTGATCTATCTGGCGGCGCTGCAGAGCATCCCGCGGTCGTACTATGAGGCATCCGCGCTGGATGGTGCGACACCGGTACAGAAGTTCTTGCGGATAACCGTGCCGCTGGTCGCACCGTCGACGTTCTTCCTGGTCGTGACATCTATCATCGACTCATTCCAGGCATTCGACCTGGTCTACGTCATGACGAACGGAGGCCCCCTGAAGAGTACCGATGTGATCGGCTTCTTCCTCTACCGCTACGGATTCCGCTACTACGAGCTCGGCTACGCGTCGGCCATCGCCTACATCATGTTCATCTTGATATTCGTCGCGACGCTCATTCAATACCGTATCCGCCGCAGGGGGTACGCCGGTGCCTAGATCCGTTAAGCTTCTACCGGTCCACATGCTCCTTATTGCCGGTGCCCTTCTCGCCGCCATGCCATTCATGTGGATGATCACGACCTCATTGAAGCCGGACGGTGTCCTGTATGAGGCGCCGCTGCTCATTCCGACTCACTTCGACTGGCACAACTACGTTGAGGCGTGGCGGGCGGCCCCCTTCGCGAGGTTTTTCCTCAACAGCGCGATCATGACCTTGGGCATAACGGTGGGGCAGACCGTATTCTCTGCCATGGCGGGGTACGCCTTTGCGCGGATCTCCTTTCCCGGTCGGAACGTTTTGTTCTTCATTGTGCTGGGGACCATGATGATTCCATTCCCCGTCACCATCATCCCGAGCTTCCTGATTGTCGCCCGGCTCGGCTGGATCGACACCTACCTTGCGCTCATCGTGCCGCACGTAGTCAGCGCCTTTGCGGTATTTCTCTTTCGCCAGTTCTTCCTGACCATTCCCGTGGAGCTCGAAGAGGCGGCCTACATGGACGGCGCGAACCGCGTACTGGTGTTCATGCGGGTGATCCTTCCGCTGTCGGGACCTGTCGTAGCTGCAAGCTCCATCTTCTCGTTCCTCTTTGCCTGGACCGATTTTCTCTGGCCGCTCATTGTCACCAACACCACCGACATGCGGCCCGTGCAAGTCGGATTGGCCTTCTTCCAGGGTCAGTACGGTACCTTTTGGACGCTGCTCATGGCTGCAACCGTCCTGGTTACGGTACCCGCCATCATTGCGTTTCTCCTTGCACAGAGTCGCTTCATCGAAGGCATTACCTCCAGTGGGTTGAAAGGTTGAACATGATTACACCGGCATGGACTCGTAACGCTGTCTTCTACCAGGTATTCCCGGACCGCTTCTCCAATGGTGATTCCCGCCTTGACCCCCCAGGCACGGCACACTGGGACGCCCCGCCCACGCGCACGAGCTTCTTTGGCGGCGACCTTGCCGGAGTCATGGCCAAGCTTGCCTACATCGCCGACATGGGCTTCACCGCCCTCTATCTCAACCCGGTATTCGAAGCCGGCACCAATCACCGCTACGACACCGCCGACTACTACCGAATCGACCCCGCTCTTGGGGACGACGCTGCATTCGACGCACTCATAACGGAGGCTCACAACCGTGGTCTGCGTGTCGTCCTGGACGGAGTCTTCAACCATTGCGGGCTCGGCTTCCGCCCCTTCGTCGACGTGTGCACACGCGGTGAACACTCCCACTATCGCCACTGGTTCCACGTCTACAACTGGCCCGTCCGTCATTCTCCCGAACCGAACTACGCAACCTGCGGCGGCGCACACTATTTGCCGCGGCTCAACACACACAATTCAGAAGTTGAACAGTTCATCCACAAGGTCGCGCTCTACTGGCTGGAGCGCGGGGTCGATGGCTGGCGCCTTGACGTGGCATATGAGATCGCCCCCGACTTCTGGCGGCGCTTCCGGTCGGCAGTCAAGGCGCGCTTCCCGGAGGCCTACCTGGTGGCCGAGGAGTGGCGGGACGCCGCGCCGCACATACAAGGCGACACCTTCGACGGCGCCATGCACTACGAGCTACGGCAACTGGCCCTGGATTTCTTTGCCAGCAACGCTCTCACCGGGGAAGCCTTCGGCAGGGCTCTTACGACACTCTTGGACCGTTACCCGGACGACGCGGTTTTCGGCATGATGAACACCCTCGGAACTCATGATACTGAGCGCCTTCGTACAGCGTGCGGCGGGAATGAAGAACTCGCAGCCCTCATGTACGTTTTTCTCTTTACCATGCCGGGAACGCCCATGATCTACTACGGAGACGAGAACGGTATGGAGGGTGAGAACGACCCCGACTGCCGGCGCCCCATGATCTGGGAGCCATCCCGATGGTCACTCACAATTCGCAGCACCATCACCACGATGATCGACCTCCGGCGCCGCCGCGCAAGCCTCCGTGAAGGCACCGTCCGCGTCCTGTGGGCCAACGACCGAGCCATTGCAATCGAACGAGCAACCGCTGAAGAAACCACCATTGTGATCCTGAACAACAGCCGGGTGGAGCGCACCATCGAGGTGTCACTCGGACTCCGCAATATGCGCGCAATGAACTGTCTCACGGGCGACGTGATTGCCGCAGAGCACGGCACGCTCATCATGGAATCAGCGCAACCATTTGCCTACGCAGTGCTCGACGTCCGGGAGTGAGTCGCAACGGCTATCCTACCCGACGTTGCCGCGCCCGCCTTTTCCCTGGCTGAAGGAGGTCACACCGAGAGCCAACAAGAGCACGATGCCGAAACTGACGTCCTGGAAGTACGGGCTTACGCGGAGCAGGTTCAACGAGTTGCCGATCACTCCCATCAGGAGCGCGCCGAGAAAGGTCCCCAGTACACTTCCCTTGCCCCCACTCATTACAGCACCGCCGATTACTGCCGAGCCTATGGCGCGGATCTCCATTCCGGACCCGGAGGACGCGGAGGCGGACCCCACTCTGGAAAGGAATAGCGCGGCCGCGATCCCGACGAGCAATCCGTTGATCGCAAAGAACACCAACTTGTTGGCTCGCACTTTGATGCCGGCAAGATATGCCGCCTTGGGATTGCTGCCGATGGCGAAGACTCTCCGTCCAAGCAACGTGTAATGCAGCGTCACAAAAAGCGAAACGTAGACGAGCAGACAGACGATGAAGATCAGAGGAATAAGATCGAAAATCCGCGTGGCCCCAAGCGTCTCAAATTCCCCATAAATGGTTTGAAACTGCGCACCTGTGATGGCAAGCGCAGTCCCTTGAAACACCGAGATACTGGCAAGCGAGGTGATAAACGACGGGGCGCGAAAGAGGATCGAGGTACCCCCGACAAGGAGATTCGCGGCAATCGCCGTCAGGACACCTGCGGTCACCGCCATCGCGGGCGGGTAATCGGCTCGGATGAGAATGGCCATGACGCACGCACTGAGCCCCAGATTCGCACCTACCGAGATGTCGAAGTTACCGGATATTATAAGGATGGTGGCGCCTGCAGCCACAATGCCGAGCACCGAGATCCGCTCCAGGATGTTCAGGATGTTGGTGATGCGAAGGAACCGCGGATTCAGGGTTTGCGTGAACACGCTGACCACGATCAGCACAAGTAACACGAAGAACCACTGATTGCTGGTCAGCCTTGCCAGGGTCGTCCTGACGCTATTGGCGCTCGGGGTAAGGTTAGTTGGCACCGTCCTCGACCTCCTCTCCAACGAAGTATCGTATCAGATCGTGCTCGTTCAACTCATCCGTGTTGTCGAAGATGCGTACCATCCGCCCTTTGCGCATGACCGCGACCCGATCGCTCATGGAGAGCAGTTCCGGCATGTCGGAGCTGATCATGATTACACACTTGCCCCGCTGTGCGGCTGCCACTATGAGAGCGTAGATTTCCTGTTTCGCCCCAATATCGACACCCTTGGTTGGTTCATCGAATATGTAGAGCTGATAGTCGTCAAGAAGCCACCGAGCAATCATTACTTTCTGCTGATTGCCCCCGCTTAGGTTCACAATCTCCTGATCTCGGCCGGACGAAACAATCCGCAGTTTTCGGATCATCTTGTCGGTGAGCGAGGCCTCCGACTTGGTACCGACCACTCGACACGGCTCAGTCTCGTTGTGGACTATCGTGATGTTCTCCAGGAGGCTGCGATCGGGTAACATGCCGTATGCGTGGCGGTCTTCAGTAACAAGGCATATCCCGTGTGCAATCGCATCTCTGGGGCCGCGAAACGACAGCTCTTCATCTCCGAGCATCACATGTCCCTTGTCCGGACTCACAACGCCATACAGCAGGTGTGCAAGCTCGGTCCTACCTGACCCGACGAGACCTCCGATTCCGAATACCTCGCCTGCTCGGACGTCGAAACTGACGTCAACTACAACGTCGCTCCAGGTCAACCCATCAGCGCGGAAAACGACGTCACCGATCGATGCAGGTTCCCGCGTGAAGAACGCCGAAGCGTCTCGGCCCACCATTTTGCGGACAACGAAATCGCTGTCCACCTCCGCGGCTGAATACGTCCCGACATATTCTCCATCTTTCAGGATCATAACGGTGTCGCCGACCTCGAAGACCTCGTCCAGGTGATGCGATATGTAGATGATGCCCAGGTTTCGCTCTCGAAGACGATGCACTAAGGCCATGAGCGCTTCGGTCTCATCCAGTCCAAGGGAGCTGGTCGGTTCGTCCATGATCAGTATGGTGGATTCTTGGTGAAGCGCTTTTACTATCTGAAGTGTCTGTTGCTGAGCTGCTGAAAGCTCTTCGACGAGCATACGTTCGTCAATCTGTATGTGTAGGCTTTGAAGCAGCTCACGGGCTCGGCGATTCTGGGAGCGAGAATCCACGAGAAATGGCAGCACCCGGGTAGGCTCCTTGCCGAGAAAGATGTTAGCGGCCACGGAAAGAGAGTGAATGAGCTCGACTTCCTGGTAGATCGTCCCAAGGCCGAGAGCCATTGCCTGTGCCGGCATAAGCGACTCGTAGACCCCACCTCCAAGCCGGATCTGCCCCGCGTCCGGCGCAATTGCTCCGGAAAGCACCTTTATGAGCGTTGATTTCCCGGCTCCGTTTTCGCCCACAATGCAGAGTACTTCCCCTCGATGCAGCTTGAAGGAAACGTCTTTCAGTGCCTGGGTTGAGCCGAAACGTTTGGAAACGTCGTCCACCTGTAGAAGCAGCTCTTTGGAATCTCCAGTCATGCTGTCCCTGCTTCCTCACACCGAGTCTCCGAGAGGCGCGTGGAGCGCCTCTCGGAATCGGCTTCACCAAAACTGGCACCAGAAGGCTGCCAAATAACCTAATAGAGATTTTCGAACTCAGGGAAGTACTCCGCCGTCAGATCGTGCCAGACGGGATGCGGCTCCCAAGGCACGACTTTGGTCGGATCATCAATAGTCTCCGGCGTGATGGGAGTGTTCGGCAGGAGAATCTGCCGGTTACGCTCATCGGTCCTGCCTGTGACATAGGAGTGTAGCGTCAGGAACGCTACCATACCCTCCCAGCCCGGTGAGGTGCTGATCGAGTACTTGATCTTGTCTTCTTCGATGAGCTCTATGCCATACGGGGCGCCGTTAGTGGTGACTACGTTGATCGGATCATTAAGGAGCCCACGAGATTCGAGCGTACGCACGACCGCGGCTCCCATCTCCTCGTTGAACACAAAGAGCACGTCGAAGTCCACGCCCGCCTCGATCAAGTCTTCAGCTTCTGCGACGGCGCGTTGCGGATCATATCGACCATCGCGAATGGCCACAATTTCGTTCTCGCCGAGTTCTTCAACCGTCGGCTCGAAAGTGCTTCTGAAGAACTGAACAGGCAGATGCTCGAACAGTCCCATAATTGCCGCAATATCGTCGCCGGGATAGTTCTCTGCAATCCATTCTGCTACCTGCTCCCCCATACCTTCCCAGTCGAAGTCGATGGCGGCAACGATGTCTTCCTCAGCAAGCGCTTGTCCCACATTGTCCACAGTTACGAGTGGTATTCCGGCCTCAGACGCTTCGCGCGCAGCGATTGTCGCACCGGTCGGGTTGAAAGAGAAGACCCCCATCCCGTCGACGCCGCGATCAACCAAGGTTTGGATGTTCGAGCGCTCCTGCGCCTCGTCGTAATTGGAGTTGAGGACCTGGATATCGATCTCCGTTCCTGTCTCCTCTTCGACGAGCTCTGCAGCATAGGTGAATCCCTCAACCACCATGGCATACCACGTATCGGGACCCGGGGTGATGTAGCCGTAACTCAGTTTGTCCGGAGCTTCCTCGCCCTCTCCGGCGGCAAACACTGCGGCACTCCCGATAAACACCAGGACCACTGCAAGTACCGAGACGAGTAAGAGACGCTTAACTTTCATGACTCCTCCTTATATCCGCTTACACTGTCAAAGAGAATCCTCCAGACAGCGCAGTCTCACTGTGCGCGGCATCTCATGCTGCCGGCTGCATCTCCATGCAAGTCCAATGTATGTTCGCGCCGGGCGGATAACGACAGACAACGCGCTGCATCGTCGGCCGCCCCGCAAGCAATCAGACATGCCGGCTAGCCGGCCGCGGTGTTCTCGGGGATATGGAGTTCGCGTAACTTGGAGCGCACCCACTTCAGGGACTTCTCGATGAGAGGTCCTCCCTGACCCTCGCACTCCAGGCTCAGGGAACCGTCATACCCGTGGTCGCGCAGAAGCACGAGGGCCTCCTCAATGTTCTGCGCGTTTACGCCTTCCCCGATAGCTGCGTGACTGATTGCGATTCCTGTATCTTTGCCTCGGGCCGCCTGTGCCATTGACTCCGACACGTCCTTAATGTGGACGTGCTTCACCCGATCAATGAAAGACTTAAGAAACTGCACAGGATCCTGACCGGCAATGTATGTGTTCCCCGTGTCGAAGTTCACCCCGAGGTAGCGGCTGTCGGAGAACTCCAGCATGCGTTCCAGCATCTCCGGGTTGGTCGTGAAGTATCCGTGCAACTCAATATTGATATTGATCTCGTAGGCTTCCGCGACGTCCAGGATAATGCCGAAGCTCCGCTTCATGGCTTCCAGCGCCTCTGCGTCGGTCATACCTTCCGGCGGCTGCAAGCCGTCTGTGACCGCAATGTTCGGACACCCGACCAGACTGGCCCAGGGAATGGTCTTGAGAACATACGGCAAACCCCAGGCGAGCCCGCTCTTTCCGGATAGCGGATAGGCGGCATCCACCTGAGAGAAGGCCACGCCATAGCCTTCCATGGTGCGGCGCATCAAAACGGGATCCTCCGTAAGCGATACATGCGGAAAGTATCCGAGGCCGTGAATCCAGCTCACTCCTTCGATCACACCGCACTCGATCTGCGTGACTCCATTGTCACTTGCCCACTGCAACGCCTTCCGAAAACTAAACGCTGCCGAGTTGAACGCATCCGTGTGGAAACTGATTGTCATGGCTCCCCCCCTTGGTCACCACCCCATTTCGCGGCCGAACCTCAAAGGATTCCGCGGCGCCACTTATTCCAAATACTTATACCAATATGAGACCATCATGCCATCGAACATCAGCACCGTCAAGAAGCATTTTTCAGGCGCAGCAAGATCATGCACCCGTTCGAGTCATCTATCGGGTAGGTTTTCTTCACGGATGAGCCCCGCACCCCCGAACTTCTTGAATTGCCAGGCGGCGAGCAGGTGGATTAGATGCTTGCTTACAGAAAGGACTCCGTGTAAACTGCAATCACTTGTACCAATAAGTCTTAGGGTTAATTAGTACAACCATGAAGAAATACGAAACGATCATGCAATCGATCCGCCGCAGCATAGAGAGCGGGGCGATCACGCCGGGTCAGAAGCTTCCCTCGGAATCGGAGTTGATGGAGAGCTTCAATGTCTCGCGCAATGCTGTCCGCCAAGCCGTACACGAGCTGGCGAAGACCGGCCTAGTTGAGAGCCGCCACGGGGTTGGGACCTTCTGCCTGCGACCCTCGCCGCGGGAATCCATGATCGTTGGCCTGGTGTGCCTCCGAATGTCATCGTACATATTTCCCAGGATCATAGACGGCTGCAATCGCACGCTTCATGGCGAAAACTACCACCTCCTCGTAAACGAATCTCGCTACGACTTAGCTCAGGAGAGCAGAGTACTGAGCTCGTTACGGAAGCAACAGGTCGACGGGATCATCATTACCCCTGTTCAGCATCCGGGCGAAGCAACGAACGCGCACACGCTCAAAGAGCTCGAACGGGAGGGCATTCCCGTCGTCCTGCTGGATAACGAGTATCCTGACTACGCGCTGTCCAGCGTTGCCCTGGACGACGTGGCCGGTGGCATGAAGGCCGCAAAGCACTTGTGGGAACAGGGACATCGTGAGATCGGAGTGCTGTACAGCCTCAACTATCGCCCAAAGATTCTTCGAAAAAGGGGCGTAGCTCAGTTTCTGCAGTCAAAAGGGATCGAGATGAAAAGCGAGTGGGTTGTGGGAATCGAAGGCCAGACCTCTCCGGCGCACACCTATCGCCAAATCAGAGAGCTGTTCAAGAGAAACGCACCCCTTCCTTCCGCCATGGTTTGCTCAAGTGATGATGAAGCCATCATGTTCATTCACCAGGCTCGACAGTACGGAATCCAGATTCCGGAACAGGTCTCGATCGTATCCTTCGACAACTCCGATCTGGCGCGGGTTTCTCATCCACGCCTCACGTCCCTTCATCATCCCGGTGAACACCTAGGAGAACTGGCGGCCACGCTGCTACTTCAGAAGATGCGTAGACGCGAGTTCTCCCTTCGTACTCGAACTGTCGTCGACCCTGTTCTGATTCCGCGAGACTCAGTTCGGTCACTTGCGGACGCTCCCTCAGCCTGCCCGAAAACCTCCGTCGCATCGGCCCATGACGACTACGGCGGATGAGTGGGAGCCTGACAGGCGCGGCTTACTGTCTCTGAGGGTTGGCGGCCCAATCTCTACGCGACTTGTCGAAGCGACGAAGCGTCGCAAACGGTCCCTCGGTTGGAAGGGTACTGCGTGGGGCCGGCGCCGGAACATCTGCGCCTACGGGCCAAACCTGTTTCAGCCCCGACCTCACAGCGTCTGGGATCAATCCGGCGTTTGCGTCAAGAAGCTCGGAGGTTAGCTCGCGGGCCTTCGGCAGATCCAACGTTGCCTGAGTAAGCGGATCCATTGCAATGGCCGCTGCCACTAACTCCGGATCACGCCCCAGCGCTGCCGCGACGGTAAGCTGATGGACCGGCACGTTCGTCCCGCACAGCGCCGCCAACTGTGGAGGCAGCTTGCCCACCTGGCGGGGGTGGACACCGTCTTGGTCAATCGCAATGGGCACTTCCACGCACGCGCCCTCAGGCAAATCCTCCAGCAGTTTCCCTCGATTCAGGACATTCCCGTATGCGCGGATTGTAGCGCCGCCGTGCAGCGCAGCGACAATAGACGCACCATAGTCCCGACTTTGCGGTGATAGCGCGCCGTCTTCGAAGCGCAAGTAGTCCTCACCCTCCAACCGGCTGTTGAGATAAGAAGCGTAACGGTGATAGGTGCCGGAGGCACCAGCGTATCCCGGAGCCCTTCCGTACCGCGCACGTGTCCGCGCATCTCTACGAAACCACGGGAGCATGTCGGAAAGATGCCCCGAAGTCTCGGTCGGAATGTAGCCGAAGTGCTGGAGCACCTCCGATCGGGCCGGTTCGGCAGCTCGCCACTCCGCGCGCGCCATCTGCTCACGAAAGCGAGGGTACAGGTCATGCCCGCCCTCTTGAATTCGCAGCGCCCAGCACATGTGATTAATGCCTGCAAAACTCGTTTCCAGCCGCTCCGGTTCAACTCGAAGGCACCTGGCAATCAGGCGGTGCGTCGCTTCGACGCCACCGCATAGCCCCACGCACCTCTCTATCCCGAGCCTATGGGCCGCCATGACAAGCGGCGCCATGGGATTCACGTAGGAAAGGCACACCGCGTCTGGGCACAGCTCGCGGTAATCCTGCGCAATACCTTCGAGCGCATAGATGTTACGAAGCCCCTTCATGATACCGGTCGGCCCTGTGGTGTCCCCTATACAGATGTCGAGACCGTACGCTGTCGCAATCCGGTAGTCGGTGTCGAAGGCCTCGAATCCCCCGGCGTCGAATAGGGCTATCACAAGGTCGGCATCTCCGAGTGCCTCCCTGCAGCTAGTTGTGGCGCGAACTACAGTACGCAAGCCATTTCGCTGAACAGCGCGCGATGCCCACCGCGCCACAACGGCAACGCGCTGCTCATGAGGACCCATGAGCGTGAGAGTCATACCATCAAGCGCCGGCTCAACAAGAAGATCGTTTACGATCGCAGGCCCAAGCGATAAGCTTGCCGCCCCCAGGATAGCTACCCGTGGTCTGGCTGACTCCAGCGTAGTCATGGTCGTTCTTTTCTCGTTCTTCGTAGCTGCTGTGACTTTGGATGCAATTCTCTCACGCTTCGCCACGGCCGTCCACTGATGGCTGCGTCATGAGGTGGGGACCCTCTGCAGAGGTGTTTGGGATTAGAGATCGATGCCGACGGTGCGCCCGCGCTCTCCTCCCTCTTCCGTCACGAACTGCAGCCAGTTCTCCTGGTCGATGGCGGCGAACTGAGCGGATG
>CAZZIE010000119.1:9364-13513 GCA_964654185.1 uncultured Spirochaetaceae bacterium | reverse complement strand
GGAATGAACCAGCCGGGGCAACTGAGGCACGGTCGGATTGCGAGCCTCATCGAGCTGCACTCTCAGTTCCGATACTCGGTTGTCCAGCTCGGCGATCCGGGCGGTGCGATCCTCAAGCCTCGCTTCGAGGTCCTCGACCTCGCCTTGCAGCACGGCCACCGGCCGATTCCCTTCGCGGAGTTGCTCGACTTGCGTTTCCGCTCGCTCCAGGTCGACCTGGGCATCCGCAAGCTCCCGCTGGAGCTCGTCAATCCGCTCGGCGGCGACGCCCTGCGGACTGGTTGCCGGTCCGAGACGATCGAAGCCGCGGGTTGCGGCAAGGGTTCGGCCGTCCTGATAGACGAGATCGGCCTGGTACTCGTAGCCGTTGATCACGGCGCCGGTAAGAGTCACCGTGCCGTCGTCTTTGACCTGTATGCCAACGCCGCTCAGATCAATGGCGCTCGGTCGCATGTCGGCGCCGTAGTCCTCCGGCACACCGACGGTCACCTCCCGGCCGCCGTCGTAGTCGAGAATGGCGGCATATTTGCGGCCGTCGTAGACGAGGTCCTGCACGTAGATCTCGAGCGGCCCCTGAAAGTAGAAGGATGCCTCGCTTACATCGAGGAGTTGCGGGTCCAGGTCCCGCGGCTCAATCTCGGAAATGTCTACATCCTGTGCACCAAGGGAGAACACCAAACCGAAAAAAAGCAGAAATACTGCAACATAACGCATAAAACCCCCTGTTAGTTCTTCACGAACCAAAAGCTTCACGAACCAGAAGTTCGTCACGAATACTCCCATTGAGAATCCGATGTGTAATTCCAAAGTACGCAGGCCGTGACGCAAACTTCAAGGGCGAGTACATTCGAGAGAGCATGACGAAACCGGCCTTACTTCTTCGACATGGCTTCTCCTCCGGAGAAGCACGTACCCGGCGGTCTACCTCTTCACCGACACGCAATCTGAGGATGCGCGCAATACTGTCCTCTCTGGTTGTCGCTTCCCTGGCTCTGGCCTTCCTGGCCGGATGCGCGGGAAGCCCGGAATCCCGCCCGGCCGACGACCGGGAAGCTACGCTCATTGTCGAGTCGACCCGGAACGGTACGCTCTACGTCGACGGCATCGAGCGGGCCCGTGTATCCGCGGGTGAGCCCCGCGCCATCCGCGTCTCACCGGGTCCGCACGCCGTCAGCATTGCGCCGACGAAGGGCGCCGAGAGCTTTCAGCGAGTCACCGTGGTCGCCGGTAGCTCTCAGCGTCTCGCCTTCGACTTCCAGGACGGCGCCGGCGGCGGCGCCGGCGAAGCCCCCGACACCGGGGCGGCCGCTGAATCCGGCCCCGGCCATGACGCCGGACCGGACGGCACATCGGACCCCGACGGCGATGCCGAGCCGAAGGACGCACCCGGGTCCGAGGGCGACGCCGGCGGAGCGTCCGGGACCACCGCCGGCCGGCGCAACCACACCCTTGATCCCGCCTCCGCTGAGAGCAGCCTGGAGAGCCCCGGCGGGGTTGGGCGAGATGCGGACACCAACGCACCGTCCGGCACCATGGTCGTACGGACACCGCAGGGAACCTACGACGGGGACGTCCGAAACGGAATTCCCCATGGTGCGGGAACCATGGAGTGGGAGGATGGCGCAGTCTATACCGGTGAATGGGCAGACGGCCGCCCCCACGGTTCCGGCGAGTACCGCTGGCCCGACGGCGCCCGCTACATCGGGCAGTGGCGGGACGGCCGGCGCCACGGCGTCGGCTCCATGCAGTGGGCCGACGGCACGTACTACGAAGGCACCTGGGAAGAGGGTCAACCCGAGGGAACGGGCTTCATGGAGTGGCGCGACGGCACAACCTACGAGGGGGAGCTCGCCGCCGGCCGTCCCGACGGAGTCGGCACCTACACCGCCCCGGACGGCCTGCGCTACGAGGGGGAGTTCGCCCGGGGGCGCGCCGTCGGCGGCATTCTCACCGTCCCGTCGGGGCAGCAGTACTGGGCAACCATGACGCCGGAAGGCGAGTGGGTCCGGGAACGCCCGCTCTAGAGCGCGCTCAATACGTCGATAAGATAGGGAAGCACCTGCTTCTTCCGGGAGAGAACGCCCTTCATCTCGAACACCCCCTGCGCCACGGCGGGGTACTGGACGGCATCCTGGATCCGCTGCGGACCGTCGAAGACCAGGCGTGTGGTCTCCCCGGTTATGTCCGTAACCATGAGGCATGCGAAATCCAGGCCGTTTGCACTGCGCGTCCTGGCCACGGCGTCACGGATCTCATCCGCCCGCTCCTCGAAGACCTTGAATCCCACCATCTCGATCTGACTGACGGCGAAGCGGAAGCCCGCTTCCTGGTAGTGCTTCTGGTCCTGACCGACGATCTGGTCGGCCGTGAGACCGGCAACCTCGCTGCCGGCCTGGAACATCTCCTCACCGTAACCGTGAACATCGACGCCGGCAACGTCGGCGAGCCACTCCGCGATCTCCGCATCCACCGGGGTGGCCGTCGGTGACTTCAGGATGACCGTATCCGAGAGGATGGCCGAGAGAAGCAGCCCCGCGGTCCGGGCGTCCAGATCGATCCCGTCGGTCCGGTACATGTCGGCAATGATCGTTGCGGTGGAACCGAGAACTCTGTTGATGAAGGTGATCGGCATGGTGGTGCTCCGGGCACCGATGCGGTGGTGGTCGATCACCTCGACGACCTCCGCCTCATCAATGCCGTCGACCGCCTGGGAGAGTTCGTTGTGGTCCACCAGGGCGACCCGGAAGCGCGCCTTGTTCAGGAAGTTCACCCGGGCAATGATCCCGGCAATGCGCCCGGCATCATCCTTCACGATGAAGCCCCCGACGTTGTACTGGTTGATCCGGTGCTCCACGTCGCGCACCAGGTCGGCAACGGCGAAGGTCGGCTCCGGTGACTCCAGATAGTCCGAGACCGGTGCGTTCATGGCTTCGGCTATGGCCGTTTCCACCGGGAGGCCTTGCGCGCGGTCGGGCAAATGGTCCAGGAGTCCGGCGATGCCGAGAACGGTGACCTTTCCGAGGCAGAAACCGTCATCATCGACCACTGGAAGAAAGGCAAACCCGTTGTCCAGGATGATGCGCGCGGCCTTCGAGAGGGGATCCCCCGGGCGCAGGAGGTAGAGAGACTCGTGGGGAATCATGATGTCCGCGAGCTTCGGGTAGAGATCCGTGAGGAGGTCCGGGGGCGGAGCGTCGAAGTGGTCGAAGACGAAGCGCGTCTGGGCGTTCAGGTTGCCTGCGCGGAAGGGCGCGGCGGACACGCCGCGGGCGGACTTGTATCGGGCGTAGGCGACGGCGGAGCAGACCGAATCGGTATCGGGGTTCTTGTGTCCTACGACGATGAGCGGTGCCTCGGCAGCCACGACTCACAGTGTACCACGGGGGCCCCCGCGGCGCACGCGCCTGGCCGCCGCCGAACCCCCGCGGCGCACGCGCGACGCACCAAGCGGGCGGCCGGAGAGTGCGGCGGCCCACCAAGCGGGCGGCCGCAGAGCGCGGCGGCGCACGGGCGACGCACCAAGCGGGCGGTCGGAGGGCGCGGCGGCCCACCAAGCGGGCCGTCGCCGAGCGCGGCGGCGCGGCCCCCTGACTCCGAGGCTTTTTGTGCTTCCCTTATCGATACGACGTGGTACAATTGGACAGACGGTGGGTTTGTCGCCCGCCACCCATAGCCCCGCCCCTTGTACGGACAAACCCATCACATCTCCAGTTCGAGTGGTGCTGAAGCCACGATCTCCTTGCAAGGGGGCCTGCCATGAGTGCACGCGAAGTGGTTACCAGATTCGCACCGAAACGCGAGAACATCCTCCTGATGTTTCACGCCCTCCAGGAACAGAACGCCGACGACACCTACGTTTCTCGGGAGGACATCGCCACGGTTGCGGACTATCTCGACCTCTCGGTCGCCGAGGTGGATGGCGTTCTTTCCTTCTATCACGCCTTCGCCCGGGAACCCCGGGGGCGGCACGTCATCCGGTTGTGCGACTCCCTCTCCTGCCGCATCTGCGGCTCCCTGGACCTCTACCGCCACCTCCGCACCACCCTCGGTATCGGGAGAGGCGAGACCACACCGGACGGTCGCTTCTCCCTGGAAACGGTGAACTGCCTGGGGTGCTGCAACACCGCTCCGAACGCCATGATCGACGAC
>CAZZIE010000119.1:6928-9264 GCA_964654185.1 uncultured Spirochaetaceae bacterium | reverse complement strand
CGGGGAGGTGCAGCCATGAACCAGACGGACTATCTCATTCGCTTTGCGGCTCCGGAGGAGCCCCTGGACATGGAGGCGTACCGCCGCATGGGCGGCTATACCGGTCTCAAGGCGGCCCTGGACATGGAGCCGGAGGGAGTCGTCGACGTAATCGGCGCATCCAGGCTGGCCGGTCGGGGCGGCGCCGGGGTCGCTGCGGGCTTCAAGTGGGGCACCGTTCCCCGGGATGAGCCCTCCTATATTGTCTGCAACGCCGACGAGGGCGAGCCGGGTACCTTCAAGGACCGCTTCCTCATGGAGGAGGCGCCCTACCTCATCCTGGAGGGAATGACCATTGCCGCGTACGCCGTCGGCTCGGAGGTGGGCTTCATCTACGTGCGCGGGGAGTACCCCGCGGCGATTGCTCAGTTCGAGGAGGCGGTCGAGCGCGCCCGGACGGAGGGGCTCCTTGGGCACAACATCCTGGGCAGGGACTTCAACTTCGAGGTGCACGTGAAGAAGGGGGGCGGCTCCTACGTCGTCGGCGACGAGACGGCGCTCCTGAACTCCCTCATGGGCAACCGCGGCTATCCCCTGCACAAGCCGCCCTATCCGACCGAGCACGGGCTGTGGGACCGGCCGACCCTGGTAAACAACGTCGAGACCTTGAGCTGCGTCCCGCTGATTCTGGCCAACGGCGCCGAGTGGTTCGCCGGCGTTGGTGCCGAGAAGACGCCGGGACCCAAGCTTTACCCGGTGAGCGGCCACATTGCCGAGCCGGGGGTCTACGAGTTCCCAATGGGAGTGACCGTCGGCGAGCTCATAGAGGCGGCGGGGGGTGTGAACGGATCCCTGAAGGCGGTGCAGATCGGCGGCACGGCGGGGCCGATCTACGACGCCGGCGCCGTCGATTACGCCCTGGACTTCACCTCCATGCGCGGCGTCGGCGGCTCCCTCGGGTCCGGAGCCGTGGTCGTCATGAACTCCTCGGTCTCCATGGCCCACGTCCTGGAGGTCACCACGCGCTTCTTCGCGGAGGAGTCCTGCGGACAGTGCTTCGGTTGCCGATATGGAACGCGGCAGCTCGACTACATGGCGCGGCGCATCGCGACGGGGAGCGGATCCATCGACTATCTGGATGCAATCCGGAAGATCGCGACCATCATGCACGATACCTCCTTCTGCCCCTTCGGCCAGTCCGTTGCGCTCCCCCTCAATACACTCCTGAACAACTTCGGTGAGGAGATCGCGGACTTCATCACGCAGCAGCAATACCTGAAGGAGGTGGTATAGCCATGGCAAAGGTCACGATAGATGGAATCAGGACCGCCGTGCCGGAGGGCACCACCATCCTGGACGCTGCAAGCCGGGCCGGGATCTCCATCCCGACCCTGTGCAATCACGAGGACCTCTCACCTCGCGGCTCCTGCGGTATGTGCGTGGTCGACATTGACGGTGCCGCCGATCCGAAGCGCGCCTGCATTACCGCCGTCCGCGACGGTATGAAGATCCGTACGAACACCGCCCGCCTGCGTTCGGCGCGGCGCGGACTCCTGGAGCTGGTCCTGGCGGCACATCCGGCGGACTGCCTGCAATGCATCAAGCATGGGAAGTGCGAGCTCCAGGACCTGGCGGAGCGCCTGGAGGTGCGTACCCTCCCCTACGACACCTACACGAGGGGCCTGCCGGTGGATCGCACCTCCCGGGCGATCGTCCGGGACATGAACAAGTGCATTGGCTGCGGCCGCTGCGTGGACGTGTGCAACACCGTTCAGAGCGTCGGTTCCATCTTCTTCCAGGGGCGCGGCTCCGACACCATTGTGGCGCCGGCGTACGGCCAGGGCATGGGAGACAGCGTCTGCGTCAACTGCGGGCAGTGCGTGGTCTACTGTCCCGTCGGCGCCCTCTACGAACGAGAGGACATTCACGGGGTGTGGAACGCCATTGACGACCCGGCACAAACCGTCGTGGCCCAGATTGCCCCGGCAGTCCGCGTCTCCCTGGGCGAGGAGTTCGGCATGGAGCCGGGGGCCCTCAGCATCGGCAGGATCTACGCTGCGCTTCGCGCTCTGGGCATTGACGTCGTATTCGATACCAACTTTTCCGCCGATCTCACCATCATGGAGGAGGGGACGGAGCTGCTGAATCGTGTGGCCGAGGGAGGACCGCTGCCTCTCATCACCTCGTGCTCGCCCGGGTGGATCAAGTTCGGGGAAACCTACTTCCCGGAGCTCCTGGAGAACGTCTCTACCTGCAAGTCGCCCCAACAGATGATGGGTGCGATCATGAAGACCTACTTCGCAGAGTCCCGCGGACTCGACCCAGCGGCAATCACGAGTGTCTCCGTCATGCCCTGC
>CAZZIE010000119.1:0-6918 GCA_964654185.1 uncultured Spirochaetaceae bacterium | reverse complement strand
GAATCGCCCCGAGATGAACTCAAGCGGCTTCCGGGATGTGGACTACGTTCTCACGACCCGCGAGCTCGCCAGAATGATCCGGGAGGCGGGCATTGAGTTCGAGCGGCTGAAGGAGGAGAAGGCGGACCCGGTGCTGTCGCAGTATACCGGCGCTGCGACGATCTTCGGCGCAACCGGCGGCGTCATGGAGGCGGCCGTCCGGACAGCCTACGAGATCCAGACCGGCGAGGCGCTCCCTCATATCGAGCTCGAAGCGGTGCGCGGCATGGACGGCGTCCGACAGGCGGCAGTGGATCTTGCCGGTACGGAGGTTCGCGTCGCGATTGCCCACGGGCTTGCCAACGCCCGCAGGCTCCTGGAGGTCGTTCGCAACGCCAAAGCCGCCGGGGAGCTGCCCTTCCACTTTGTCGAGATCATGGCGTGCACCGGCGGGTGCATCGGCGGCGGCGGCCAGCCCCTGGAGAACACCATTGCCAGGCGCCGGCAGCGCATTTCCGGCCTCTACCGGGAAGACCAGGACCTCCCCATCCGCAAGTCCCACGAGAATCCGGAGATTCAGGCTCTCTACAAGAGCTGGCTCGGCAAGCCGGGAGGTCACATCTCCCACGAACTACTCCACACGCACTATACCGAACGCCCGGCCCATGTCGTCACGGACCTCTCGAAGGCCGCCAGGAGATCGATGCCAAAGGCCACGCCGGCCGGGTAACCCCAACCGGGCGGCTACCTCCAACCGAGCGGCTGACCCTACCGACCGGCGGGCAGCTGCCCGCCGCTCGGCTCCGGCCCTTCCTGAGCGAATCACTCATTTTTAACTGGCGAAATAACGTGATATAGTTAGTTATACGGAACGTACCAGTGTGGTCCGGGACCGTCATAAATGCCACTACCCACGAGAGAAGAGACCGGTCTGACGGGGGAGAAAGCCATGAAAGGACTCATGTTATGCGGAATCACTCGGCGAAGGAAGTCGATCCTGACCGGTGCCGCTGTCGTCCTTGCTGCGGTCGGGATTGCCGGGTGCGCCTTCATCTTCGACATGAGCCCCGGAAAGCCCTCCTTTACCTCCCATGAGATCATCGGGAATGGCGATTCCTTCCCGTCGTCGATCAAGCTATTCTGGGAGTGGGCGGATGACGCCGATCAGCACGTCCTGGAGCGCAAGGCCCCGGACGAAGGGACCGGCTTCCTCGAGGTTACCTGGGACTACATAGACCACTACGAGGACCACGGGTGGAACCTGCCGGAGGGCAAGCTCAAGGCGGGCAACACCTACATCTACCGCGTTCGCGGCTACACCGACGACATGCCCACCGAGCTCGGTCCCTGGTCCGAGGAGTACACCGTGAAGGTTCCGCCTTTCCTGCCGCCGGAGAACCTCACCGCCACCCTCTCCTCCTCGGGTGATCTGGTGCGGGTCGAGTGGGACCGGGTCGACGTGGAAGAGGTCTCCTACGAAGTCTGGCGGAGTGAGGACCTCGACGGATACTACAACTCCGTCGGGAATTGCGACATCTGCATGTATGAGGATACCTACATCGACGTCGGAAGGACCTACTACTACAAGGTCGTAGCCCGGCATCCCCGGTGGGGTGAGACCGCGAAGAGCGAGCCCGTGGTCGTGGAGGGGCCGTCGCTCGAAGCGCCGGCCATGCACGACGTCTCCACCGAAGTGGAACCGCTGGTCGTCCGGTGGTCCCCGGTACAGGACGCCTGGGAGTACAAGGTCTACCGCGCAACCGCGAATCCGGAGAGTGACTCGTCCTACTCCGCCCAGACGAGCTTCATGCAGGCGGAATCCGGGTCCGCGATCTACCCGGACGGCGACTACGTGTGCTTCAACGACACCAGCGCTCAGCAGGGTGTTACGTACTACTACAAGGCGCAGGGCCGCACCTATGACGACGCCGAGAGCCCCCTCTCCGGGAACTACGTCTCCGGCTACACCGGCACCGCCGGCGTCACCGGAAGCTGGACCGACCTCGGCAGCGCCGGCTTTGCCACCGTCGCCGACGGGGACGAACCGGTCCTCGCCGCCGACGGCGGAAACGTCTACCTCTTCTACCCGGACGCAGACGACAGCAGTCTCCGACTCAAAGCCATGTCGAACACTGGCGACGGGAGCTGGTCGTCTCTCGGCTACCTCTCCGACGGCACCGTCGAGTACGGCCATGTGTTTCCCCTCGTCACGGGCACCGATGTATACGCCGCCTTCGTTGACGAGGCCTTTGAATCTGCGGGCTCCTCCCAGATCTTCGTCAAGAAGCTTTCCGGGGGCATTTGGCAAGCAGTTGGGTCGGCCGACGGCATTGCCTTCGGGTCCTATCCCGCCCTTGCGATCGCACAGTCACTGCCGCTCCTGGTCTATACCACCGAATCCCTAAGCATCGTGGACTCTCTCTCCTATAGCGGAGCTCAAGTCTGGGAGGAAGCCGCGAGCACCTATTGGACCGACCCCGAGTACATATCATCCTTCGACAAGGCTCTGGAGACCGACTCGGCAGGTCGGGTCGTTGCAGTACTCTCCCATCAGGCCAGCCTTGAGTTCCACCGCTACAGCTCGGGCACCTGGTGGACCTACGCTGCGGCGTTTTCACCGGGAGGTGATTCGACGTATCTCTACCTCTGGGACTTCCTTCTGGACGGTACCGATACGCCCTACGTCCTCTACGAGACCCTGGACGGCAGCGGAAATCAACTCGTGTGCACGGTGGTTTCCTGGACCAGGAGCAGCTGGACGGACACCGGGCTGTCTGGAGAGATCAACGCGGGCGGCCGCATCATGGACGCGGCCATGGTAGAGCATCCCGACGGCGTCGGCTTCTACGTTGCCACGGTTCACCGCGACGCGGGGGCCACAGACGCCAGCTATTTCGTGGACCTCCACATGTACGACGGGAGCAGTTGGTCCGTCGCGGCGCCGCAAATCGACCTGGCCACCGAGGCGGCCACCGGGGTGGACAGCATCGATCTGGCCCTGGATTCCTCGGACCGCCCGGTGATCGTCTACGCGGAAGGCATGAGCGGAGCAATCCACGCGAAGGGGTTTCGGCCGTAAGGCGCCGCCCCCCCCGTAGAAGTGGGCAGCCCGCCGTACTATGATTGGAGGCGGGATGCGTATACCTCTTCACGGCACGAATGTGCCGGCCAACCGCAGGGCGCGTGGCGGCGCCGTCGGCATCGTTCCAGGACTCTTTTTTCTGCTCTTGATCCTTCTCGCGGCAACAGGGTCACTCTCGGCGCAGGAGGAGCGAGTCCGGGAAGCGATTGCGCTGCGCGATCAGGCGCGGGAGACGATTCGGCAGGTCTCGGCGGACGCGCGATACTATCAGCTCTGGCTCGACGAGGTGCGACACCCGTCGAGCTGGTTCAGCGGCATGCCTCACCCGACGGATCCGGTCATGCGGGCAATGATCTTCTACCAGAGCCGCCTGCCCGGGACCTTTGCGCGGTTGGAGGAGAGGTCCCCGTCGGGGGACTGGTCCAGGCTGACGGACTACACCTTCGATCCGGAGCGCCGGATCGCGGTGATCGATTCGACCCTCAACACCTTTCACGGTGACGTCACAGTGGAGCGCACCTTCGTCTTCGACATCGGCGGCTCGGTCATCCACGATGAGATCTCTATCACCGACCTGACGACGGGCAAGCCGATTGCGCCGGATCAGCGCTCCTTCGAGGACCGACCGCCGGAGGTGTTCTTCACGGTGCGCGAGCTCAAGGGAATGCTCGGGCGATGAGGTCGGCCGCGGTGGCGACGTCGACGCGGAGGTGGGGTGGGTCGCAGCGCCCCGACCGCCACCATGAGGTTGGCGCGCCCGGTCGCACAGAGACTGGACGCGGTGGCGCGGTCCGTCGGCATCGGCTACTATTCTTCAGATAACACCACTACCGTCACGGGATGGGAGTTGCACACATGAGCGAGTTTCTTGTTTCCCTGGAGCAGGGCGCCGGATTGCAGATCGTCGAATGGCTGCAAGGGAGCGCTCGAAGCGTCCAATGGTACCTTCTCCTTCCGTTTCACTACATCGGCGGCGAATTCGGCGTCATGCTGATTCTTGCCGGCGTGTACTGGCTGGTGAGCCGGAGGGTGGGGGTGCGCCTCATGATCATTGTCCTGGGGGCGCAGGTCTTCAGCAACTACTTCAAGGTGTGGTGGGACCGGCCCCGGCCGTACGAGTTGGCGCCCGAGCGAATCAGCCATCTCAGTCAGGGGGCGTCGCCGGGCCTGCCGAGCGGACACACCATGTTCGGCACCACCTTCGGCCTCTGGTTTGCCGACACTCTCCGGCGCCCCTGGGCGACCGGGGCGGCGGTGGCCTTCATTCTGGCCATGGGGATCTCCCGAATGGTGCACGGCCTCCACTACCCCCAGGATGTGGTCGGCGGCTGGCTGATCGGAGCGGCCCTCTACGCCATTTTCCTTCTTGTAGAACGATGGGTAACTGCGCGTCCCCGGGAGTGGCGGGTGCTGCCGATTACGGTCCTGGTCCTTGCCGTGAGCGCCGCGGTGTTGCTGGCAACCGTCGCGATCACGGATGACTTCGAATACCGGAAGTCGGTTCTGTCGCCCATGGGGGCCCTCGCCGGCGGCGCCGTTGGCCTGGTGATCGAGAGACGGCGACTGAAGGCACAGGCGGGCGCGGGCGCGGGTGGCCCGGCGGTGCGGCGGCCGGAAGCGGGCGTCGGCACCCCGCCGCTGCGGCGGCTGTTGCGCCTCGCGGTGGGGCTGCCGGTACTCGTCGTCGTGTCTCTCGGCCTGAGCGCGCTCTTCTACGGGGTGGTTGGAACCGCTGAGTCGGTTCCGGTCCTGATCCTCTACCTCCTGCGATACGGCCTCATCGGTGCCTATGTCACGCTGGGGGCGCCATGGCTGTTCACGCTTCTCTCCCTTGGTGATCGGGAAGACCCGGATATGCGGCCCGGAGAAGCGGGAGCATAGGTCGCCGCGGGGGCCTGGGGGCCGGCGCGCCTTCCAGGCAGCCCGCGGCGTGCTGCCCCGGGATCGCGCGGCGGCCCCCGACGCGCTACTCCCGAACGCCTTCGTAGAGGTAGCGACCGAGCTGCAGGATGACCTGATAGTAGTCGGTGATGTTGCGGCTGTAGAGCACCTCTATGCCGGTGTAGTGGGACACACCGAGGAGGGCGTTGGCTATGATCCGCTTCGTCTCCGGAGTCTGCTGCCGCGTCTGCGGTAGATCCCGGAGGTAGCCGCGCTCGAAGCCGTTGTAGTACTCGTTGACCTCCTGAGAGACAACGAACTCAGCTTCCCGCACAATGGAGTAGTACTCCGGGTGACCGCTGAAGTGCTTCAGAAAGAGGAAGAGTCCCCGGAGCTCCTGCTCGAGCCGATTGAGGGCCGGGTCGAGGTTGATGGTGATGAAGTGACGGGTGCGACGTCCGATCAGCCGCACAATCTCCGCCAGGAACTCCTCCTTTGTCTTGAAGTAAAGGTAGAAGGTACCGACCGAGAAACCTGCGTTCCGGGCCACCTCGTACACGTTGACGTTGTAATAACCGCGTTGTCCGAAGAGCTCAATGCCGGATGCGACGAGACGGTTCCGGGAGCCGTCCTCCTCCGGCTCGAGCTCGGCGATCTCCGTTGGAAAGAGCCTGTCGGGCTGTTCGAGACGCACAGTGAAGATACCGTTGTACACGGCATCCTTGATGACGCCCATGTCCAGCGACATGTCGCTGTGAAGGGAGCGCACCGTGGCGAACCTCACTCCCCCGGCGACATAGATGTACTCCGCCTCATTGATCTCCCGCCCGTATACGCGTGAAGCCGCTTCCATATAGATGTCGCGCAGGCGGCGCTCATACTCGGGAAAGCGATACTGCCCCTCCCGAAAGACGCTCAAGTGCTTCCAGTCTTCCCGGATCGACGCCGCGACCGCTTCGAGAAAGGAACCGAGCCGCTCCTCTACCGTCTGCCCGGGAAAGGCATCCAGCCGCTCCCGGAGCATCACCAGATACTCGTCAAGGATCTCCCGGAAGATCTCCTCTTTGTTGTGGTAGTAGTGGTAGAAGATGCCGTTCGAAACCTCGGAGCCGCGACAAATCTCGGCGACGGATACGGTCTCGTACCAGCACCGCGAGAAGAGGTCGAGACTCGTGGTCTTGAGTCGCTCCCTGGTATTCGAAGTCCGCTCCACAAGCCCACCTTCCAGGGCGCATTCTACAGGCCGAGATACGATTTCACCAGGTGCGGGTCGTTCTTCAAGGACTCGGCCTCGTCCTGCATGACGATCGACCCGTTTTCCAGGACGTACCCACGGTCGGTAACGCGCAGGCTTGCGCGTACGTTCTGCTCCGTGACCAGGATCGACACTTCCCCCCGCATCTCGTTCAACCGATCGAACAGCTCAGTGACCAGTGACGGCTGCAGGCCCAGGCTCGGCTCGTCCAGCACGAGAAGTCTGGGGTTGGACATGAGGGCTCGTCCCACCGCCAGCATTCGCTGCTGTCCGCCGCTCAGGGTGCCGGCAAGTTGCTTCATCCGCTCCTTCAGGATAGGAAAGAGCTCGAAGACGTGTTCCTGCCGCTGCGCCATCCCCTCGGTTGCCCGCGGGTTGTATGCTGCACCGGAAGCGAGATTATCAGCAACCGACATGAACGGGAAGAGCTCCCGCTCCTGCGGTACGAGGGCAATGCCTCGCCGGGAGACCTCGTGAGTCTTGAGACCGGTGATCTCTTCGCCGTCGAGAGTGATGCTTCCGCCCGCCGGTTTCATGAGACCCAGGATCGCATTGATCAGTGTCGTCTTGCCGGCGCCGTTGGGGCCGAGCAGGGCGACGGCTTCGTTTCCCACTTCCAGAGACACGTCGCGGAGGACGTGCAGCTTTCCGTAATAGCAGTTTAGATTCTCTATCTTGAGCATCTATGCCTCCGCTCCGAGGTACGCCTCAATGACCTGGG
>CAZZIE010000118.1:0-13604 GCA_964654185.1 uncultured Spirochaetaceae bacterium | reverse complement strand
TCGCGCCAAATCATGGTGCCGTCGTGAATTCCGCGAACTGCGATCAACAGGGTTACGGGTAGGTTGCGGCACGCGAACATCCGCCCTTTACCGTTTTCATATAGCGGTTCTATAATCGAAAACCATGGAAGCGATCGACAGCGAGGTGCAGGCGCGCATCCCTCACAACTGCCTGCTGAAGATACAGTCGGTGTACGACGTGCTGAAGTCGGCGGAGCGCAAGGCCGTCGACTTCCTTCTGCGGGCTCCCGACCGCGTCGGCGGCATGACGATCGTGGAGTTTGCCCACGAGGCGGGGTGCAGCGAAGCGACGGTCGTCCGGGTGGCCAAGCGCCTCGGGTACGAAGGCTATCCGGAGCTGCGGCGCGACTTCGCCCGGGTCACCGAAGAGGTGCCGGACTACCACTACGAGTCGATCACCGACAGTGACGCTCCCTTCACGGTTCTCTCGAAGGTTGTGCAGTCCACCATCGGCGCCCTGCAGGACAGCCTGGAGATCATTGATGCCGATGAGTACGGCCGCGCGGTGGACGCGATTGCCGGGGCCGACAAGATGCTCTTCTGCGGTCTGGGCGATGCAGGCGTCGTCGCCACAGAGGCGCACTACCGCTTCACCCGCTTCGGGGTTGCCGCCTACGCCGCGGTGGATCCGGACATGCAGCTCATGTACGCGAGCCAGCTCCGGGAGGGAGACGTGATCGTTGCGGTCTCACATTCGGGACGCAGCCGGCCGATCCTCCAGACTGTCGAGCAGGCGCGCGCGGCGGGCGCCACGGTCATTGCCATTACCAACTACCCAATGTCACCCCTCGCCAAGGCCGCGGACATCGTCCTATTGACTGCAGTCTTCACCCGCTACCTCAACTACGAGGTCATGTCAAAGCGGGTCACACAACTCTGCATTATCGAGGCGCTCTCGATCAGCTACCTGATGCGTCATGGCGCAAGCGCCTTTGAGCAACTGAAGGAGTCGAATCAGGCAGTGGATGTGAACAAGCTTTGATCCGATAGGCAGGTCCGGCGGTGGCCCTCACTCAGGATCGGATGGTGGGTAGACGTCGTGGGGGCCGGGGAGTTGAGGAATGTACCGGCTGATCATAGTTGACGATGAAGAAGTTATCCGAAACGGCCTGGTCCACGTCGTCGACTGGGAGTCCCTCGGCTTCACCGTCGTCGACACCTTCCCGAACGGAAACGCAGCTCTCGCCTATCTCCGGAAGAACGCCGTCGACGTAGTCATTGCGGACATCCGCATGCCTCGGCTTTCCGGCCTTGACCTTGCCCGGGTGCTCATGACCGAACAGCCCGAGACCCTTGTGGTGATTCTCAGCGGGTATGACCACTTCAGATACGCCCAGGAGGCGATCGACCTCAACGTTTTCAGCTACCTCCTGAAACCGGTGAAAGAGCCTGACATCTATGAGGTCTTTGCGCGCGTCAGGGAGCAACTCGACGATCGGGACAACAGAGACTCCGCCACCAGGCGCCTCGAAGCGGTGCGCGAGCGGGAGGCGGAAGACTGGCTCATCGGACAAACCCGGGGCCGATTGCCTTCGGTGGTCTCGGCAGTCTTTGCCGACCAGGAGGCCGGGGGGCGTTACTGCGCCATGGTGATCGAGCCGCACACCTCCGGCGGAAGTGCCGACGGCGCGGCGGATCTCCTGGGGCTGTGCGCGGGCCTGCGCCGGGTCATCGCAGAGACCGTTACCGCTCCGGTCATCCTGCCCCTGATTCTGCGGCGCCCGGCGCGGCTGGCGGTGATCCTTGCCGGGAGTGAGCCCGACATTGCGCGAGAAGTCTTCGATGCCGCGCGCAAGGAGGTGACCTCGTACCCGGAGGTGCGCCTCTCCGCCGCAGCGGGCCCGGCGGTCGACCACCTGGACGAGGTGCCGCGCTCCTTCGCGGAGGCGGTCACGGTGTTGGCGCATCGTATGTATCTCGGGTTGGACCGCCTTCTGGCCCCTGCGGACATTGAGGGCCCGGTGGACGACGAAGCCTCCGGGGAGAGCGAAGTGTCGGGAGAGGGTGGTGCGCGGCAGGCTGCGCGTCACGGCGGCGCAGGAACCGCCTTCACCGAACAGCAGGTGGAACATCTTGCCGACGCTCTCGTCGCAGGCGACGAGGGACGCCTCGGTGCCATTCTGGATGAAGTGTTCGACGCGCTTCGCGAGCGCGCAGTGGCGGACAGCTACCTCGTCGAAGCCACTATCCACGCACTCGTTATGCAGGTTCGGGGGCGCCTCGTCTCGGTGGCTCCACACCTCGTCGAGCTTCTTCCGGGGGATGCGCATCTCTCCCGGGATCTTCACGGATGCATTACCCTGCAGCAGTGCCGGGACCTTCTCACCGGCTTCCTCCACGCTGCTCTCGAAGCGGCGCGGGATACCGAGGCTTCCACCGCGACAACGACCATCGCCGTCGCGACGAGTTTCATTCAGGAGAACTACCACCGGGACCTCGCCCTGGAGAACGTTGCGGAGCGCGTCGGCGTAAGCGCCGGCTACCTGAGCCGTCTCTTCCGGCAGGTGCGCGGGGAGACCTTCAAGAGCTACCTTACCCACGTGCGCCTGCAGGAGGCGAAGCGCCTGCTGACTGAAACGGGACGCCGCGTCTACGAGATCGCCGACCGCGTCGGCTACAACGATCAGCACTACTTCAGCGAGGTCTTCCGCAAGCATACCGGCCTCTCGCCTCTTGAGTACCGGAACCGCGCCCTGGCAGGTGTGCCGTGAACGCAGGTGCGCCATGAAGCTGCCCCTCCGTCGCAAGCTCGTACTCGTCTTCAGCACCCTCTTCGCCCTGGTGCTGAGCCTGACCGCCGTCTTCGTCCTCACCAGCGTGAAGAATGAGATCAACGACACGCTTCGTAACAATCTCGATAACACCTCGGATCTCATTAAACGCATCGTCGAGGTAAGCGTCGACAACAACTGGGGGCAGATCGCCAAGAACCTCTCCCTGACCGAGTTCATGCTCGACGGCCCGGTTACCATTGATCCGAGCGAGCAGCACACCTATCTCACCTTCAACGAGATCCGGGAGACCCGGCAGCGCATGGACCTCCCTGCCCTGGAGATACGCGGCCAAGCGGTCTCTCACGACAACGGCCTGGTGCAGTGGGTCCAGGCGCGAACCGGGGGAATCGTCGCCATCTACCAGCACACTCCTCTTGGATTCGTCTCGGTGTCGAGCACCATTGACCAGCCTCCCTGGCGGCGCGGGATCGGCAGCCTGATCCCGACGGGCTCGCCCGTGTACGATCTCCTCATGAGAAACCGCGTGCACATAAGCCGCGACTACTTCCTGTCGGACTGGTATCTCACCGCCCACAAACTCCTGTATCATGCCGACGGGCAGGTGCTTGGGGCCCTCTACGTGGCGATCAAGCAGGTGAACATGACGGCGCTGCGGGAAGACATTCTCTCCATTGTCGTGGGCAATACCGGCGTACCCTACATCATGGATATTGTGGGCAACATCGTCATTCACCCGGAACTCGAGGGGGAGAACCTCCGCGGCGTGCCCTACATGCGGCAGATCGCCTTTCAGCGGAACGGGCACATTCGCTACGTGGATGAGTCCGCGGGCACCGGCCGTGGTGAGCGCCACATTGCGACCTTCAAACACATCCCCGCCATGAACTGGATCGTCGTTGCCGGCTCGTCCGAGGACGACTTCTTCGGGGATCTGCGGATCTGGAACACCCTCCTGCTTATGGTCTTTGCCCTGGCCATAGTGGCTACCGTCATTCTCAGCGCCGTCCTGGCCCGACGCGTTACCAAGCCGATCGGACAAATAAAGGAGAAGATCCGCGAGATCTCCGAGGGGGAAGCGGACCTCTCCAAACATCTGGATGTTCAGTCGGACGACGAGGTGGGCGACCTGGCGCGGTACTTCAACACCTTCATGAGCAAGCTTCGAAGTCTCAAGGAGATCGAGGACCGCGAGGTGGAGCTTCAACTGAGGGACGCTCAGATGAATGCACTGCAGGCGCAGATCAACCCCCACTTCCTCTACAACACCCTGGAGACGGTCCGCTTCATGATTCTCATGAAGGATGATCGCGCTCAGGAGATCGTGAAGTATCTGGCGGACCTCTTTCGGATCAGCATCGGCAAGGGCGAGCGCTACGTGCGATTTCGCCGGGAGCTGGAGCACGTAAACCTCTACATTGCCATTCAGAAGATGCGCTACTCCGACCGCTTCACCGTCGACTACGACATTGATGATGAGATCTACGACCTCTACACGGTCAAGTTCCTCGTACAGCCCATCGTGGAGAACGCTATCCATCACGGCTTCGAGCTCGTTGAGAGCGGCGGGATCATCGAAATCCGCGGGCGCCTCAGGGAGGACCACGTGGAAATGGTCATTCGGGACAACGGAAGCGGCATGAGTCGGAAGCAGCTGTCCCGTATCCGCTCCCAGCTCGAACGGAAGGCGGACGGCGGCAGCATCGGGCTGTTGAATGTGTACGAGCGGATACATCTCCACTTCGGCCACGACTACGGATTCACCCTGGACTCGGAACCGCACGGAGGTACCACCGTGACCCTCAAGCTGCCCATTCTCCGGGGCGAGCCCAGCGCGACCTTCGCCGAGGATGTGCAGCGCCGCAAGGCGGTGCCCGCACTCGGTTCCCGGTAATGCCGATTTGCATTTCACGGTTCTTCATGTGAAATGCTGGTTGTCTCATGGTCCTTCCGCCCGATCGGAGGACTTCCTCTCGAACAGCGTTCGTTGCCGTCACGCGCCGGTAAACCTTCCCGTGCCTCTCAGATGCGTCTCAGATCCGTCTCAGATAGCGGAAAATCGCAGTCTCAACGCCGGCTCGCCGCTGCCAATCGCCGAAATTCCTTCCATGGAGGTAGAAAAAGTGTACACAATTGCAAGAACTTCACCTTGTTGGTTTTCAGGGTCGTGTTACGCTAATGAAAACCTTTGAAAAGGAGAGGATCCATGAAGCGACTGTTAGTTGTGTTATTGGCACTGCTTCTCGCTCCGGCGTTTCTGATGGCCGGCGGACAGGGTGAGGATGGTCAGACGACCATCGCCTTCCTGTTCCAGGATCTGGAGACGGAGTTCTGGGTAGCAGGACACCGCGCCATCATCGACACCCTCGAGGACGCCGGCGTACGCGTCATTGAGAAGAACGCGAACGAGGACGCAAACCGCCAGCTCGAGCAGACCCGGGACGTGATTGCCCAGGGCGTGGACGGCATCATCATCATTCCGCAGGATGGTGAGAGCGCCGTGACCATTGTGAAGACGGCGAACGAGGCGGGCGTTCCGATAGGCGTGTTCAACCGGCCGCCCTCCAGCGAAGAGGGCGAGACGATCGTTGCCGTGGCGAATAACGAGGTCATTGCCGAGGCCGCCGTGGACTACATGGCGCAACAGGCGATCGCCGAGGGCCGACAGGTGACTCCGGCCATTCTGGTCGGCGACCTGGGCGACCCGAACGCCGTCGGACGACGTCAGGGATTCTACAACGTCATTGATAAGTATCCCGACCTGTGGACCCGTGAGCCCGTCGAGATTCCGAGCAAGTGGGACGCCAACGTGGCTCTTGCGAACCTCCAGAGCGCCTTCCAGGCCAACCCGGAGATCGACTTCCTCTTCACCTCTTCAGACTTCCTGCTCCCGGTCATCCGATCGGTCCTGCAGCCCCTCGGAAAGTGGGAGAAGAGCGGTCATCCCGACCACGTCCTCCTGGGCGGTCTCGACGGCGACATCACCGCCTGCGAGATGATCAAGGAAGGGTACCTGGACTCCACCGGTGTTCAGGACGTCTTCTACGAAGCCGAGCTCATCCTCGATGCCATGCTCAAGGCGATCGAGAACGGGGAAACCAACCCGGACGAGTGGCTCTACGACCCGGGCTTCGCCCTGACCCAGGCCAATCTCGACGAGCGCGAGATGGACATGTGGGGCTGTATCCTCCTGGCGGATCAGTAGGCGCCCCTGCAATTACCAGCATACGGCCGGGCAGCCGAATCCTCGGCTGCCCGGCTATCGGTGCATGTGAACGGTGCAGCGCATGTGAACGGTACAGCCGACCGAGCGCAACCAAAGTGAAGGAACCCAAAGCGAAGGAGTGACCCGCGTGGCAGAGCAAGCGACGGACATCAACGGCGCCGACGAGAACGGTGCGGGCAAGGGCCCTGCGCAGCGCGGTGGGATCAAGGGGATTCTGACTCGGATCTTTCTCTCCGAGTACTTCGTCTTGTACCTGACCGTTGCCTACTTCCTTGTTGTGTGGATCTTCGTGCCCTGGCTGGGGAACGCCCGAAACCTGTCCAACATCCTGTCGAACACCTGGCCCCTTCTTGCCGTTGCCATAGGGGAGACCTTTGTCCTCATAGTGGCCGGTATCGACCTGTCCCAGGTCTCGATCATGGCGGTTTCGAGCGTCGCCGGCGCGGCCATCTTCACCCACGCCGTCGACCCGGTACTCTTCACGAAGAGCCCCCTCTGGGGGACGATCCTTACGGATCAGGGCGGCCTGCTGGCGGGCAACCCCTGGGCCATCCCCTTCGCCATCCTGCTGATGGCGGTGATAGGAATCTCAATCGGCCTCATCAACGGCGTCTCCATTGCGGTCTTTCGAATGCCGCCCTTCATTGTCACCCTGGTCTCCTTCATGCTCTTCGGAGCGGTGGCCATCTGGCTCACCAAGAGCGAGAACATCATGAACCTGCCGGAGAGTTACATAAACATCTCCCAGGACTACGCCGGGGTCTTCTCCGTCTCCATGGCAATAGCAATAGGGTTAGCCGTCCTGGCCCACTTCATATTGAGTAAGACCATCCTGGGGAGGTGGATGTACGCCACGGGCATGAACATTGAGACGGCGCGCATCTCCGGCGTGCCCACCCGGGCGGTCATCATCTTTGCCTACGCCTTCAGCGGTTTCGCCGCCTCCATGGGCGCCATTCTCTACTCCTCGCGCCTCCAGGCGGGGCGTCCGGTGCTGGGGGGATTGCCCCTCATTCTGGAGATCGTCGGCGCCAACATCATCGGCGGTATGAGCCTTGCGGGTGGAAAGGGGAAGGTAACCTGGACTTTCTTCGGAGTGCTCTTCTTCGTGGTGCTGTCGAACACCCTCAACCAGATGAACCTGGACTCCTTCACCATCAACGTGGTGAAGGGCGGCGTCATTCTGGCTGCGGCGATCATAGATGTCACCCGGAACCAGCTGGCCGGGCGGGTGAATACTTAGGCGAACTCGGAGGAGGGAAGGAGAACCAACATGGGCGACACAATCCTCGACTTCAGGAACATCTCCAAGAGCTTCTTCGGCATTCACGCGCTGCGCAATGTGAGCCTCTCCATGGAGCGTGGTCGAATTCTGGGACTGGTCGGCGAGAACGGCGCCGGCAAGACCACTCTCATGAACATCCTCGGCGGCGTTCTGCCGCCGGACAGCGGGGAGATCTTCATTGAGGGAGAGGCCTACACTCCTGCGGGACCCGCCGACGCCATTGAACGCGGCGTCGGCTTCATCCATCAGGAGCTCAATCTCTTCACCAACCTCACGGTGAGCGAGAACATCTTCATTGACGGATTCCCACGGTTCAGAGTGATCCCTCTGGTCGACCGTCGAAAGATGAACCACAACGCCGTGCCGCTGTTGCAGTCGATCAACCTGGACGTCTCGCCCAACACCAGGGTGGAGACCCTTTCGCCTGGAGAGCGACAGCTCGTGGAGATCGTGAAAGCCCTCGCCGCAGATGCGCAGATCATCATCTTCGACGAGCCGACGACCTCTCTGACCGCCAAGGAGACGCGAAAACTCTTCGACATCATCCGGCAGCTCAAGTCGGAGGGGAAGAGCATTATCTACATCTCCCACATTCTCGACGACGTGGTGGATCTCGTTGACGACGTTGCAGTGCTCCGGGACGGCCGCCTCATGGCCACGGGCCCGCAGGAGGACTTCCCCATTCGCAAGATGATCTCCCTCATGGTCGGCCGCGAGATCGAAAACATGTATCCGGAGAAGACCTCGACACCGCAGAAAGAGGCCGTCCTCTCCGTCCGGGAGATCAGTCAGCCCGGACTTGTCAGGAACATCTCCTTCGATCTGCACAGGGGAGAGATCCTCGGCCTCTTCGGGCTCATGGGGTCCGGACGGACCGAGCTCGCCAGAATCATCTTCGGGGTCGATGCATACAGGACAGGCTCGATCACCATGAAGGACCAACCCCTCTCCCCCCACGATCCCCGCGAGCGCATTGCGAAGGGAATCGCCTTCGTTACGGAGAACCGCCGGGAGGAGGGACTTCTCATGGACAGCTCGATTGCCGAGAACATCGGCCTGGTGTCTCTGCCGGAGTTCGTCACGACCTTCGGGAAGGTTGTCCGGCAAGGCAGGCTCTACGAGAGCGCCCGGGAGGTGAAGGAGACTCTGCGCATCAAGAGCGGCGACATTGCCCAGGCACCGGCGAAGAGCCTCTCCGGCGGCAACCAGCAGAAGGCGGTCATCGGCAAATGGCTCATGTCCAACCCCCAGGCGCTCATCCTGGACGAGCCGACGCGCGGCATCGACGTCGGCGCCAAGTACGAGGTGTACAGCATTGTGAACCGCCTGGCGAAGGAGGGCACCAGCGTGCTGGTGATCTCGTCGGAGCTGGATGAGCTCGAAGCGATGTGTGACCGCATCATCGTCATGAGCCGGGGGGAGACGACCGGTGAGTTCCACCGGGACGAGTTCGACAAGGAGACCATTCTGGCGGCGGCGTTCCGGCAGAGTGAGGTCATTCAGACCGCCTGAGGAAGAGGGAACGGCATGGGACGGAACCGACTACTTCGCATCACCTTGAACAACACATCGCTGATTCTCTTCGTGTTGCTCTTCATCATCTTCGGCGTCATTGCGCCGCGCTTCCTCACCGGTGCGAACATCAAGAACATCCTGTTCGCGGCGTCGTACATGGGCATTCTTGCCACGGGGATGACCTTCGTGTTGCTTGCCGGAGGGATCGATCTCTCGGTGGGAAGCAACATGTACATCTCCGGCGTGATTGCCGGACTCTTGATCAACCAGCTCGGGGCGCCTATCTGGGTAGCGTTCCTGATTGCAATGATCGTCGGGGGGGTCTTCGGCCTCATCAACGCCTTCTTCATAACCAGACTGAAGATCGTACCCTTCATCGTCACTCTGAGTACGCTCATTGCCGCCCGCGGGGCGGGTCTCCTGATCACCCGGTCGCGGTCGGTGGACTTCCCGCCGGAGGTGAATGCCCTTGCGGTGACGGATGTCTTCGGCTTCCTGCCGCTGCCCATCTTCGTGCTCATTCTGGTGGTCGTGGTCTCCCACCTCGTGCTGACGCGGACGCAGTTCGGCCGACAGATCTACGCCCTGGGCAACAACGAAGAGTCGGCGCAGAAGGCGGGGATCAACACCCGGCGCCTCCAGAGCTCCATCTACGTGATCTCCGGCGTGCTGGCCGCCGTTGCCGGCTTCGTATCCCTGACGCAGATCGGGCGGGTACAACCGAACTTCGGAGAGGCCTACGAGCTCGACGCCATTGCCGCCTCGGTCCTCGGCGGGGCCAGCCTCTTCGGCGGCGTGGGCAGCGTCTTCCCCGGCACGGTTCTCGGTACCCTCATGATCCAGATGATCCAGGCGGGCCTCGTCTTCGCAAACGTGGATATTTACGTGCAACCGATCATACTTGCTGCTATCATATTCTTTGCGGTCTTTCTGGACAGCGTCCGCAGCCGCCAGATCGCCCGCCTCGAGCGCAGACACATCATGAAGCTCGAATGACCCTCGATCGCGCATGAGACTGCACTTACAATCCTGCCGTTTTCCCGGGCGCCAGTGTGGCGGCGCTGCTCACGCTCGCCACATTCGGCGCCGTTTTTTGTGCACGGGGTACCTAGGAAGAGGCGCCGGTCGGTGGTGTCTCTCTACGAATTCTCTCGACGACGCGTTCGGCAAGCATCTCAGCCAGTGAATCGAAGGCATCACCACGGTGGCGCGGCGTGTGTCCGATCGTATCGTCGGCCTTCCCCGCAGACTGAAGAATCTTGAACAGCTCGGTCATTTCCTGCGTAACAAAGTCTATGTTCCACTTGACGATCTTGTGGCACACAGGATCCTCATCCGAGGCCAGTATCCGCCGTCTCAGATTGTCTCCGGAGCTGAGTCCAAGCGCGGTGTAGTAGTTGAGCTTGCTGACTCCACTCTCGATGACGCGTTGATACTCCCAGAGGGTGAGTCCGGAAGCACCGTGCATCACCAGCGGAATGTCGATTCTGGATGCGATCGTTGCGACGAGGTCGTAGTTCAGCCGCGGCGGTCCCTGGTACTTGCCGTGGGTGTTACCGAAGGAAATGGCGATCGCGTCGATACCGGTTCGTCTGACGAAATCGGCCACCTGGTCCGGATCGGTCTCCGTACTCTCAACGTGTGACTGACTTTCGAGTTCCTCAGCGTCGCCTCCGACAGCGCCGAGTTCCGCCTCCACGTCCACACCGCGGGCATGCGCGTAGGAAACAACTTCGCGTGTCTTCTCCAGGTTTTCTTCATACGGAAGCATGGAGCCGTCGAACATCACGGAAGCCACGCCACACTCAATGGCTCTCTTGATGCTATCAAGATCCGTGGCGTGATCGAGGATGGTGGCGGCAGGGACGTCCGCATACTCCGCTGCCCTGACGAGAAGTGGAATGTTGATCTCGAGAGGGATGTCCGGGCAGAGTCCTCGATTGTAGCACATGATAAACGGCGATCGTGTGGACTCCGCGGCCCGGACGTAGCCGATAACCTTTTCCTGGTTACCGCCCCAGAGAGTTGCCACCCCGTAGCCGCGGCGACGCGCGTCGTGAAGGATTCTCGAAATCGAAACGTGTGCCATGGAGTCTACGCACCTTCCACTGTCCGGTCACGCAGCTGCGACAGCGACCGGAATGACTGTTTGTTGTTCTCGTAGACCTCTTTGTAGAGGGCGAAGTATTCCATGTAGGTAGCATGGTTCTCTTCGATGGGATCGATCTGATCCACGTACACTGCCCAGTCTCGGCAGACCGAGTAGTCGGAGATCGCGCCAACGGCAACGCCGGCGAGGACCGCATCGCCGAAGGGCGCCCCCGTCCGCCTCTTGGCGAAGACGGTCGGCACGTTGAACACATCAGAGATGATCTGTCGCCACAGCCGGCTCTGAGTACCTCCTTCGTTCATGACGATGGGCACGTTGATCCGGGCCTCGCTCTGCTGGAAGAGTCGAAACGAATCATAGAGTGCATAGGCCACACCCTCCATCATTGCGCGAATGATGTGACTCTTCTTGTGATGCAACCCGAGGCCGAAGATGCAGCCTCTGGCGTGCGGGTCCCAAATCGGTGTCTTCTCGCCGGTGAGGTAGGGGAGCACTATCAAGCCCTCGGACCCGGGTGGTGCCGCCGCGGCTTGGCGATCGAGCAACTCGTACGCGCTGATCCCCAGATTGCGCTCGACTTCGATCTCGTATGTTGCCAGATTGTCGCGAATGTAGCGCAGGGACATGCCGCCGGTCTGCGTCGCGCCAATGGCCATGTATGCGTTCTTGGGATCCACCGTGAACCCGAGAGAAATCATCTCGAACATGAAATCGGTGCTCTTGTGTACGAAGCCCAGCACGCCGCATGTACCCAGATTGATCTGGCAATCACCCTCTTCGATGATCCCAATACTTACGCAACTGGCGTTGAAGTCTGCCTGGCCGGCTGCAACTGGAGTCCCTGCCTTCAGGCCGGTCGCATCGGCAGCCTCGGTTGTGACCTGGCCAACAATGTCCTCACAGTAGTGGAGGTCCGGCAGGATTCCGGGATCAATGCCAATGCGCTCGAGCATGCTCTCTTCGAACCGCTTCTCCACAATGCTGTATGCAACTCCCATGAATCCTGCGTTCGAATGCACCAGCGTAGTTGCACCGGTGAGTCTGTACACGATGTAACCTTCAATGGTGAGCGCCTTGTGGATCTTCTTGAACGTGTCCGGGCGGTGGGTGCGCTCCCAGAGCAGATTTACGATCGTCGGATGGTCGTCCAGTCGATTTGCTGTTATGCGGAATATTTCGTCTTCGCCGATCGTATCCTTCAGCCACTGCACCTCCCGTGTGGCGCGGCGGTCCATCAGGTTGTACGCGTTCTGCAGGGGTTTGCCGTGTTCATCGATCATTACCAGGGAAGGCAGGGCCGCGGAAACCGCAATCGCCTGTATCATGTCCCCTTCGACATGTGCGTTCTCAATACATGCGTGGATGATCTCACATGCAATCTCCCAGTACCGGTATGGGTCGTGCTCCGACCAGGCGGGGTGGCGCTGGATGATCGGATACTCTCGGTACGCATACGAGAGTTCGTCCCCTTCCTCATTTATGAGACAGCCTTTCGCGCCGCCTGTCCCGTAATCGATTCCCAGAAACAGTCCACCCACTAGGTACCTCCTGATTGCTCTGTGTCACCGAGCCTCTCAACGACGCGTTTTATGACCTCTCGTACGAGCTCCTCGTTGTCGGCGCGCAGCATGCGCTCTTGATTGTTGCCCTTGTCTCCATATCGAGAATTGCCGGTCGCGACGGTATCCTCGGTAGCCGTGCCGCACGGAATGGTCCGGTTCTTCACGCCGTAGAACCCCCGTAGCCCTTCAAGCTCACATACCTGGGCTTCCGAGAACGGGTGGACGCCTCCGAGGATCTTCGCATAAATGAGAATCTCCGCGTTCTGTTCCAGCTTTTCCAACTTCTTGAATGCATCCGCGAGTGTCTGTCCAACGGTGACGCTTCCGTGACGAGCCAGCATCACCACATCGCTCTTCGTGATCAGTTCGCGGATGGACTCCGGCAGTTGCTCCGTGCTCGGGGTTGCGTATGGTGCCGTCGGAACATCGCCAAGCGTGACAACGATCTCCGGCAACGTGCAGGTCTGCAGCGGGACACCGGCAATCGTAAACGCGATTGCCCTCGGAGGGTGCGCATGGATGACGGCACGGACGTCGGGGCGTTGTCGATATACTTCGAGATGCACCTTGCGTTCAGTGGATGGGCGGGCCTCGCCGCTTACAAGCTCTCCATTCATGTCTATGATGATTGGTGCCTCGTCGTACATGTCCTCTTTCCGCAATCCCGACGGGGTAATGAGGACATGTCCATCGTCCAAACGGACCGACAGGTTTCCATCAGTGGCTGCGACAAGCCGTTGCGCGTGGACCTTGTGACTGTAGTGGGTTATTTGCTTTCGTGCTTCCAATTCGCCGGGGAACATATCTATCTCTCCTCGGTGGTCGCCACGTGATCCACCACGGCAACCACGACCTCTTGTGCAGGTAGCCGGTCGTTCCGCACTATCGCCCGGGCGGAGTTTCCCTCCCGCAGCACGAGGACACGATCTCCGATCCCCGCCTGGACCGCGTCGAGTGACCTTTATTGTTACTGTGAATTAGGAATGACGCCAAGACAGTTTCATGCTAAATGGGATGTTACCTACGAGCAACTGTCTCATATCTGTTCTCGTTCCCTGGGGACAGTGCAGGGTTGGTTCAACCGAGGTCAAGGCTATTATCCACCTAAACCGATGGATTTGCGCCATCTGGCAATTATGGATTTTTTGTTAGA
>CAZZIE010000117.1:0-13908 GCA_964654185.1 uncultured Spirochaetaceae bacterium | reverse complement strand
CATTCTGGAGTTCGGCGGAAGCGCCGAGGACATTGCCCGGATGAGCCACGCCCACCCGACCCTGCCGGAAGCGTTCCGGGAAGCGGCGCTGGCAGTTGATAACCGCACCCTGAACATGTAACGAGAAGATGAAGCGAGGAAGCAACAATGGCTGAAGCAAGCTACGCAAAGGGACTCGAAGGCGTCATTGCCACGGAGAGTCAGATCTGCAAGATCGATGGTGAGAACGGTCGCCTCTTCTACCTGGGCTACCCCATTCAGGATCTGGTGAAGCACGCAAGCTTCGAGGAGGTGGTCTACCTCCTTCTGTACGGCGACCTGCCGAACCGCGACCAGGCGGCGAGCTTCTCCATGAAGATGCGCAACGCCCGGGAGCCCAAGCCCCAGGTCCTCGACATGGTCCGCAACTTCCCGGAGAAGGCGCACCCCATGGAGCTCCTCCAGGCGGTCATCTCCTACCTCTCGGGCTACGTTGATCACAAGATCCAGCACGATGCCTACTGCAACTGCCGCACAACCCTCCACCAGGTGGTGCAGCTATCGAGCGTTGTGGCGGCACTCCACCGCTTCCGAAGCGGCAAGGAGTACGTCCCGCCCCGGAAAGACCTCTCTCACGGCGCGAACTTCCTCTACATGCTCCACGGCGAGGAGCCCGGAGAGCTCGAGGGCGAGATCATGGACAAGGCGCTCATTTTACATGCCGAGCACAGCCTGAACGCCTCCACCTTCACCGCCCGGGTCGTTGCATCGACCATATCGACCTGCTACTCCAGCATCTCCGCGGCCATCGGCGCCCTCTACGGGAGCCTCCACGGCGGCGCCAACGAACGCGTCCTGAACATGGTCAACGAGATCGGAACCAGGGACACCGTCGAAGCGTGGGTCGACAACGCCATTGCGGAGAAGAAGAAGATCATGGGCATGGGCCACCGGGTCTACCGCGCCAAGGACCCCCGCGCCACGATCATTGAGGATCACCTCTACAAGCTCAGTGAGAAGCAGAGCGACTTCAGCCACTACGAGATCCTGAAGGAGATCGAACGCGTCTTCCGGGACCGCATGGAAGAGAAAGGCAAGCCCATCTACCCGAACGTCGATTTCTTCTCCGGCGCCGTCTACACCAAGCTCGGCATCCCGCAGATCCTCTTCACCCCGGTCTTCGCCATGGCGCGCGCCGCCGGCTGGCTCAGCCACATTCTGGAGCAGCGCCAGGACAACCGCATCTACCGCCCCCGCGCCCTCTACACCGGCGAGGAGGGCAAGAAGGTGCAGCCCCTGGAAGAACGCGCGTAGCGATCCGTGCCCCGCGCCTGCCACGGGCGCCGGGCCGCGGCGCGGCGTTCAGACCTCGCGGAGCGCGCGAGAGTGCAACACTTCAATCGCAGTTGTGAATGAGAAGCCCCGCCGTCTGGCGGGGCTTCGTTGTGTCGGATCGGTGCTCACGGCCCCCGGGCGGGGGCCGTCGGGAATGCGGGGCCCGTGGCGCTACTCGTTGTTCCCGCTGCAGCTTCCACCGGAGGTGTAGGTGTTGCGCTCGAAGAAGCGCAGCGCCTTACCCTGGTTGAGGGAGCTGTTGCCGTCAACGTAGAGGTAGCTCATGCTGTCGCCGTTCATTGACGCCAACCCGAGGGTCTGGAGCGAGGCGTTGTTGTCAATGTCCAGCCAGCTTTCCACGTCCGAGAGATTTATGAGGCCGCTTCCCGTTGCGCTGCCGGGCCGGGAGACGAGGGCGAAGAGGGCCGTGCCGCCCTGGGTAACCGTCACGTCCGTGGCGTCGGCTACGGTGGTATTCATGATGAAGACCTCATTGTCCCAGGAGTCGACGAAGACGGCCGCCGCGCTGCCCTCGATCGCAGTGACCGTTGCTTCCGCAATGGTGGCCGCGGTGTCCCCGGCGGTGATAGCGACTTGAATGTCGGTACCTCCCGGGGCGGTGTTCCCGTCACCCACATTGTACCAAACGTTGTAGGAGTCCGTTCCATCGTCAAAGGTGAAGTAGTCCCCCGTGCCGCTTGACGTGAAGTCGGCGCCGGCTCCAACGGTAATGTCGGTCTCCTCCGCGCCGGAGGCGAGGTAGGTGAAGTCGTTGTCGCCGTTGCTGTCGATGTCGAGGCTGAAGACATGAGTGATCCCCTCCAGACCGGAAAGACTGCTCAGGGAGCTGTTTGATACAATCTCCACCCTGTATACGGAGATAAGGTTGCCCAGGGCGGAGATGTCGCTAAGGTTCCCGTTGGCCCTGATCTCGAGGAGACCGGATGTCGTACCGGACACTGTTTCTAGATTCTCCAGCCCCGCAAGGTCGGGCAGTGCCGCGTTGCTTTCAATGTGGAGGTTCACCAGATCGGTCAGATCGGTGCCGGCGTGTCCAAGGGCGGAGATGTCACTGAGCACGGCGTTCCCGTAGATCTCCAGGGTGCAGTTGTTGGTGTAGTTCAAGGTCAGGTCGGTGAGACCGTTGAGACTCGTGAGCTGAGGATTGCCGCCCCAGCTGGAGTCACCAATGTGAAGACCGTCGTCAATGCGCATACCGGTTAGGCCGACGCCTTCGGTGAAGTTCTGGAGGGAATCGAGCCCGTATAGGGTCAGTCGCTGAGCCCGCAGATTGGTGAGCGCCGAGAGGTCGGTGAGGTTGGCGTTATTGTAGATCCACACCCAGTTTGCCCGGTCCATGTTCTCGAGTCCGGACAGGCTTTCGAGAACGGGGTTGTTGTAGATGCTCGTGTTGTTCGTCCGGGTCAGCCCCTGAAGACCTGCCAGAGAGGTGAGGGCGTCGTTGTCGTAGACGTTCAGGTTGCAGGAGTCGCCGCCGGTCAGGGCGCTTAACGCCGTGATGTCGGCAAGCTCCGTGTTCTGGGAGATGGTAATGCTTCCTCCAACTGCGTCGATCCCCATTCCCTCCAGGGACTCCAGGTAGCCATGCCCGTCGATCGTAAGACTTCCCAGGACCGTACCGAAGGAGCAGCCGCCGTTCGCCGTGAAATCCAGCAGGGTATCCACGTGCTCCCCGTTGTTCCGGAGGATCAGGTTGCCCTGTACCTGAGTAAGGTCGAGGGCGGAGAAGTCCTCCAGCGCCGCATTGTTCTCGATTGTTAGAGTGCCCGCCACGGTTGAGAGGTTATCCAGTCCGTCCAGCGAGACCAGAGCGTCATTGTTGTCGATGTCCAGGCCGTACAGGATGGTGTAGTCCAGGAGCTCGGTGATGTCGGTCAGGGAATCGTTGTCCTCAATGGTAAGTTGGCCTTCGATGAAGGTTGCTCCCAGTCCCGCCAGCGTGGTGAGATCGTCATTGTCGTCAATCCGTACAAAGCCGTCCACGTGTCCCAGGTTGTCCAGGCCGGAGAGGTTCATGAGGCTGTCGTTGCGCTCAATATAGATGCTCGCGCCGATTCCGCGCACGCCCTCCAGGCCGGAAAGACTGGTGAGGGAGGCGTTGTTGTCAATGTCCACTCCGTCCACGATCACTCCGCTCAGCGCCGAGATGTCCTGGAGGAGTTCGTTGTCCTCAACAATAAGATTCGTAACGCGACAGTTGACATTCTGCAGACCCGCCAGACTGGTCAACACCGGGTTGTAATCGATGAAAATGCCGCCGCCGATCTCGATAAGACCCGACAACGCGGTGATGTTCTGGAGCGAGTAGCAATAGCCAATAGATAGACTGCCTCCGATCGTGCGCAGGTTCTCCAGGCCGTCGAGATTCGGCAGATCATTGAGGGGCCAACTACTGTTGTCGCTGAAGCCGACATTGCCTCCGACCTCGACCAGATCGCTCAGGCCGGAGAGATCCACAAGGTCCGGCCCGTAGAACCAGAGGCCCCCCCCGATCTTTTCGAGGCCCGCAAGGAAGTCGACGTTGGTAATGCCGCCGGCGCCATTGGTATTGATAGTCAGGCTCCCGGTGATCTCTGTGTAGCCCCCCACCACCCATGAGTCGACGTCGTCGGCAAAGTCGGAGTCGGCAAAGGTGTAACTGCCGTCGTAGACGCTGTCGCCTTCCATAATGAGGGTGGTCCGAAAGGCGCTGTTGCTCCACTCTCCGTAGATGTTCTGCGCCTGCACGGAGAAGATGTAGCTTTCAGCTGGCGTGAGTGGATCTGCGGTGTAGCTCGTGGTGGAGGTATTCGCGGTCTCGGTCCAATCCACAACGACAACGTTGTCCGGTGAAGCGACCCGCTCCAGTCGGTAGCGGAACTTCTCGAGGTCGCCTTCCGGAAGATTCCAAGTCCAGGTCGGTGTGTCGTCGGTGGTAGCGGTTGGCCCGGATACCGTGAAGTCGTAGGTCGCCGATATCACGTTTATGTAGTGCGTCTGGACGGTGTATCCGCCGTCGCTTTCGACCTTGACGTCCACGGCCTTGATGCCGGTCGAGGTGTAGGTGATCGTCTGGGGGTCGTCGAAGGTGCCGTCCTGATCGGTGTCGTAGGTCGTCACCGGTGTGGACTCGTCGTCGACCACACTCACAACGATGGTTACTTCGTCGCCGACGTAGGCGGGATCGGGGCTGTGAGTAATGCTCTCGATGCGCGGCCTGGTCTGGTCGGGCATGGTGCTCACGACCTCAATGTCCATGCTTTCGGTGACGGAGCCGCCTTCACTCGTGGCCTTGACCGAGATCGGGTGGAGACCTGTGGAAGCAAACGTCGGGGTGTTGCTGTCGTCGAAGACACCGTCGTTGTTGGTGTCGAAGCTCAGGGTCAGAATCGACTCGGCGTCCTGGGCGTCCACGATGATGGTGGCGGCGCGGTTGATGACCGCCGGCAGGGGCGTGTAGGAGACGCCCTGGATCACCGGCGGGGATGTGTCGGGTTCGTCCGGAGCGGCCGGCGCGAGGGCGAGCTCAATAGGAGCAATCTCCGTGGTCTCCATGCCGGTGACGGCGACGGTCTGAGAGCTGTCGACGTAGCCGTGCATGGTCGCCACCAGGACAAAATCCGATCCCTCGGGGACCCCGGTGATCTCGAAGTTGCCGTTGGCATCCGTCACGGCGAGGTAGGATGTGCCCGCCAGATAGACGATGGTGCCGCCGTAGCTGCCGGCGGAGACCCCTTCGAGGGTCACGATCCCGGTAATGGTGCCGGTCGGGGTGAGATAGAGATCGTCGACGGTGAGGTTGCTGCTCGCCGTCACCGTGATGCTGGCCGAGAGAGCCTTCTCCAGGGTGGCGCTGTGACTGGCGTAAACGGTGTAGGTTCCCGGCTCAATGTCGGTGAGGGAGTACTCGCCGACGGCATTCGTGGTGGTCTGCCGGTAGAGCGAACTCTGGGCGGAGCGCTCACCGCTGATGGCCCGGGTCACCGACGCCGTCTGCGACTCGACGACCTCCTCCATGGAGACCGTAATGCCGCTGTGATCGTCACGATTGGCGAAGAAGGCGTGGCCCGTCAGGCTCGACAGGTCCGAGGTGTCGCCGTCCCCGTCGCCCGTATCGTCTCCGGTGCCGTCGCCGGGGTCATCCGTCCCGGCGTCATCTTCGACGCTGTCGTCGCTCTCCGCCCCCGGCAGGTCCGGGTCGACCGGGGTCCGACACCCGAAGGCCAGGAGGGCCAGAAGAACAAGGACAACGACGAACCACACGTGAGTTCCGGTTCTACGTGACATGACGCCACCCCCAATAGGTATGTTTCTATGTCTGAATCATGCCGCGCCGGGGGGTGGCGCACATCGTACAAACGTACGAGATGGGGAGAAAAACGCGGGAAATCGTGCGATTTCACGGCGACGCGCCGGGGGAGAAGCCGGAACCGGCCGGATCAGCGCTGCCGGAAACGTTCTACGGCCCCCGGGGCGGGGGCCGTAAACATCGATCCAGATACTCTTGCTCGATCCGGGCGCCGGTCGGGCCGGCCGGCGATCTAGTTGGGCGAGTAGATGGTGTTGAGGGTCTCGACGCCTTCCTGGACGTGGGTGGCGGAGTCGTCGAGCCGGCTCTGCTCCTCATCGGTGAGGTCGAGCTCAATGATCTGCTCGACGCCGTTCTTGCCCAGGAGGACGGGGACCCCGAGGAAGATGTCCCGGTGGCCGTACTCGCCGCGGAGGTAGGCGGAGCAGGCGGCAATGCGCTTCTCATCCTGGACGATGGCGTCCACCATCTCGGCGACGGAGGCGCCGGGGGCGTAGAAGGCGCTGCCTTTCTTGAGGTAGCTGACGATCTCGCCGCCGCCCTTGCGGGTGCGCTCGACCAGCGCTTCGATCTCTTCGGCGGTCATGAGCTCGGTGAGGGGGAAGCCGCCGGCGGAGGTGTACCGCGGCAGGGGCACCATGCTGTCGCCGTGCCCGCCGAGGACCATGGCCTGCACGTCCGACGGGACAATGCCGAGCTTCTCCGCAATGAAGTAGCGGAAGCGCGTGGAGTCCAGGATGCCCGCCATGCCGATGACCTTCTTCAGGGCGAAGCCGGTCTCGCGAAGCATGACCATGCTGATGACATCGAGCGGATTGGCCACGGCAATCACGATTGCATTCGGGGCGTACTCCGCAATGGCCTGGGCGGCCTGCTTGGCAATGCCGACGTTGGTCTTGAGGAGGTCCATCCGGTCCATCCCGGGCTTCCGGGGAATGCCGGCGGTGTGGACGACGACGTCGGAGTCCGCAATGTCGGCGTAATCATTGGTGCCGGCAATGTTGACGTTGTACTTGCGAAGGGGCGCTGCGTGGAGGAAGTCCAGCGACTTGCTCTGCGGCAGTCCTTCCACCACATCCACCATGACGATGTCTGCAATGTTCTTCTCTGCAATGTAGTAGACCGCGGTCGCGCCGACGTTTCCCGCGCCGATGACTGATACCTTTTTCATGTTCATCTCCTTCCGTGCGCCGATCCGTTACGCGCCGATTCCGAGGCTTCGCTTGAGATCGTCGGCAGACTGCTTGAACTGCGACTCTTCACTTGCGCTCAGGGAGGGGAGCATGACCTGCTCCACACCGTTGCGCCCCACGACGACGGGGAGGTTCATGGCGACGCCCTCGACGTCGTACTCGCCCTCCAGCATGATCGACAGGGACATGATGCGCCGGGTATTGCGGTGGACCGCTTCGGCGACATCGCAGGCGGCGGCGGAGGGGGCGTAGTAGGAGTTGGCCCGCTGGGCCATCTCGACAATGACATCCCCGGCGCGGCGCGTCTTCTCGAAGATCTCCCCGAGGCGCTCCGCAGTGAGAAGCTTGCCCACCGGCACGCCGGACACCGTGGTGTAGTCCGGGAGCGGGATCATGGCGTCGGAATGGCGGCCGATGACGGTGGCCGAGACGTTGTCCATGGTGACGCCGAGCTCCTCCGCAATGAGGTAGCGCATGCGGGTTGCGTCCAGGAGGCCGCCGAGGCCGAGCACCTGCTTCCGGGGGAGGCCGGACTCATTGGCGAAGACCGTCGTGAGCAGGTCGACCGGCTCCGTCGCAAGGAGGATGACGCTGGAGCTTCCCTTCAGCTTGCGGGCAATCTCCGCGACGGTCTCCCTGTTCTGGTCGAAGAGGTCCTCCCGCTTCATGCCGGGCTTTCGCACCGCCCCGGCCGCAACAATGATGATGGGACACTGGAGCACGTCGTCCATGCTGTCGGTACCGCTGATCTGGGTGCGATACCCGCGGACCGGGGCGGCCTCCATCATATCCAGCGCCTTCCCTTTGGAGAGGCCCTCCTGAATATCATGGAGCAGAACGTCCCCCACAACCTTCTCGGCAATGAAGAAGGCGGTGTTGGCTCCAACGTTCCCGCTGCCGATGATGCCGATGTTTGCCATTTGAATCTCCTGCTGGTAGTATACGCCTCGCCCAAGAGGCCGGCGCCATGCACGGTGGCCGCGACACCCGCCCGCGAGCGCGGAGGCCGCGGCGCCCGAGACGGCTGCGCCCTTCGCGGTGGCCGCGGCGCCCCGGAGGGCGGCGCGCCAACGGGCCCCCGCAGGGGCGGTTCCCCGCGGGCGGTGCCATAAAGGTACCAACGCCGGGCCGGCTTCGTCGCCCCGCGGGCCGGCCGCCCGCAAGCGGGGAGACCGCCCCGAGGCGGGGCGGATGCCGGCGCCTTTCGCGGCGGCGACCCCTCCCGAGGGGACCGACGTCCCACGGGCCGGCGCCCGCGGAAACGCCGTGGGAGCCCCGGCCGCCCGCCGGGCCGGCCCTTGCGACAACACGAGATTTTCGGTCAACATCCGTGAGACAGTCAAGGAGGAGACCGTGGCAAAAGTTGATCAAAACAGTCGAATTGAATCCGATTCCATGGGTGAAGTCCAGATTCCCGGGTGGGCGTACTGGGGCGCCCAGACGCAGCGCGCCGTGCAGAACTTCTCGGTGAGCCCGCTTCGCATTCCCCGTCCCTTCATCCGCGCACTGGCACTGATCAAGAAGCACGCCGCGAAAGCCAACGCCGAGCTGGGTCTGGTGGAAGAGCGACTGGCGGATGCCATTGTCCAGGCGGCGGACGAGGTCCTGGAGGGCATGTGGGACGGGCACTTCCCGATCGATGTCTTCCAGACCGGTTCGGGAACCTCCTGGAACATGAACATGAACGAGGTCCTGGCGAACCGCGCCAACGAGATTCTGGGCTCCGGCCTGGGCACCCGGTCCCCGGTGCATCCCAACGACCATGTGAACCGCGGCCAGTCCTCCAACGATGTCATTCCCACGGCGGTGCACATTGCGAACCGCCTGGAGGTGGATGAGCTTCTCGACGCCCTGGCCGTCCTGGAGCGCTCCCTCCGCAACAAGACCAACGAGTTCGACACGACCTACAAGCTCGGCCGTACCCATCTCCAGGACGCCGTCCCCATGACCCTGGGGCAGGAGTTCTCCGGCTACGCCGAGCAGATTGCCAAGGCGATCGGCCGGGTGCGCCACACCCAGGCCAACCTGGAGGAGCTTGCCCTCGGCGGCACCGCAATCGGCACGGGCATCAACTGCCATCCGGACATGCCCGCCAAAGCCATTGCCGGCATAGCCGATGAGACCGGTGTCCGCTTCGTCGAGGCGGCCAACCGCTTCGAGGCCATTGCCGCCCGGGATGCCCAGGTGGAGCTCATGGGTGCGCTCAACGTCCTGGCGACGGCGCTCATGAAGATCGGCAACGATCTTCGCCTCCTTGCCAGCGGACCCCGGGGCAGCATCGGCGAGATCACCCTCCCCTCGCTCCAGCCCGGCAGCTCCATCATGCCCGGCAAGGTCAATCCGGTGATCCCGGAGATGATCATCCAGGTGGCGGCGCACGTCTCCGGCAAGGTGGTCTCCGTGACCATGGGCGGCCAGAACGGCCCCTTGGAGCTCAACATGATGCACCCCCTTATTGCCTTCGAGACGCTCGCGAGCCTGGAGCTGCTGGCCAACTCCTGCCGCGCCTTCGCGGAGCGCTGCGTCGACGGCATTGCCGCCAACACCGAGCGTTTGGACTACTGGATCGAGTGGAGCCTGGCGCTGGTGACGCCCCTGGCCACCGAGATCGGCTACGACCAGGCGGCGAAGCTCGCCTACAAGGCGTACAAGGAGAACCGGAAAATCAGGGACGTCGTTGAAGAGGCGGGGGTGGTTTCGAAGGAGAAGCTGGACGAGCTCCTGGACCCCAAGCGAATGACATAACGTACTAAGAAGCGTGTTGATGGCGTCGGTGTAGAAGCCGTAGCCGCAAGGAGTTGTCTGGATCCGGCCACGTGAGGCGGTTTCGTTCCCCGGTCTGGACGCTATCTCACGATGCCGAGAGGAGCTGGCTCCCGGGCCATCAACACGCTTCTTAGTACGTTATTTGGGGCTAGTTGATTCGGTCGAGCCACTCCTGCAGCGGCCGAATCCTCTCCGCATACTCCGCACACCGCTCCACCAGATCAGCCCGTTGCAGCGCCGCCGACTCCAGGTTCACTCCGACACCGAGACCCGCCAGGCGCATGAGGTGCTCCCGGGGATGCTCCCTGTCGAAGCCCCGGGGGACGCGCTTGTAGGCGGGCTCCTCCATGAGGGGGAGGCCCGCCCGGTCCAGATCAGCGAGAATCCCTTCCAGCTCCGGACCGCGCTTCGCATCATCGACCGCCTCGCGATACCGCCCGAGGACTTCCTTCGCAAACATGTGTTGCCCGCCGTAGAAGAAGGCGCGCCCGGAATCAATGTGGAAGTAGAAGCAGGGCCGCTCCACCTTCTTGCCCTCGCCGAGCCAGAAGATGACCCCGAGATTCTCCTTGTACGGCCGCTTGTCCGGCGAGAAGCGCACGTCCCGGTGAATCCGCATCAGCGACCCCGAACCGTTGCGCTGCGTGCCGAAGCGAATGGCCGGATAGCTCTCCGCCAGCCGCGGCCCGAGCGCGCGAATGAACGCCATCGCCGGCTCCCGGATCTCCGCGTCATAGCGCTCCTCATGCGCCTTGAACCACTCCTTAGTATTGTTATGCGCGAGCTCAGCGAAGAACTGTTGCGCGCCGTCGCCGAATCCGTGAAACTCCTCGGTCATCCTGTACCTCCTTTTCTGGATCGATGCTCACGTGCCTCGCCCCGGGGCGTCACATTCGCAAAGGGTTGTGGTACCGGCGGCACGTGCGTCAGCCTTGGAGGAGGTCAAGGACGAACGCGCCGTAGGTCGTTGTAGTTTCCCAGCCCGATGTGAACATGGACGGGAGCCACTCATCGTCGTACCAGCAGGCGACCCAACCGATATCACGCTCGTCGAGATAGCGCATGAACCGTCGGCCGTAGTCGTGGGCGCGGCCCAGAAGGTACGGGGCTTCCGCTTCCTGCGCAGGGCTCGTCTCGCCGGGCTGCATGAATCCCCACTCCGTAACAATGACCGGGTACTCGACCGCAACGCGGCCGAACCAGTGGTTCCACAGCGCTGCGGCATGGGCCGGATAGATGTGGGCCGCGTACGCAACCGCCTTGTCGCGAAACGGGTCGTTGAGCACCCAGGAGAGGTCCCGACTGTATTCAATGCCGCCGATGATCACGAGTTGTTGCGCTCCCTGGTCCCGCACCCTCGACAGAAGCTCTGCTGCGGCACTGTGCCAGGCACTCGCATTGATGTCGGCAGGCTCGTTGTACAGCTCGAGAATGACGTGCGGGGCGGAGCGAAAGTAGCGCGCGACGAGGTCCCAGAACTCCGCGGAGAGCTCCATGGGATCCCGATCGATGTCCGGCATGTTCTGCCCTTCGCCAGTCACGGGATTGCCGATGTAGTGCCAGTCAATAATGACGTAGAGACCCAGCTCACCCGCCCACGTTACAACTGGATCGAGATAGCGCCACAGGTAGTCAGGGTCCTCGACCCAGTTCTCCGGATGAACAGGAACACGCAAGACCTTTGCGCCGTCCTGGGCCATTTGCGCGTAGAACCGGCGCTTGTGTCGGCCCTTGTCCCGCAGAACTGCAGGGTCCGCCGCCATGAGGCCTCGGAGACGGACAGCAACGCCCCTCTCGTCGACAATCTCGTTACCGTCCACCCGGAGACGGGACGGATAACGTACATTCGGATCGGGGACGAACTCCTCTGTGTGCTCGACAGGCAGGTTGAGCGAGAAGTCTCCCCCGGCCGCGAACATAACGACCGAGAAGACGGCAACGAGAGCCACTATAACGGCCATGCCAATGCCTATGACACGAAGTGCACGCTTCATAATGAGGCAAACACGCTATCAAGTCGCGAAGCCCCCGGCAATACCGGCACCGGCACACCCCCGGGCAACACCCGGGGAACGTCGCAGTCGGCCATTCGGGCGCGGTTGCATTCCAGATTTCGCCATAGTAGACTGACGGCACTCACACCGCGAGCACAAGGAGAAGCGGATGGCGCTCAACTACGGGGATCCTGAATATCAAGAAGCAATGCGGCTCTACCTCTCCGGACAGTGGACGGAGGCGGAGAAGGCGTTTGCCGGACTGAAAGATACCTACAGTGACAGTACCTTCATCTACCTGGTCCTGGGCAACATCCACTACTCGCTGGGTAATCTGGATACGGCCGTCGAGCTCTATGATGATGCTCTGAAGATCGATCCCAAGTACGGCGTTGCCTACTACAAGAAGGGCGTGTGCCTCTACCGGATGGGGCAGCTCCAGCAGGCGCTGGCGAGTTTCGAAAAGGTCGTCGAGCTGAAGAGCCAGAGCCACGCCATGGCCAACTATTTCGTCGGTCTCATCAACCTCTTCCTGGGCAACGACAAGGAGGCCGAGAGGGCCTTTGCGAGCTTCCGGGACGTATCTCCGGAGTCACACATTGCCGACTTCTACCTGGCACATCTGAAGATCAAGCAAAAGAAGTTCGATGAGGCCCTGGACCTCCTCAAAGAGCTTGCGGAACGAACCCCGAACTTCGCGGAAGTTCACTACATGCTCGGCGCCGCCCATTACGGGCTGCACAACAACACCGAGGCCATCAACGCCTTCCGGCGATCCGTCGATCTCAACCCCGACGATGAACGGGCACGGAACAAACTCATGCTGCTGACCGAGGTGCAGTGGCCCTGAGGGCCCGGCGCCGGTGCGGCGGGCAGGGAGTGAGGTGCGAAGTATGACCCTGTACGTGTGCAACGTGTGCGGTTACATCTACGATCCCCAGGAGGGGGACCCCGACGCGGACATCCCTCCCGGGACACCCTTCGAAGAACTGCCCGAGGATTGGGTCTGTCCCGTGTGCGGCGCCCCGAAAGAGGAGTTCTCCCCGGAGGAGTGACGGCCTCCGGGGGATGAGAGACCGGCTTGGCGGCGACGCGCAGCGTCTGCGTCCGGCGACGGCCCGGCCACAGCAGCGGTTGCCCGACACGGCAGGCGGTAACGCGCAGGTGTGGCGGGGGGCCGTGAGCATCGCCCCCAGTGTCTATTTCTTCTGAAGCTTCTGGCGCATCTTGCGGGTGCTGGGCTTCTTCTTCTCCTGAGCGGGCGCGGCTGCCAGGCGGTCGGCTCGCTTCTTCATCCACACAATGACAATGATTCCCGCGGCAATCATGATCAGGCTGTAGAACTGACTGGCAATGAAGTTCCACGGCGTGAGCAGGAGGTAGGGCGGGTTCGCGATCCCGGCGAGCTGGAGAGAGAAGTCGCCGCGGAGGGGTACGCGGAAGTAGTCGATGACGAAGCGGAAGAAGCCGTAGCCGATGAGGTAGATGCCGACGTTGGTGCCTTTGGGCTGATTGCGCTTGCGGAAGATGAACCACATGACCAGCCAGAGGATGATGCCTTCGGTGGCGGCCTCGTAGAGCTGCGTCGGGTGGCGCGGCAGGTTCACCATGCCCTCGACGCCGGTGAGGTCCATGCCCGCATCCGCGGCGACTTCCTGGACCCAGGGCTCATCGACGGGGAAGCGCCGGGCGTGAGGAAAGACGACGCCCCAGGCCACGGAGGTGACCCGACCGAAGAGCTCACCGTTGATGAAGTTGCCGAGCCGGCCGAAGGTGTAGCCGAGGGGGATGGCGGCCATGAGAATGTCGCCCCACTCGAGGATATCGATCCCCTGACCTTTCTTGTTTCTGACGCGCACGTAGATGAGAACTGCCACGACCGCCCCAACCAGACCGCCGTAGTAGTTCATGCCCTGGAGACCGACGAAGTTCATGTTGGCATCGAAGGGCCAGAAGATGAGCCAGGGCCGGGACAGGTAGTAGCCGGTGGGGTCGAAGAGCAGCGTCGCGAAGAGGCGCGCCCCGATCAGGAGGCCGAGAATGGCCCAGAAGAACATGTTGAGGACGGTGTCCGGGTCCACATCCAGCTTCCGTCGCTTCACCTCGTACCGGAAGAGCAGGTAGGTAACGGCGAAGGCCACGAGGTACATGAGACCGTACCAGCGAAAGGGCAGCCCGGGAATGATTACCGTGGAAAGCCAGTCGGGAAACTGGAAGTAGGCAAGCATGGAACGCCTCCTCGAAAGCTCGCCCTACGGTAAAGAGGCGACATGGAGGTGTCAAGGTCGGCGGCGGGGCGATCACGCTGATCATCGCCGAGACGCTGTTTCTC
>CAZZIE010000116.1:0-13942 GCA_964654185.1 uncultured Spirochaetaceae bacterium | reverse complement strand
CGGCGCATCCTCTATCTCATCTTCAACGAGGGCTATGCGCCTACCTCGGGTGATCGAGTCGTCGCCCGGCGGCTCTGTGACGAGGCGATTGCCCTTGCGCGGCTCCTGGTCACCCTGCTGAAGGTGCACCGGCTCTCGAACGAGCTTCCTGAGTCGCTTGGACTCCTGGCACTCATGCTGCTGCACGACTCCCGGCGGGAGGCGAGGGTTGCCGAGGATGGGCGGATCATCCCGCTCCTCGAACAGGACCGACGGCTGTGGGACCGGAGCCGCATTGCCGAGGGGAGGGCGGTGCTGCAGGAATCGGGGCGAGTCGTGGCAGTCGGGCCGTATCAGATTCAGGCGGCGATCGGCCTGCAGCACGCCGAAGCGGTTTCCGCGAGCGCCACCGACTGGCCCTCCATCCGTCGGCTCTACGCCATCCTGGAAGAGCTCGACCCCTCCCCGGTGGTTCGACTGAATCGACTCATCGCGCAGAGCTTCGCTGAATCGCCGGCGGGAGTGCTGGCCGAGCTACGGGAACTCACCTTGCACACGCAGATGGTGGGATACGCTCCGCTCTATGCCGCAATCGGGGACGCGGCCGAGCGGGCGGGGTTTCTACAGGAGGCGCACCACGCCTTCGAAACCGCCGTCGCCCATGCAACCAATCAGGCTGAACGCGCTCATCTCCGGCGGCGGGCCGAATCGGTGCCCTCACATGGACCCCCCGAGGGTTCCCAGGGCCCGGGGTAGCACCCGGCGCAGCTCCGGCGTGACCCGACGATACTACGGCTCTCTTCGGTCGAGCCGCGCGAGGGTGGCTCGACCGAGCAGTGTGATGCGGTAGGCCTGTTTGCTGCTTCTGGGCTTGTCGGGCCTCGTCATCTCAATCAGGCCTTCCTCGAGAAGGGGATCGAGCACGTGGTGCCTGAACTTGGTGCGGTCCGCACGGTCAACTGCAGCCATAAGATCAACTAATTTGCTATCTCTCAATGATTTACGGAGCACTGTGACTTGGTGCCGACTTAGTGCCAACCTGGTGCCGGTGGGGAAGGTGACCTGCACCCCGGAGGCGTCTGCTTGAAGGTGCGGCTCCGGCACGCCGTACTCGCGGCACGCCCGGAGCATCTTCTCAATGCCGCGCCCCCACGCCTCAATGTAGCCCGCGCGGAAGAAGGCGTCTGCGAGGAGGGGATTCGCGGGGAGCGACGGGTGTTGGGAGAGCAGCCGGTCCACTGTCCAGTCGTCGGGGAGCCGGCCGGCATTCCAGAAGATGACTTGATCCTCGTAGACGCTGAGCTGCACCGGGGCTCCGCTCGCGTAGTCCTTGTGAACGAGGGCGTTGAGAAGCGCCTCCCGCACTGCCTCCAGTGGCAGAGGGTAGCGCTCTACGCGTTGAAGCCCCTCGTAGCTCACGCCGGCCCGGAGGTACTTGGTTGAGAGCAGGTCGACGGTCTTCTCAACTTGGTCAAAGAGGTGGCCGTGGATTTCGTCATGGTAGCGCAGGTCGTCCTTGGTCACGAAGTAGCCGATCTTGACGAAGGCGCCGGGAACGAAACGCTCGGGATCCGGGTGGAAGAGGAGCGCGGCCGCGCGCTTGAGCCTATCGGCCTCGCGGAGCCTCAGCCCGTCCAGGATCTCAGTTGCATTATCGTCCTGATGCTCGATCTGAGCTCGCCCGCTCGCAACAGTGCGCTCGCGGAAAGCACGAAAGGCGCCGGGGTCGCAGCCGTCCACGGTGAGTCCGGGCTGCGGCACGTCCTCCCAGTGGCGTCCCTGCTTCCGGAGGATGAACTGGTCTAGAGCGGCCCCGGTGAGCTGCTGATTGGTACTGCCGCTCCTGAAGTAGTACGCCCCGCGATAGCTTACCGGGTACGGATACGACTCCACGGTCACCCGGATGAAGGACACCCCGCCTTCGGGAACGAGATCGACATCTACCACGATCCCGAGCCCGCTCAGAACCTTGTTTGGCAGCTCATCGAGGAGGCGCTGGGCATCTTCCAGACCGACCACTGTTCCCCGGTCATCCTTCCCGATCTCCAGAACGCCGCCGTTCGCATTGGCAAAGCCGCAGACCCACTTGAGGTGCTCATTTCGCCAGCTCTGCTTGTACTCGACGTTCTGGTTCTCACTCACCCGGCCCTAGCCTCCTTCAGTTTCACCAGCCGAATCCTTCCGGTTCGCGAAGAAGCCCACGTTCCCCGGCGTACTTGTCCGAGACGTACTTCAGGAAGAGGAGTGTGAGAATGTAGTCCTTGTATTGCGAGGCATCCATGCCGCCCCGCAGTTCGTCGCAGCTCTGCCAGAGGGAGGTGTAGATCTGGGATTTCTTCAGCGCCATAGTCTGCGTTATCGTACCAAATGTAGGCGGCGTTGTCGTCCACGAAAGTGTTCCCGCCTATGCCCCGCCTTGCCCTGCCCCTAAATAGCCCCGCCGAGCCTCGCGAGGGCCCGGGGTAGCACCCGGCGCAACTCCGGCGTCACTCCTTCGGTGCTGCGGTAATCGTAGCGCGACGTCAGCTCTTCGAGGTCCGTTGCCAGCTCCCGGAGGCTCCGCTCCTGGGCGGCCACGAGGTCCTCAGTCCAGCGGTCCAGTTCACGGGCCGACAGAACCATCTCCGCCATCCGGAGCATGAGCGGCAGATGGTGGAAGCAGAATCCTTGAGCCTCCCGAAAGGTCTTCTCGAACTCCGGATTCTTCTTGTACAGGGAGACGATGGAGAAGGCGTAGTTGGCAAGGGAGCGCTCGAGGCGATCACAGATGAGACAGGTCTCAGTCCCCGCTTCGATCTCTTCGGCTGCACGGTCAAGGGGCGTTCGATGACCGTCGGTGAGACCGTCCGATCCCCCTGCAGGGACCCCACTGCGTCGCAGCTCGTCTTTCCGGGGTGAGGGGCCGTAGCCGGCGCGACTCAGTCGCCCCGGGGATCCCGGCACCGGAGCCGCAGCCACGCCCCTGACCCGGCGAAGGAGGCGGCGAATCCACTGCAGCGGCGCAAACCCGCCGTGCCCGGCGTGTCCGGTCTGCCGGGTCACCCGGGTGAAGGTGCGCCGCCGCTCCTCCAGGCGGCTCTGCGCCAGGAGCGCCAGGCCGAGCTTGTTCTCACCCCGATAGAGCAGACGGTAGTGGTGGCGGCAGAAGCCCCTGGCGTTCACCTCCACGCGAATGTCCGGGGCCATGACGGAGTTGCCCAGAAAGAACCTCTGGTAGTCCTCTTCGAGCTTCGTTTCGAGGTGACACAATGGACAATCCTCGCCGCTGTTGTAGGCCTTCCAGATGGGGATCGTTTGCAGCTCGTACTTCATTGTGTCGATGATACCGCCGCACACCGCGGAAGGGCCACCGCCGGCGCGCGGCGGGGCTCATGCGGGGCGTCGCGAGCGAGCGCCGCGCCCGTACCCGGCTCAACGCGGTCGCCGCCGGCCACCACCGGCGACCGGCCGGGCGCCCCCGCCCGCCTAGACGCAGATCCAGAAGAACTCGACGTACTCCGGCGCGTAGATCACGCGCATGTCCGAGGGAAGGTGGATGTGATTGCCCCGGAACCCGCGATACTCTTCCGGGCCGGCCTCGTAGACGAAGCCGCAACGGCCCATCCGGGCATCCTTGTTGATCCGCTCGACGAAGTAGTTCTGCACCTCGGCAAAGCCGATGCGCTCCATCCAGATGATGTCGTAGGTGAGCTCGCCCCGATCGCCAAGGCTCAGGATGACGTCCATGGCGGTGACGGTACCCGGCTGCAGGGCATCGCTTCGCAGATCATGGGCCTGAACCGCAACGTCCTCGAAGGTGACCACATCTCCCCATGAACGGATCGTGACTCGCGGGACCACGACCTCAGCCTGGTCGTCGGCTCCGGTCGCACCGGTCCGGGCGGCGCGCGCCGTCTCCTCTCGAAACACCTCATGGATTTCCGTGAGGCGCTCCGGCTTCGGCTGAAACAGCGTGACGAAGGCGCGATCCTTGTACGGGTAGTGGTCCATCCGGAAGTTGTTGTCCTCGGGCCAGCCGCCCTCGTAGTAGATGCGGTACCACCACGGACCCTCGCCGTCGATGGAGCGGATCACGTGGGTGTTCATGTTTTCATGAAAAGAATATGACAGGTCGATGCTACCGGTCCGGTCGAGGTGAACCAGAATATCGAAGACGGAGAAGTGCCCGTTCCGGAAGATGTCCTCTCGCACGGTATCAACCCGACGGGGATCAAAGCGGAAGGAGCCCACTCCCCGAATGGTAATGCTGCCCTCTTCATCCGGGCGGGTGGAGGTTGCCTCGCCTTCGGCGGGGCCGCCGCGAACCGCCGTGGGATCGACCGCCGACTGCGGAGTCCCCCGGTCGCCCCCCGCTTCGGCTCGCTCCAGCTCAACGCACCCCGTGACCAGCAGCAGTGCGGCAAGCACGGCAGCGATCGCGGCCAGGCTTCCGGCACCACCATTTCGCATCTTCATTGATCGCGCTCCTCCGCCCTGGTGCGCGTTGCGCCGCGGCCCCGGAACAATCCCACCGTTGTGCGGACGATCCAGCGCCAGTGCAGCACAATGTGCGCCAGGACCAGCGCGGTCAGGACGAGCCCCGCCCAGCGGTGCACCTCCGTAATGGGGCCGGTATCGAAGTAGATGCCGCGGCGCGCAAAGAACTGCAGTAGCTCTCGGTACCGCAGGATTCCGGTTACCAGGATGACGCCGAAGCTTGCCGTCAGACCCAGGTCGATCACGTAGTTCACGGTGTTCCGTCGCATGGGATTATAGTATATCAAAGAATATAGAAATTGACACATGCCGTGGGATGAGGAGTATCCTGAATAGGACCATGACGATTCTACGCACCCCGGACGAACGATTCACCTCTCTCTCCGACTTTCCGTACGCGCCGCACTATCTGGAGGGTCTGCCAGGCTATGAGGGTCTGCGGTTGCACTACGTCGATGCGGCTCCGACCCCGCTGACCACGGCAAGCACCGCATCCCGGTCGGCCGACGCGCGGGGCCAGGCGGCCAGTGCGGTGGCCCGGCCGGCCGGCCCGTGGGCGGCGCCGCCCTGGCACGGGAGCCCTCCGGTCTTCCTCTGCCTCCACGGCGAGCCGACCTGGGCCTACCTCTATCGAAAGATGATTCCCGTGTTCACCCAGGCGGGATGTCGCGTCGTCGCACCGGACTTCTTCGGATTCGGCCGCTCGGACAAGCCGGCGGAGGACCCGGTTTACACCTTCCATTTCCACCGGGAAGCGCTCATGCGATTCATTGAGGCGCTGGACCTGCGGAATGTGGTCCTCGTGGTGCAGGACTGGGGAGGGTTCATCGGTTTGACTCTGCCCATGGAGTATCCGGATCGGATCACCGGGCTTCTCATCATGAACACCGATCTCCCCGCGGGGCGCGCACCCTCCGTCCCCTTCTACGGTTTCAAGGGGTTCATGGCCATGCAGCGCGACCCCCGCGTGGGGTGGCTCATGCACCGCGCTGTCCCCGGTCTGAGCGCCGCGGAGGCGCGGGCGTACGCCGCACCCTTTCCGGACGCCCGGTACAAGGCGGGGGTGCGGCGGTTTCCACGCATGGTCATGGTCCGCCCCGATATGGAGGGTGTAGAGGTAACCCGGGCTGCCCGGGACCACCTGGCACGGAGCTGGAGCGGTCCTGCCTTCATGGCCGTGGGTATCCGCGATCCCTTTCTCGGTCCGCCGGTCATGAAGCGACTCCGGGAAACCATCCGCGGCGCACCGGAACCCCTGCGGGTGCGAGCCGGTCACTTCGTCCAGGAGGCCGGCAGGGAAGTCGCCGGGGCCGCCCTTGGTCACTTCATGAGCGTCCCCTCGACCTCGTGATTGTGACGGTAAGACCGCCCCGTGTCGCAAGACCGCCCCGCGGGGCAACACCGTCGCCGCAACAACCGACGCGGCGCGGCGGGCGCCCCTCCTCGCAACGCAACCCCGCCGCCCCTACCGTACGCGGTACAACACCATGGGCTCCGACTTGCCCCGCAGGGCAATGGGTTCCGTTGGCTCAAAGGAGAAGCCCTCCCTGGCGGAGTCACTGAGGGCCATGACCGTGTCGGCGCTGACGAGGAGATCCGCTTCGAAGTACTTCGTCTGACTCTCAATGCGTGAGGCCACGTTCACGGTGTCGCCGATGACGGTGTACTCCATGCGCTCCCGGGTGCCGACGGTTCCGGCAACGAGTACGCCGGTGTGAATGCCGACACCGTGGTGGATCTCTTCGTACGTGCCCAGGCTGTTGAACTCCGCCAGGGCGCCGCGCATGCCCACCCCCGCCTGGAGCGCTGCGTAGGCGTGATCCTCAACGCCGAACACCGGGGAGAACACCGCCATGACGGAGTCTCCAATGAACTTGTTGACGACCCCCCGATTGTCCAGGATGGGTTCGACCATGTAGCTGAAGTAGAGGTTCAGGAACTCGACGAGCTCCTTCGGCGGATAGCGTTCGCTGAAGTTGGTGAAGCTGCGGATGTCCGCGAACATGACTGTAGTCTCGATCTCCTCGCCGGCAAGATCCACCTCGCCGGAGCGCATGAGCTTCTCGGCAATCTCCATGGAGACGTAGCGGCCGAAGGTGTCCCGGAGCTTCTCCCGCTCCTGGAGCCCTTCGACCATCAGGTTGAAGTGCCCCTTGAGCTTTCCGATCTCATCCCCGGCGAGGACCGAGGAGCGGGCGGTGAGGTCGCCCTTCGCCACTGCGCCCATTCTCTCCACGAGCGTGTTGATCGGCCGCTGAATTGAGCGGCGGAACGACAGGATCGAGAAGACCTGGGCCAGAATGAAGTAGAGGTTGGCAATGATCATGACGAAGATCGGCGTCACGATCTGTCCCAGCCGGAGCCAGTCCGGATTCGCACTCGTGGTGATCTCCTCCAGGATCCAGGCGTTGAAGACGATCGGAATGTAGATGTTGACCAGGAGCGGAAGCAGCGCAATTGAGACGATCAGTATGACCACGCGTCCGGATATGCTGATGGCGAAACCGCGCTTCATCCGGTAGCGCAGGTTGCCCTGAAACACCTGGTCGGCCACGTTGCTCGTAATGTACTTGCCGGTAATGCTCAGATTGAAGTGGCTTACCAGACTGGCAAAGATGAGATAGGAGGCGATGTATACGGCGTAGTTTCGGCTGTCGAAGGTGCCGATCTCCTGGTACTGCCGGATGATCTTCACCGCCAGGTCCAGAGCTCCGAGAATCCACGGCAGCACCAGGATGACCAGAGAGAGATTGAGGATGCGGCGCTCCACCGCCTCGGTGTATGACGCATCCTTCCCATAGACGTAGCGATAGACCGGGGCGAGCCAGAAGCCGACGGCCAGGATGTGCAGCAGTACGAGCCGGGATCCGCCGGCTCCACGGACGGGCTGAAAGGCTCGTTCGTCGAAGCGTGCCCGGAACCGCTCTTCCATGGCGCGTTCCTGGGCGCTGGTGTCGACGGGAGGGCCACCCTCTTCGGCGGATCGCTGTTCCTGTGCGAAGGACTCGAGGGTCTCCCGATTGTCCTGAAGGAAGTCAGCCATTGCCTGGAAGTCGACCGTAGAATAGGTCTCGAAGAGCCAGACGAAGATCGATCCCACCGCAACGGCGGCAATGATCGAGACGTACACCGGCCAGAAGGACCGGCGAATGGCCACACCCATGAGCACCTCCGTGAAGTCGGTTGTCCGCCGCGTGGCTACGCTACCAATTGTGGCGGCGCCCGTCGACCGGCGGTTACGCCGGTCGACGGGCGGGGCGCCTTGGCACCGGGCGCCGGAAGGTCAATTGCCGCGCCGCTCCACGGAGCCGAGGCCGCGAACCTCCACGGATTCCTGGGCGACCTCGCCACTGTAGCTGACCTGGCCGACGCCGCCGAGGTACCCGTTCAACCGGCCGCCGGCCATGTTAAGGGAGACGTTGCCGGCGCCCTCGACGGCGAGCTCGGCGTTCACGATATCGCTGTTCCTGAAGTCGATGTTCGACGCTCCGGCGACCTCGAGGTAGAGCATGTCGATGGTGCTGTCTTCACCCTCGACGTTGACGGCACCTTCGGTCTGGATGCGGAGCGTGTCCAGGTCGAAGTCGACCAGGCTCACATCGGCGCCGCCCTTGGTCTCAATGCGGTCCAGGGTGGGCATCCGCACCTCTGCGCGGACGTCCAATCCACCGAGCGGGAGGTTCCCCGGCATGTCCAGGAAGAGGCTGCCGGCACGCTCCTCTACAATGAGCTCCGGCAGCACCTCTTCGTCAGCCGTAATGCTCACGCCGTAGGCATCGTCCTGAATGATTTCCACTTGCCAGGCCCCCTCGGTCACGACTCGCTCGAAACCCTCGAGGGCAAACTCCTCGCTGATACGGCTGCCGCTCAGCTCAATGCGCCCGCTTTCGCGGCTGGTGCCGGAGATGATGTTGCCGACCATGGTGCGGGCGGTGATGACCATTGCCACAACGACAACCAGGATGCCGGCAACGCTGGCGAGAAGGATCTTACTTGACTGCTTCATTTTCGTGCTCCTTCAGATATCGCGCATACTCGCGGGAGAGCTCCTCAACGGACATATTGATCAGCTGCATGATCCGAAAGATCCGGGGCAGCTCCTGCTCCACAAACTCGGTGGTCTTCATTCGTCGGGTCTCCTCATAACCGCCGTCGGACACGAAGTAGCCGATGCCGCGGCGGTTCTCGATAATACCTTGATCCTGGAGGTGTGCGTAGGATCGCATGACCGTATTCGGGTTCACCTCCACCGACACTGCCATCTCACGGATGGATGGAATCCGATCTCCCTCTTCCCAGGTCTTCTGCAGGATGTTCTCGCAGATGTAGTCGCTGATCTGAAGGTAGATCGACTGACTGCCGCTAAACTGCATCCGACACCTCCGCTTCCCGTACTCTGAGCCAGGTCATGACCCAGAAGAAGGGCGCCATGATCCAGTAGAAGAGCACCTCCGCCACATCCCGGACAACCATGATGATGCGCTGGAAGGTCTCCGCCTGGCCGACCGTGACGTTCTCGAAGGTGTCGATCGTACCCGCCCGGAGGGCCCGGAAGATGTCACCAAAGAAGAGCCAGGTCGCGCCGCTTGCCACAGCGCCCACCACGAGAAAGACTGCCGCGGCGCCGAGGAGCGTCTTGATGAAGTACTTGTTCCGGAAGTACGCCGCTCCAAAGAGGAAGATCGACTGCACGATCACGTAGAAGCGCACCATCTCCCACACCCACCCTGCAAAGGGGTTGAAGAGGGGGAAGGATCGTCCCGCAATCAACTCGCTCAGACCCAGGGCTGCGCCCGAGAAGGCGAAGTAGCTCACCAGGGCCAGGATGATGTACACAACCGTCGAGAGCAGAAGCTTCTCGATGGTCTTCTCCAGATGCGACGCCGGGAGGCTGAGATACGCATAGCTCCGATCAGCCTTGTGCATTGGGGCAAAGGAGTTGCTCGTCGCAATGAAACCCGCCACCAGGAAGAAGATCGGGAAGAAGACCTCGTGAAAGGTGAAGGTTCCCGTGGGTCCTCCGGAGAAAACGGCAATGATGTAGGCAACGAGCAGCACTGCCGCCGCCGCCGCCAGGTTGATGCCGACCGAGCGCCCCTGCGTGATCGCGAAGACGCGCCCCAGCTTGCCCAGTCGTTTGAGACTCTGTGTGAAGGCATTCATGACTAGTTCTCCTCCGTTTCGGTGCTGTCGCCTGCGCCGCGGGCGGCCGCGTGGTCGTCTTCCCGCCGCGCCTCTTCGCGCGTCCCCGCTGTGGACCGTCCGCCGCGGTCGGCGATCGCCTGGGCGACGGCATCGGGGTGGTACATGACGGCGTTGAAGAGCAGCTCCACATCGACCTGCTCATCCCCGGATGCCGGGGCCTGCTCCAGTACCGCGTAGCCCCCCAGGGTCTCCTCGTGGTAGAGGGCCAGGGACTCGTCCAGGGTGCGGGCCACCCGCGTGCGCAGAGAGCCGTCGATCTCGGCGACGCTGTACTCGAAGACAATGCGTCCCTCGTCAATGATCACGATCGGGTCAATGACGCTTGCCAGATCGCGGACCTGGTGCGTCGAGACGATGAAGGCGCGATCATCCGACAGGTGCGTGAGCAGCAGCTTCCGCAGCTGGCTCTTGCTCGGAATGTCCAGGCCGTTGGTCGGCTCGTCGAAGAGGACGAGGCGCGCCCCCGTGGCCAGGGCAAAGGCAACGAGAAACTTCTTCCGCTGCCCGTACGAGAGCGTCGTGAGCTTTACGAAGGTGTCAATGTCGAACTCACGAACGCAGTCGTCGAAGATGTCCTGGGAGAAGGCGGGGTAGAAGGGGCCGTACGCCTTCACGTAGTTCCGCCCGGTGATCGGCGGAAGGAAAAACTCCTCCGGCACGAAGAAGATGTCCGCCAGGGTGTCCGGATGGCGGAGCTTCGACTCTCGCCCCAGGACGGTGCTGCTTCCGCTGTCGGGGGCCAGCAGGCCCGCGGCAATGCGGAGCAGGCTCGTCTTGCCGGCGCCGTTCTTTCCCAGAAGGCCGTAGATGCCGCCGGGCTGGATGGCCAACGAGAGCTCGTCGAAGAGCGGTTTCTTCTTCTGGTAGGAAAAGCTCACCGTATCAAGCTGTACCATGTGTTTGCTCCTTGGTGAAGTAGTGCACTAATGAGATAGTACAGTAGGAATGTAGCGCGGCGCGCAACGGGTGTCAAGAAGAATGTTGAAGAAATTTCTGTGGTTGCGGGACGCGGCGCCCACCGTTACAGTTCTCTACCATGCGATTCCGCACCCTTGTTCTCGATCACGACGACACCGCTGTCGACAGCACCCGACACATTCACTTTCCCGCCTACCTCGATGTCATGAGCCGGCTTCGACCGGCGACGCCCCTGCTGGACCTTGAAGGCTTCTTCCAGCGCAACTTCCATCCCGGGTACGTCGAATACCTGGAAAATGAGCTGGGCATGACGACGGAGGAGATCGACGAGGAGTATCGGATCTGGCGCACATACACCGCTCGCCGGATCCCCGAGTTCTATCCGGGGATGCTCGACTTCCTTGAGCGCTTCATCGGAGCCGGAGGGTACCTGGTCGTGGTTTCACACTCCGCCCCGGATACCATTGAGCGGGACTACCGCCACGCCGACCGGAAGGGCGTCGGTCCCCACCTGATCTACGGGTGGGAGAAGGAACCGCATAAGCGAAAGCCCGCCCCTTTCCCGGTGGAAGACGCGAAGCGCCGCCTTCACGTCTCCAAGGAAGACGTTCTGGTGGTAGATGATCTGAAGCCCGGCGTCGTCATGGCGCGCCGCGCAGGCGTCGCTGTCGGCGGTGCGGGGTGGGGGCACAGCGTCCCGGAGATCCGGGAGTACATGCGCTCCGCCTGTGACCACTTCTTCGAGTCGGTCGAGGAGTTGTCCGAGTTCATACTGGACTGAGAGCCCGCTCCGCGGGATCGCCCTGTGCCGCCGTCCGCCGCCCGGCGCCGCCGCGGTGGGTACGGAATGACCCCGTGCCGCCCGGCGCCGCCGCGGTGGGCGCGGAATCGCCAGGCGCCGCCGCGCGGGCCGGCCGGTACCGTTGCGGGAGCCCCGGCCGGGCGTTAGTATTGCCGCCATGTCCGCATACACCACGGAAGAACCGATAGCAGCCATTGCCACACCCATGGGCCGCGGCGCCATTGGGGTGATCCGGGTGTCCGGCACCGGCGTCGTCTCCCTGGTCGCCGCGGTGAGCTCCATCCCGGACACCCTGGAGCACGCGGAGGGGTACACGGTGCACCGCGGCGCCGTCGTCGATCCCGACACTGAGAACGTGCTGGATGAGGTGCTCTTCCTCGTGTTCCGCGAGCCGAAGAGCTACACCGGCGAGGATTCCGTCGAGATCCACTGTCACGGCTCGCCGCCGGGCATGGAGGCGATCCTGGAGCTCCTTCGCCGCCGAGGTGCCCGCACTGCGCAGCCCGGGGAGTTCACCTTCCGCGCCTTCGTCAACGGCAAGGTCGACCTGACCCGCGCCGAGGCGGTGAACGAGCTGGTCAACGCCCGCACCGACGCGGCGCAGCGGCTGGCCATGCATCGTCTCTCCGGGGCGGTCTTCGACCGTATTGATCGCGCCAAGGAGCAACTGGTCCGCGTCATGGCGGGGCTGGCGGCGCAGATAGATTATCCTGACGATGAGACCGGTGAGCTCCCCATGGAGGTGGAGACCGTTCGCCGGGTCCGCCGGGACCTCACCGAGCTGCGAGGGACCTACGCCACGGGCAGGCTCTACCAGGAAGGGGCGCTCGTGGTGATTGCCGGTCGGACGAATGCGGGCAAGTCATCTCTCTTCAACGCGCTCCTGCGGGAGGACCGCGCCATTGTGAGCGAGATTCACGGCACGACCCGGGACTACCTCGAGGTTGCCGTCTCCATGGAGGGCATTCCGGTGCGCCTGGTGGACACCGCCGGCCTCCGGGAGTCCGGCGAACGCATTGAGAGCGAGGGCATCCGGCGCAGCCGGGAGCTCCTCTCCCAGGCGGACGCCGCCGTCTACGTCGTCGACGGAGAGGTTGGTCTGACCAGCGAAGACGAGGCGGAGATCTCCCGGTTGAGCGCGGAGTTGGCCGGCGCCGTTGTTGCCGTTGTTTCGAAGGATGACCTGGTTTCACGCCGGGAGGACGCGTGCCCGCGCGACGTGGCGTGCCATCACGTGAGCTCCACCACCGGCGCCGGCATCCACGATCTCCCGCCGGCCGTTGCGGCGGTGATCCGCGCCCGGCGAACGGGCGCCTCGGGGCCGGGCGCCGAGACCGGAAGTGCCGAGGCCGGCGCCGCGGGGACTGGCGCGCCGGAGACCGGGGGCCCCGAGACGGGCGCTCCCAAGACCGGAAGTGCCGAGGCCGGCGCCGCGGAGACCACCGGGGTGCCGGGCGATGCACCGCCACGGGGGTCGGAAACCTCCGGCGCCGCGCCGGCGGTGATCGATTCGGCGCGGCAGCGGGACCTCCTGGATCGCGCGGTCCGCAGTCTGGATGCGGTCGAGGAGGCCATGGACGCCACCCTGCCCGCGGACGTCGTAGCGGTGGACGTTCAGGAGGCGATTTCCGCCCTGGGGGAGATCACCGGAGAGGTGACGAGCTCGGACGTGCTGGATGTCATGTTCGGCACCTTCTGCCTTGGCAAGTAACATCGACTTGTAGTATCTTTTCGATAAATCAAGCGCGTTTCTTCGAGGGAGGGCTTCGGCCCGACCGGCGGTGACAGTCCGCAACCCTGAATCCGGGAGTTCGTCCCGGTTGGGTGGAGATGGTGGAATTCCATCACCGACAGTGCAAGTCTGGATGGGAGAAGAAACCTGTGCGACCGCCCGGGGTCGCATTCCCTGCCGCGAGCCCCTCGCAGTGACGCGTGAGAACCTGGATTGGCGTCATGGGCTCAGTGGCTGCACCGGCACAACAACGTACCTCATCTCACACCGCACCAATCATCGAGGCGAGAGGCTTGTCCTTTCGCTACGCCGGGGGCCCGCCGGTCCTGCAGGACCTCACCTTTTCGGTGAAGCGGGGGAGTTTCGTCACCTTCATCGGCCCCTCCGGGTCCGGCAAGACCACGCTCCTCCACATCCTGGGGAACATGTACCGCTCCTACGAGGGCTCCCTGACGGTGCGATCGGAGCATCTCTCCTTTGTCTTCCAGGCGGAATCCCTCCTCGAGTGGAAGAACGCCCTGCAGAACGTGCTCCTCCCCTTTGAGGTCAACGGCAACGGGGGCGGTACCCGGGAGGAGATCCGCGAGCGCGGCCGGCGCATGCTCGAGATGGTGGGCCTTTCAGGATATGAGTCCTACTTCCCGGGTGAGCTCTCCGGGGGCATGAAGAAGCGCGTCGAGCTCGCCCGCGCCCTGGTGACGGAGCCTGACCTGCTCATTCTGGACGAGCCCTTTTCGTCACTCGACTTGCTGACCCGGGAGCGACTGAACGTGCTGTTGCGGGAGATCCATCGGGATACCGGGTGCACCGTCGTCCTGGTCACGCACTCC
>CAZZIE010000115.1:0-14039 GCA_964654185.1 uncultured Spirochaetaceae bacterium | reverse complement strand
CCGCCGAGGGAAGGACTTTTTGACAAGCAGTTATACTCTGGTTATACTACCCTCATGAAGACTGCAGTGTCACTGCCGGACCGACTGTACGAGGAAGCCGAAAAAACCGCCGAGTCGCTGGGCATTCCTCGGAGTCAACTATTCGCGAGAGCTCTGGAAGAGTTTATCGAACGGCATAAGCGTGAGAATGTCACGGAGCGACTTAACAGAGTCTATTCAGAAACTGCCCCAGATGAGCTCGACGACATCTCGAATGCAGGACTGCAGTCCCTCCGGGAATTGACCCGAAATGACTCGTGGTGAAATCTGGTGGGCGGACTTCGGGATTCCCTTTGGGAGTGAGCCCGGCTTCCAACGTCCGGTATTGATTGTTCAGGATGATGCGTTCAACAAGAGCAACATCAGGACGATTGTCGTCTTACCATTCTCTACGAACCTGCTCTTGGCTGAGGCGCCCGGGAACGTGTTGTTTGGAAAGGAAGCAACGAGACTGCCGAGAGATTCGGTAGTGGTAACTTCACAGATATACTCAATTGATCGGGCAAGACTGATCAAGAAGGTCTGGAAACTCGACAGACGATCGGTCGAAGAAATCGACGATGGGCTGATGACGGTCCTGGGACTACGCAGAATCGGATAACACCCTCTTCGATGTGTCACGCCCTTCGGCACGTGAGGATTCCGCCGAAAGCTGCCGCCTCGAGAGGGCAGCGGTCTTCGCCCTCTTCAGGTTACGTGGCCGGCAGTCCGATGCAGCGTCCTCAGGTGAGGGAGGGGGCCAGTGTGCATCGTCCAGGATCATGCCGTAGCGTGCAGATTTCGTTGAACAATCGAGACGCCGGGAGGCCGCCGACGGAGTGAGGTCACTCTGCCGTGTATTACATTTCCGGACGTTCGGCGACGGCATCTGGATGCGATTCCCGCTCCACCCAACTCGGCTCATCCACTTCCGGGCTTTCTCGATAGATGACCAGCGGATCAACATCCAGGCACGCGGTTTCGTCCCTGTTTCCCTGGAGATCCCAGGCAAGTGTCAGCAACGGTGATAGAGTTCCGGAATGGGACTCCTAGACCGCTGTTGACAGATGGATCCCGATCGCGTCACATGCGACCGACAGCCGCGCTCCGGCGTCGACCGCTTCGTCGATGAGCTCGGCCGGCGTCTTCTCCTTGCGTGCCAGTTGCCGCTGTTGCTTCTTGATCTGCTTTTTCGCCTCGCGCCATAATCGCCTTCTGCCTGACTCAGATCAGGTGACAACTACCTTGGCACGGCGCGGTCTCCCGGCAGTCCTGGCGCTACAGCAATTGGCGGTAGCGCCTCTCCTAGCCGGCGACCTCGTTGCCCACCTTGCGCGCACGAGTTGGCTTGTCCAGGTTGATCCCCAGATGGAGTCCGATCTCTACGAGCAGATTCCACCCCGCTGCGAGCTGCAGATACGCGGCGCCGAACTCGACGCGCGGGATTCGGATCGTCGGAAACGGCGTGTCGCGGTCGGCGATCGCCAAGACGGTCAGGCCCACTCCGTCCACGAGGACCTTGCGAAACTTGTCGATCTCTTCGGGCATCGGGTCGACGACGACGACCACGTCGCCGGGATCCATCACCTCCTCGATCCCGTGGACCGCGTACGTCCCTTCGAGGAAGTCGGACTTCTTGCGGGTGATCTCGTTCGTCTTGAGCGTGAGCTCTTCGGCCACACCGTCGTTGTATCCGGCGAAATAGATCGTGCTTGCGGACCCGGCGGCGGCGACGAGCTCGGGGTCGATGCTCAGGGTGAGGACCGAGTCGAAGGCGTCGGCGAGCTCGCCCAAGCCGGCGCCGGACCCGGTATTGCTGAGGCGCACCCCGGCGCGAGCGCCGAGGCGTGCGCCAAGGTGCGCGACGAGCGCGTCGTAGAAGAGCGCCTGCTCCACCACGCTCTTGGTCGCGGCGACGGCGTCTTCGTTCCCGCAGCGCAACACGAAGGTCTCCGAGCAAAACGAACCGAGAACCGTGTCTTGTTCCGCGGTCAGCGCATAGCGATTCGAATTGCCGGCGTCCTTCAGAGATCGCGCGAGAGCGACGACCTCGCTCGTGCGTCCGGAATTTGACGCGAGGAAAACCGCCCAGTCCGAGAGAGCGTACTCAGCGGCCTGGCGCGCGCCCTCGGTGTGAATGCGACAGTCGACGCCGGCGCAAAGCGCGGCGCGGATCGCGTGCTTCGCGGGGAATATGCGGCTCGATCCCTCGCCGGTGAGCAGGAGTCGCCCGCGCTCCTGGATCGCCGCGGCGACATCGGCCGTTCGCTCCGGATCGAACGACCGTATGATCCCGCTGGTCTCCATCATCTCGCGCACGAGTGCGTACTCGGCGAAGCGTCCATCTGTCTTCATCGAACCTCTCCTTACCTGGATTCCCTTGTCTGCTTCAGTGCGGCAATCCGTGCGGTGAACCGATCGGTCTCCTCTCGAACCCGCTGGACGAAGTCGTTGTCCTCTATGGTACCAACGGTCGCTTCCATCTCCTCCCTGGAGCGGAAGGTCTCCTGACGGAAGGGATTGTCGAAGTCCTTCTTCCTGGTGCGATAGACCTCATCCGCTATGTACCGCTGAATCTCGACGGCACGGTCGAGAAGCGCCGGCCACATCTCCTCGGTGATTTCCGGTACGCTCGAGACCTCGCAGAGGACCGCATACGCGTGCGCGGCCTTCTTATCCGGGTAGCGCTCCCACAGCTCGTCGTAGCGCGCGTGCACAGTCTCCCAGTCGGCCAGAGCGCCGCTGCCCACGTCGGCCCGGAGGCGGTCGACCTCGTGCGTCGCGACGAGCTGGCCGCCGAGGTTCACCCATTCACGTGACGGTGTCGGCAGGCCACGCAGACCGGCGAAGCCGGCGGCAGGGTGCGCTTCGACCCAGGCGATCGCGTTCGTGAGTCCGTAGTACTCGAGCATCTGCCGGTACGCCTGGTATCCGCGTCCGGCGTGCAGCACGACCTGGTCGCGGCGCGACTTCTCGATCCCTTCCACGGCAGTCGGCGCAGCGTCCGGTTGGTCGTCCGACCGCAGCGTCTCGACGCCGGCGTATCGTTCGAGCAGCTGCATCGCGGCGAGAATCTCTTCGGCCGTGTCGGGAGCGAGGTAGTCGAACTCGATATGCTGCGACTTCCGCGCCCGGGCATCGCGACGGCGGAACTTCCAGGTATTGCGCGCGAGTGCATACATGTTGTGCACCCACCAGAACGCCGGAGTCACCTCGAGCCGGTCGCGCGACGTGTTGTTGCTCACGAGCGCGAAGGGAAAGGGGATGTCGAGCTCGGCCGGATAGTCGGCCTTGGAGATCAGCACGAACGAAGCGAACCGTGACGAGTGTTTCAGGCTTGTGCAGAGCCCCGGCCAGAACCCTCTCCCCGCGACGAGCTCGTTGTCGTTCGCACGGCTGTTGTGATTCGAGCCTATCGTGGCGCCCGCCGCGATATTGCTCTGCCCCATGACGACCGCCGCGACGAGGAACGAGTTGTTGTGGTGCTGCTCGTGCGCGGGAAAGATGAGATTATTCAGGACCTCGCAGCAGGAGACCGTTGAGTTGTCCCCCAGAAACGAATTAATCAGACGCGCCCCGTACTTGAGGTGCGAGTTGTCGCCGAGGACGAACCGCACCGCCTTGCACCCGTAGAAGATGTGACAGCCGTACCCGATGATGCCGTTGACGAGTTCCACCCCCTCGCCTATCCCCGACGGCTCTTCGGCCGATGAGTTGATCGTCAGGTTCTTCAGCTTGTTCGCGCCCTTGATATAACAATGCGGGCCGACCTTCACGTCCTTCAGGATGCGCGAGTTCTTTATGACACACTGGTCACCAATGGTGGCGTAGTATCCGCGCCGCGAGTCGTAGCGCGACTGGGTCATGTCCTGAAGCCGCGCAAGAAGCTCTTCGTCGTCGCGATACTTCGCCCACAGATACGCGTCGGCGGGAAGCATCCCGTCGAAGGCGAGCACGCCACGACCGCCGGTCTCGTTCATCAGATCGAGCCAGACCCGGACCGACTCGGTCTCACCGTCCTTCAGGATGCCATTGCCGAACTTGGCGTGACTCGTCGTATGCACTTCGTCGAGATTGAAGAGGATGCACCGCTCGCCGATGATCATGTGCGCGAGGTAGTGCACATCGTGGATCGCGCAGTCGCTCCCGATATCGGCGGAGATGATCAGGCTGTTCGTGATGCCGACCGGCAACTGCAGGTCGTGGTACTCGAGCGTCTCGTGTCTGACCGTGCCGACGCGGACGAGGCCGAAGAAGCGGTTGTTCTTGATCTGGCCCGGGTCGAAGGGGTCGGCGACGAGGAACCGGTCCCAGTCGTCGGCGTAGTTGTTGTTTTTGACGAGCGTTTCCACCTCGTCGGAGCGAAGCGCGCGCCACCCGCCTTCGGGGGGCTGCACCTGCGTGTCGCGAAGGTGGTGCTCGTCGGCGCCGGAGGGAAGCCACTCGTCGGCGATGAATCGACGGCCGATCGCATCGCCGGGCAATACTCGTACCTCATTGTCCATGGCCGATCGTAACGCGCGCCAGATGCGTGCGCAAGTGCGGGATTGGCGGCGGGTGCGTAATGAGTTTGCGGTCGCTCATTGGCGGAGCGTAACGCTCACCGCGCCGACGAGGGTCTCTCCCGGCCCGAGCAGACGCCGGCCGGTCTCAACGCGATTGAACGAGTCGGTGGCTGCGGTGATCGGCTCCATCGCAACCGCAGCGCGACTCGGAGGTGTATACCACTGCTGATACGTGAATGCCTGCGACTGATGGATCACGAGGCGGTGTGTTGCGGTAGCCAGCTCTGTGATAATCGGTTGCCCCGTTCCGCAGACTGCCACATCGAACTCACGGTCGCCGATCGGAGTCGAGGCGGGGCCGGACCCGACGAACGGCTCGAGCTCCGTCCCCGCCACTGGCACAGGTCCGCCGGTCGGCAGGAGCCGATCGTCAACCGGGATGAAGTGTGCGGCATTGGTTCGCAGACGCATGGAGTCGACCGACTCGCACCCCGGGAGCGCGAAGTACGGATGCCACCCGAAGGCGATCGGCGCGATGCGTCCGCCCGTATTCGTCGTACTCAGCGCGATGAAGAACGAATCAGGCTCGATGGAAAGCGTGATCATTACGGCAAGCGAGAACGGATACCCCGGTAGCTCGGATGCTTCGAGCGCACCGTGTAGCACGACGCTCGCTGAACGCGGTTCGTGCTCCACCGTGAGCGCTCGATCATAGAGTGCGCCGTGGATCGCATCGCCAGTCTCGGGGTCGTTCACCGGAAGCTGATACGAGTCCCCCGCGAACGCGTAGCGCCCACCCGGGATTCGGTCGTTGAAAGGCCACAGAAAGCGTCCCGCAAAGGTGGGATCGTAGCAGCCGCCGGGCGCCGCGTCGCCGCCGCTACCGCCGGGGTCGGGGCAAAGCACCTCCACGGGCTCACCGTTGGCCTCGAGTAGGAGGCTCTCTACCGTTCCTCCACACTCCGGCCGGAACACCACCTGAGCGCGCGAATCCGGAGAGCGGAGTTCCATCAGCCGCCGCCCTTGTCCTCGGGAACGTCGGGCGCCTCGGGTGCGTCCATCGGTTCCGGGAGCCAGTCGTCTGCAACATCCTCGTAGGACGGCGGCGCACCAATCAGAGCTCGGCCGTAACGGAGGTACTCCTCGGTCACCCCGCCGAGTCGCAGCATCTCGCCCGGCATTGGCTTCGCGTGCGCGGCAACACGCTCGAGCGGTGCGGTCCCGAACTCCATTTCCGCCGCGCCGAGCGTCACCATCACCCCGCTCTCCCCGGCCATCGCGAGCCGCACGGCCTCACGCCCGCACAGTCGGGCCTCGGTCCGGTCGCGCGTGACGACGCGGTCATCCGCTGCCATCGGAAGGCTTTCGGTGATCTGAAACTCACCGCGGAATCCAAACTCGTTCGAGATGAGCCGGTGCAGGACAAGTGCCGCGCCGCCGCCGCCCATGGCGCCGAACTCGACGTTGGAGAATCGGTCGGTCGCCGATGTGTCGGAGACGTGCCGGCCGTTCTCCCAGACCACCCCCTCGCCGACGACAAGATAGACAAAGCCGTGTTCGCGGTGCATAGCGTCGACGTCCGCGAGCACACCTTCGGGTGTGAGCGGTATCTCGGGCACATAGATCAGGTGGGGCGGGTCTGAAGGGACGACGCGGGCAAGCGCTCCGGCCGCCGCGAGCCATCCAGCCTCACGACCGACGGTCTGAAAGATTGCGAACTGATCGACTCGCTGCATATCGCGCGCGAGTCGGCCCGCCTGCTGGACCGACCGGGCGACGTAGTTCCCCGCCGACGCGTATCCGGGCGTGTGATGGGTCGCAAACAGGTCATTGTCGACGGTCTTTGGCACGCCGACTCCCTGAAGCTCATACCCGTTCTCGGCAGCATAGGTTTCGATCCGATGAATCGTGTCCATCGTATCGTTTCCGCCAATGTAAAGAAGATACCGGATATTGTCTTTCTCGAGCAGCTCGAGCACGCGCGGTAGATCGTCGTCGGTGAGCTTGTAACGACACGATCCAAGCGCAGAGCTCGGTGTCGCCGCGAGGCGATCGAGGCGGTCAGGCGGAATGTTGGTCAGGTCGACGGTGCGCCCCTCTAGAAATCCCTCGATCGCGAATCGCATTCCGAGGATCCGGTCGATCCTGCCGGCATGGCCGGCGCGTTCACGCTGCGCGGCCTCGATCACGCCGGCCAGCGACGCGTTGATGACCGCGGTAGGTCCGCCGGACTGGCCCACCAGAACGTTGCCTGCTGCCATACTCACTCCTCTATGCGCCGAATACCGGAGACGAGATCGCCCAGTGCCCGTTCTTCAGCCGCACGCGGACGCAGGCCCACCGCGTGACGCTCGACGGTCCCATTCATCGTCAACTCGACCTCGGCGGTCTCCGTTGAATCGAGGCGGACGGCGAATCCCTGCGTCGCTGGTGTTGAGTTGGTCATGTTCCCCCAGCTCGTCGCCTGGAAGTCGATGCGTGAGCTCCCGGCTCTGGCCCACGACGCGTGATTGGTCGGTATCGTCTACCCCTTTCTGTCCAGGGGACATACCACTAACAGTAGGAAAAATGATCTTGGAGCTCAACCGCAAGACCGCCGATTAACGGCCGAATGGTCGGGTAATGCGCGATGATCGACCTTTGCAGACAGGTCGGCTACCGGTAACGACCTGCCGGAACGAGCCGGCGCGTCTACAGGACACGAACGAGTCGTTTTCCCGTAGACTACGCCGGAAAACAGACGTACGCCCCCCGTGGGGCGTGGCTGAGGGGGCTGTCACCCCGGCCGATCGGGATCGAATCCCGGTGGAGGCCGCCCGATCGTGATCAGATGTCGGAGGATGCGCCCCAGCTCGTCGGGATCCTCGATGATCGCGATTACATCAGGGTCGTACCGCAGGACGAAGCCCGAGGATCGATCCAGACGCAGCTGTGATGGAGACGTACATCATGCTTGTGTGAATCAGGTGCGTACCGCAGCGACATCTGTCCATGCGACGAACGCGCCGACACGATCGATTCCGCAACAATACTTGTAGCGATGTGTGTCGAAGCGCATCTTGGCCTCCTCCTGGAAATGGAAGCTTGTTCAACGGTAGGATATCCCGCTGTATCTCCATGAGGGGGAGGCCTGCGATCCGTTCGTGTATGCCGGAAGGCCACGTTCGGTGGAGACGGTGCTGCGAAAGCGAAAGCAGCACCCTTGGCAGACGGTCTCGTTCCTGACTTCTTATGACACGAGTTCCGTGCTATTGTCGTAGTGATGATCCGGTTTTTCCGCGATCGTGGAACGAAGGACCTCTTCGACGGGAGCAATGGGCGCGTTGCACCGCTCGTTTGTCCCCGGTCGCTGGTTTCGGTCGCCGTTCGCGAGTTGGACCTGTTGGATTCTGCAGATGCCTTGGAAGACCTCCGGGTGCCTCCTGGGAATCGCCCAAAAGCCCTTTCCGGTGATCGTGCCGGCAAGCACAGTATTCGCGTGAACCAGCAGTACCGGATTTGTTTTCGATGGACGCCTCACGGTCCAACCGATATGCCATTTCAGAGGATCCAAAAAAGATAGCGGGGATCAGTAATCATTGCAGTCCCTCAATGGACAGCAAGGGGCGGCCTTCACGCGCCAGTTCCCAATCCTGCATCAACTGATCCCGGCGGAATCGATATGGTTGCATTCTGCAACCCTTTCTTCCCCGAAGTTGCAGTCAGAATTGTCCAGGCACCGATTCAAGCTGGACATGCGCAGAATACCGTTACCCGACCCCAACCGCCAGGCCGCTGAAGAAGGGATTGACGCTTCACTTTCGGCTTACGAGCGGGAGAACCGTGACATAGGCAAGACCGGTGCCATGGGCTTCGACGCGCCAGGGATCCGAAGCGTCACCCAGCTCCGACCTCCCGCCGAGGGAAGGACTTAACAGAGTCTATTCAGAAGCTGCCCCAGATGAGCTCGACGACATCTCGGATGCGGGACTGGAGTCGCTCCGGGAATTGACCCGAAATGACTCGTGGCGAAATCTGGTGGGCGGACTTCGGAATTCCCTCTGGGAGTCAGCCGGGCTTCCAGCGGCCGGTATTGATTGTTCAGGATGATGCGTTCAACAAGAGCAACAGCAGGACGATTGTCGTCTTGCCATTTTCTACGAACCTGCTGTTGGCTGAGGCGCCCGGGAACGTCTTGTTTGGAACGGAAGCAACGACACTGCCGAAAGATTCGGTAGTGGTAACTTCACAGATGTACTCCGTTGATCGAGCAAGACTGATCAAGAAGGTCTGGAAACTCGACAGACGATCGGTCGAAGAAATCGACGATGGGCTGATGACGGTCCTGGGACTACGCAGAATCGGATAACACCCTCTTCGATGTGTCCCGTCCTTTGACGGGTGAGGAACCTGCCGAGAGTTGCCGCCTCCGGAAGGTCGGGGGCCCCGGCCCCGGTGCCGCTGCCACTATCGCTGCCGCCGTTGCCTGCCCCGGCTCGGCGCGGGCGGCCTGCGCGAGTGCTGGCCGCGGTTCCGCACATAACGCTATACTTGAAGCAGCAGAAGCGCCCGGGACGTGATTCCCACCGGGAGGGTAATCACACCTGCGGAGGGCGCGCGTGAGTGGAGCCATGGAGTTATCTCAGGAGACGCTGAAAACGATCGGCAGTTACGTGAAGGGCAACCTTGCCGAGTGGATGCGGGAGGTCGGCCCTCCTGTTCCGGCGACGGATCCGCAGCTTCTCGAGCGGATCGTCCGCGTGGAGGAGTCTCTCGAGCATCAGCGGGAGCTCATGGAGCGGGGCTTCGCCCGGAACGACCGGCACTTCGAAGAGCTGCGGCGGGAGTTCAACGAGCGCTTTGAACAAGTCGATAAGCGCTTGGACGAACAGCGTCAAGACTTCCTGGCGCGCTTCGAGCAGGTCGACAAGCGCTTCGACGAGCAGCGCAAGGACTTTGTGGCACGCTTCGAACAGGTCGACAAACGTTTTGAGCAGGTGGACAAGCGCTTCGACGAGCAGCGGGTGCAGACCCGCCGGCTCATGGCGGTTATGACGACCATCCTGAGCGTTCTCACCCTGGCCGTCGGGTACGGTACCTTCATCGGATAAGGGCCGGAGGCGCCGCGGCTGACGGCGCTTCCTTCGCTCCTGCCTGCCTATCCGGCCGGCCTAGGCGCCTACGCTTTTACCCCGTACGTCCTCAATCCAAGCTTCGTAGAGCTCACGCTCGCTCATGCCGAGGACCGATTCATAGCTCGCGGCCGGGTCGATCAGGTCTACCACTGCGTCCCAGCCGCACTCGTCGATCATGTACTCGATCATGGTGTAGGCGAGGAAGTAGCCACCCACCTCCGCGAACTGCATGGCATTCGGGCTGGAGAACTCGGCGTAGGTCAGGTCGCTGTGCTGCTGCACTCTGGAGGCCTCCGGGACCTGCCCGGCCAGGTAGAGGGCAATGCCTTCCTTCATCCAGTAGCCGAGCTCCCGGTAGCGGCGGTCGGTCATGACGTGGACGTACTCGTGTACGGACGCCTGGACAATGCTCTCCCGAGTGTGCGAGGGACCGGAGTCGGCGGGAGATGCAATGAGCACGTAGTCCCGGGTGTTCCGGCCAATGAACCAGTCCGGAAGCAGGACCATGCCGACCAGGCCGATGGTGTTGCGCTTGAGCGCCCCACGGCTCGGATAGACAACGATTTCAACGCCGCTCGCATCCACCCCGTCCAGAGCCTCGACGACGGCGGCGCTCTGGGATGCGACTCGCTCCGCCAGCGGCTCGACCTCGGCGGCATGCTCAGGTGTTGCCCAGACGGTAATGCCGTGCGCCGTGTACTCCTGCATTCCCGGCGTCTTGACCGAGATCAGGGGCGCGAAGTTGATTGCTGCGAGGACCACCACTGAACCGACTGCAATAAGAACAATGCGAACAAATGTCTTCATGTGTTTCTCCTTATGTCCGGAGCATAGGCGGCCTGGTCATGGACTCGGTATCCGAATTCCGTCTGAAATGGCCGTCTGAGGGCTAGGACATCCGTATGAGCGGAGCTTGATACGTTGCGCGGCGTCTCTCCGGCGCAACGCCCTTCGCTAGTCGATCCAGCTGTTCGCGATCGGCGGACCGCGACCCGCGTCCTGCGACCCGCGGGCCGGTGGACTACGACGCGTGACACCTTCCACGCTGGCCGCTCTTCCGTACATGACGCTATACTTGAAGCAGCAGAAGCGCCCGGTTCGTGATTCCTCCAGGGAGGGTAATCACACCTACGGAGGGCGCGCGTGAGTGGAGCCATGGAGCTATCTCAAGAGACGCTGAAGACGATCGGCAGTTATGTGAAGGGCAATCTTGCCGAGTGGATGCGGGAGCTCGGCCCGCCGGTCCCGGCGACGGACCCGCAGCTTCTCGAGAGGATTGTCCGCGTGGAGGAATCTCTTGAACATCAGCGGGAGCTCATCGAGCGGGGTTTCGCCCGGAACGACCAGCGCTTCGAGGAGCTGCGGCGGGAGTCCAACGCGCGCTTTGAACAAGTCGACAAGCGCTTTGAACAAGTCGACAAGCGCTTTGAACAAGTCGACAAGCGCTTTGACGAACAGCGTACGGATTTCTGGGCCCGCTTCGAGCAGATCGACAAGCGCTTCGACGAGCAACGCCGGGACTTTCTGGCGCGCTTCGAACAGGTGGACACGCGACTGGAACAACAGCGTCAGGATTTTCTGGCGCGCTTCGAGCAGGTGGATAAGCGCTTCGAGCAGGTGGATAAGCGGCTGGAAGAACAGCGTCAGGATTTCGGGGCGCGCTTCGACGAACAGCGCTCACAGACGCGCAGGCTCATGGCTGTAATGACCACCATCCTGAGCGTTCTCACCCTGGTCGTCGGGTACGGTACCTTTGTCGGGTAGTGCTGCGGAAGGTCTGGGTAGGCCCGAGAGGGCCTGGGTAGGGCCGAGAAGGCCGAGAAGGCCTGGGTAGGCCCGAGAAGGTATGAGAGGGCCTGGATAGGCCTGGATAGGCCTGTGGAGTGAACCGCTCCGGGTTCTCCAGGGCCCGTCTCCTGCAAGTGCGGTGTACCTCCGACTGCCATGCCCAGGAGGCCGTGGCCGCCATTCCTCGAAGGCCGTGAGGGCGGGCCCGTCGGCATCGACCCCTAAGAAGTCTTTGGGGAGCCGGTCCCGGCCGCTTCTCGAGTCTCGTCCCGATACACCTTGCAGAGGGTGCCGCGGATGGGGACGGAGCCGCAGACGGGCTCGCGGGGTTCGTCGTCGGTGAGGACGAGATCAATGTCCGAGTCGAAGACGCCGTGGTCCGGGGCGGGGTTCTCCGGGAACCACCAGCCGTGGGCGGCGCCGACGATGCGCGGATGGATCCGGTCGGTGAGGACGGCGCGGAATCTGACCCGTTCGCCCGGGATCTGAGGCGTTTCAATCCAGAGCCAGTCGCCGTCGGAAATGTTATGCGCGGCGGCGGTGTCCGGGTGGATCTCGCAGATGGGGTCGGGCACGCGCTTGCGCAGGGAGGGGATCTGGCGGCCCTCGGAGTGAAAGTACTCGATGACGCGGGAGCCGGTGATCAGGATGAGCGGGTAGTCCGCGGCAAGCTCCGGCGTGGTGACCGGGCTCTCCGGCGGCTCGACGAAGGTCGGCAGCGGATCGTGGCCGTGTTTCTCGAAGATTGTTGAATAGAGCTCCACCTTGCCGGTGGGGGTGTTGAGCGGCCCCGCCTCGTACTGCCGCTCGGCCAGGGGAACGGTGAGGTACCCGCGGTCGAGGAACTCCTCAAAGGAGAGGCCGGTGCCGGCGACGCGGTACTCGTTGAACTCTTTCACGCTCTTCCAGGGCAGATTGTCACGCACCGCCCAGGATAATTGCTTCGCGATGTCAACGGCGATCTGCACGTCGTCCCGCGCTTCGCCGAGGGGTTCAATTGCGCGGTGTCGGGCGGCAACGCAGCCCATGTACTGCTGATCGCAGCACTCATTCCGTTCGAGCCAAGTGGCGGCGGGGAGGACGTAGTCCGCAAGCTCCGCGGTAGGGGTCATGAAGAAGTCCGTGACCACGAAGAGGTCGAGCTCCTTGAAGGCGTCCCAGGTGCGCCGGGTGTTCTGCATGTTAACCACGGGGTTTCCGCCGGCGCAGTACATGGCCCGCAGGCGGTAGGGGGTCCCCTCGGTCATTGCCCGCGCCGCGAGGGCGGGATGCACGAAGATGAACTTTCCCTCCGGTCCGGAGATGAGCGGGAACTGCTCGGCTCCCAGGCGCCTGGCGAGCACCTCCGGCGGGAAGGTGGCGCGGTTCAGAACCTGCCCGGTTGAGACGTAGCCCGGAACCGGGGAGGGGAGGAGGTTGCCGCCTCGCACCCCCAGGTTGCCGGTAATGCCGATGAGGTTCAGCAGCGCCCGGTTGGTCTGGGTGGAGTTCAGGTTGTGCTCGACGGCGACCCGGTGATGGACGGTGCCCGGCCGGGTCGTGGCAAAGAGCCGCGCCGCTTCCCGGATCCGGGCCGCCGGAAGCCACGTGGTCTCCGCCACGCTTTCCGGGGTGAAGGTGCGGACGTGGGCGGCGAGCTCGTCGAAGCCGTGGCAGTAGTGACGGACGAAGTCCGAATCGTACAGGTCCTCGTCAATGATGACGTGCATCATCGCCAGGATGAGGGCGACATCCGTGCCGGGCCTGATCTGCAGCCAGATATCCGCCATCTCCGCGAGCTTCGTGCGGCGCGGATCCACGACGATGAGCTTTGCACCGTTCTTCCGGACACCCTCCAGGAGGTCGCGGCCGCGCTTGGGGTGGGAGACCAGGGGGTTCCCGCCGACGACGAAGATGCACTTGGAGTTCTGATAATCCGGGCCCACCTCCTGCATGACCGGACCGCCGACGGTGCAGAATTCCGCAACCATGGACGGGGCGTAGCAGATGTGCAGGTCCGTGCTGACGTTGTTCGGCGTGCCGATGGCTCCGGCCAGGAGATTCGTCGAAAAGACGGATGTCCTTGGGCCGGTTCCGTTGAGGGTGGCAAGGCTCTCGGCTCCCGACTCGTTGCGGATCTCCGTGAGCCGGGCTGCAATGTCCGACAGCGCCTCCTCCCAGGAGACGCGCTCCCATCTGCCTTCGCCCTTCCCGCCGGCGCGTCGGAGGGGATGCAGGAGCCGGTCCGGGTGGTGCGTGAACTCGGCGTAGTTGGCGCCCTTCACGCAGATGTAGCCCTCGCTCACCGGGTGGTTCCGGTCCCCCCGGATCTTCACGACCCTGCCGTCCTCCACGGTGACGAGGACGCCGCACTCGGAGTGACAGCCCTGACAGACGGTTCTCACGGTCTCGGTCACGAGATCTCCTTCCGGGTGGTGTGAGCATTCTTTGTATCACCGGCCGGGGCGGGGCGCAAGGAGTGTGAACTGGTGCCAGAATTGTTGATTGCCTTGAAGCAATAGGGACACTCCGGGAGTGAGCACATGTGGAGGTATCCACCATGCAATCACTCCCAGCTCCGCAATCACTCCCGCTTCTCCCGGAGTTCTGCCCCAACCCGCAGTGCCGGTACCAC
>CAZZIE010000114.1:0-14089 GCA_964654185.1 uncultured Spirochaetaceae bacterium | reverse complement strand
CCGCCCTGCAGCGCGAGGAACCGCCCTGCAGCGCGAGGAACCGCCCTGCAGCGCGGGCAACCGCCCGGCGCGGCGGACCAGCGCCTGGTGCGGGCGGGACGCCGGGCGCTGCGGGCAACCGCCCGGCGCCGCGAGCAACCGCCCCGCGGCCGTCAATCCTCCTCATCCAGCGGACACTCGCAGAACCGCGCGACCTCTCTGGCGATCTCGTTGAGGTTCTCGCCGCTTCGGGCGGCGCGGCGCTCAATGTCGTATTCGTGGCCCTCCGTCGTGGTCATGGTCAGGTGCACGTAGCGCCGCTGAAAGAACCGCGATTTGCCCTCCTGTGACCCCGGGACGGCGCCCTTCATCATCTCTCCGATAGTGAAGCGCTCAATCGACTCCATGGGGACTTTGCCCGGCCGGACCAGGCCCATCAGGCCGATGCGCCACTCCACAACGCCGCGCGTCCGGTCGAAGCGCCAGCGCTCGTCGTAGACCAGGGCGAGAGCGGATATAGCCAGGAGTATGATCGGTACGACGCCGGCACCTTGCCCGGCGAAGATCCCGTACAGGAGAATCGCGGCCAATAGCCCGAAGAAGATACGGAAGGTGTGCGGGAGGCGTAGAAGCAGCACCTCCGAGCCGATGTGACGCGCGCGAAGCGAGATATTCAGCATGAGTTATCCTCCTGACGCCGGCCCCCGCGGCTCGCCGCGCCGCCCGACCGAGCTCCCGCGCCGCCCGACCGAGCCCCCGCGCCGCCCGACCGAGCCCCCGGGGCCCCCGCGCCGCCGTCACCGCCTGGGCGAACCCCGCCGCGACGGCCGCTGTCCGGGCTCGAAGAGCTTGATCAGTGCGAGCCCCGCAATGAACCCGCCGATGTGCGCCGCATAGGCGACGCCGGCGCCGCCGCCGAGCGCTCCCAGGCCGCGAACGAGCTGAAACGCAATCCAGATGCCAATCGCCACGATTGCCGGCACGGCGGTAACGAAGCGGATCAGAATCACGTAGACCCGTTTCTTCGGAAACAGCACCAGATAGGCTCCGAGCACCGCGGATATGGCCCCGGATGCGCCGAGACTTGGCACCATGGTGTTCCCGCCCAGCGCCGCGGTCGTGAAGACGTGGGCAAGCGACGCCAGCACCCCCGTCAGCAGGTAGAACACCGCGTATCTCCCGTGCCCGAGCCGGTCCTCGATATTGTCTCCGAAGATGAACAGGTACAGCATGTTGCCGAGAATGTGGGCAAACCCGCCGTGCATGAACATTGAAGTAATCAGGGTGATGTAAACGGTTATGGGTGTCGGGCCGAGCCCCGGCTGCCGGACCTGTCGTCCGGAACGGGGATCCGCCACGACGCGGCCTTCGGTTACCAGATCCTGGCCGGTCAGGATCTCCTCCGGAACCGTGGACAGTGAGTACGTGAAGTCCACGTTCTGACCGAGCCCCTGCAGAAAGACGAAGACCAGTATGTTGATGGCAATGAAGATGTAGGTGACGTACGGCGTGGTGCGGCGATCGCGGTTGTCATCGCCGATCGGTATGATCATGGCTCCCCCGGTACATGTGTACCGCAGAAGGGAGCCTCGGGCCAAGTGCCGCCGGCCGGCCCTCAGGGGACCGTGAACCTGTTGACGGTGTCTGTGCCGCGTCGGGCGCTGCGTTCCATGTTCAGCGGATCCAGGACGCGGACCCCATTCACGACGAAGTAGTAGTAGTGGGTGCCGGCGGGGAGGCGTGTCGTGAAGGATAGCTCCGAGGAGCCCCTGCCTTCAGGTCGCAAGCGATACATGAAGGGATCGAAGTTGTTGAAGCTGCCGGCCAGGTAGACCGGCGTTGACTCCAGGTCGTCGATCTCGACCAGGTCTCCGTCGATGGTCTGGAGGCGTTGCCGCTGCACAATGTCGGTGTCGAAGATGAACTCCACCCGGCGGTCCTCGCTTATGATCGGCGGGGCGGCTCTGACGACCGGTTGCGGCGGCACCTCGAAGACGGAAACGGGGCGGCCGGCGAAGTCCTCCGCAGTCCGGGGATTAAAGGGGTCGACCTGCCACAAGCCGTCGACGACAATGCGGTATCTGAGCTCCTGCGCGTCCCGGGGAACCGGGATCAGCAGGAAGAACATGTCGGTGCCCTGGCGGGGCACCCTCCGGTACTCGTGGACCCGCCGGTAGTCTTCATGCTCGAATGCAGCCGCCACGTAGCGGTTATACTGGTCGGTTCGGTAGGTGAGCAGGATTTGCCCGTCCACAACCTCCGGTGGTTGCGGTTCCTGCAGCAGGCTGACCTGCAGGTGGAGGTCCATATCGTTGACGACCTGCCCGAAGAGCGGGGTGGCAACGCAAAACAGCACAATGGGCGCGATTGTCCGCAATCGTGGAAACAACTTCATGGCATCTGGTATACTTTTTCGGACACCAACGGCAGTCGTCTTACATTTTCTTGCGCACGTCCGACAATGTGAACAGGATATGCAATGCCCACTCGAGAAGCAATCGAGCGGTTTAACCGAACTCTTATAAACCTCGGGAACGAACCTTCCATAGCCGCACAGCGGGGCGAAGAGATCGAAGAAGTCGCGCCCCCCGAGGAAGGTCTGCCCGAAGACCTGAGTGATCTCCTTGCCGAAACCGGCGCCGGTGAAGAGGCTCCCGCAGAAACCGGTCCCGAAGAGGGCCCCGGCGAAACGCCCGAAGAGGCCCTCGGAGAGGCCGATGCCGAGGCCGAGGAAGGTGCCGCCGGACCGGAGACCGAGGAAGGACCCGGCGAAGCCGAAGCCCCCGAAAGTGAAGAGGAGATCGATTTCTCGGACCAGGAAGCGCTTCTTTCCAGCTTCGAAGGCTTCGGCGAAGAGGAGGCCGAAGGCGAGGAGGAGGCCGAGGCTGAGGCTCCCGAAGAGGCCGAGACTCCCGAGCCCGCCGCCCCGGCGGAAGAACCGTCCGAGGAACCCTCCACTGAAGACGATCTCTCCTTCCTGGACGAGGAGTTCGGTCTTGAACAGCCCGGGGCGGAAGCTGAGCCCGGGGCGGAGCCCGAGGCGGAAGCCGAGCCGGAGGCGGAAGCACCCGGCGAGCCGGAAGAGGCGCCTGCCGAGGCCGAGGAGCCTGCTCCATCCGAAGAGGAAGAAGCCCCCGACGCCTTCGAGGATCTCGATGTTTCCGAGGTGGAAGACCCCTTCGCCGGGGTAGAGCTCGGCGAAGACTTCGACGAGGCCCTGGAGGAGGGCGAGTTCCCGGAGGCTGAGGAGGAGGAGGAAGAACCGACTGAGGCGCCGGAAGGCGCCGAGGCCGGCCCCGGCGAAGAAGCCGCGGAGGGCGAAGAAGCCGCGGAGGGCGAGGAAGCACCCGAAGAACCCCCGGAAGAACCCTCCGAGGAACCCGGCGAAGAAGTCACCGACGAGTTCGAGCTCGGCGACCTGGAGGAGGACTTCGACTTCTCGGACATGGAGGAGTTCGAGGAGGGCGGCCCCGCGGAGGAACCGGCCGCCGGCGAAGAGGCCCCGGAAGAACCCGCCCCCGGCGAAGAAGCCCTCGCGGCCGGTCCGGAAGAGCTGGAAGAAGAGGACTTCGGCTTCGAGGAAGAAGCCCCCGAGGCCGCCGAAGAAGCGCCCGAAGAGCCCGAAGAGCCCGAAGAGCCCGAAGAGGAAGGCTTCGCCCCCGAAGAGGAGGAGGGCTTCGAAATCGAGTTCCCGGAAGAGGAGTTCGGCGAGGAGCCTGAAGAAGAGGCCGGCGAGGCGGAGGAAGCTCCCGCCGCCGAAGAGGAGGCCGAGGAGTTCGAAATCGAAGGGGTCGAGGGCTTCACCTTCGAAGACGAAGATGAGTTCGCGGCCCCGTCGGAAGGCCCCGGAGCCGGCACTTCCGCCGAAGCCGGCGCCGAAGAAGCCGAGGAAGTCGGCGACGAGGACCTGGACGAGTTCAGCCTTGGCGATTTCGGTGCCGAGTTCGGCGTTCTCGAAGAGACCGGGGAGGACGAAGACGAGTCCGCCCTCAACCCGGCCCTGGATGTCTCCGGACCGCCCCCCTCCGCCACGGAAGGCGGCCTCCCCAGCATGGAGCTCTCGGAGGATGAGTTCGAGCGGCTCCAGCAGACCCTGGCGAACCTCCCGCTCAACGTGAAGATCGCCGCCGAAGAGGTCATCGGCGACGAGCAGGGAAGCCCCGACCAGATCGGACAGCTCGTCCGCATGCTCGTCGAAGGCGAGTCGGCCCGGCGCATTGCCGACCTGTGCAGCCGCTGCCTCAATCGAGAGATCCGCGTCCCCCGAGGGTATGAGAAGCGCACCGGCGTCGAGTTCGAGCAGGAGAAGGAGTCCTTTGCCTATCAGTTCCGGGTGAACATTCTCCCGGTGCTCCGCGTCGTCGCCCTCACCGGCATTGCCGCGGCGCTTCTCATCTTCCTGGGGTACCGCTTTGTCTACCAGCCCCTGCGTGCCCGGGGCATGTACGAACGGGGGCTGGACGCAATCGAGCAGGGGGAGTACCAGGCCGGCAACCAGTGGTTCGACCGCGCCGTCGAGGTGTGGCGCGTCAAGGACCGCTACTACCAGTACGCCGAGACCTTCATTGATGAGCGGGAGTACCTCCGCGCCGAGGAGAAATACGATCAGCTCCTCGCCGCTTATCCCGGAGACAAGCAGGGCATCCTGGACTACGCCGCCTTCGAGACCGAGACCCTCGGCAACTACGGCAAGGCCGAGGAGCTCCTCAACCGCATCCTTGAGGAGGAGCCCAACGACTACGAGGCCCTCCTCGCCTCAGGGGACAACTACATGGCCTGGGCGGAGGAGGACCCGGGCAAGTACGAGGATGCGCGCCAGGCCTACGCCACCCTCATTCAGCGCTACGGCCAGAGCGACCTGCTGCTCTTCCGCATGCTCCTCTACTTCATCCGGACGGACAATCTGGAAGAGGTTCTTCGCCTCAAGAACGCCTTCCAGAACGACCCCGGCGCCGACATCGACCCCTACGTCTACGCCGAGCTCGGCGGCTATCTCATCACCAGGAACCGCCTGGACGATGTGCTTGACATCCTCCAGCGCTCCCTCGATCTCCGGGAGGACATTCCGGACACCCACTACCATCTGGCACGTTACTACGGGCGCACGGAGGACCCCGGCAACGAACGGCGCGGTCTGAACAACGCCATTGCCTACTACCGCGCCGCGGAGCCCCTCGACTCCCGCCGCGCGGGCCGACTCGTCGACAGCTACACCCGTCTGGGGGAGTACTACTACGAGCGGGAGGAGTACATTACCGCCCGGGAGAACCTGCAGTCCGCCATCCAGCGGTACGAGCAGTACGAGAGCCGCGGCCTCCTGGAGCCGAGCCCCACCTACGGGCGCGCTTACGCCCGCCTGGGCGACATCTCCTACTACGTGAGCCGGGAGTACAACGACGCCTTCGACCTCTACGCCTCCGCGGAGGAGAACGGCTACACCGACCCCGAGCTCGACTACAAGCAGGGCTTCATCCACTACGGTCGCGACGAGTACCAGGCGGCGCTCCGGGAGTTCTACAACGCCGAGGAGGGCTTCCGCCGCAACCGCAACCTCCTCTTCGCCATTGCCAACTCCCTCTACTACCGGGAGGCCTACTCCGCCGCGGAAGGCGTCTACCGGGAGCTCCTGACCCTCCTCGATCGCGAACGCGACCGCATCGAAAACCTGCTCGTCGACCAGGATCCGGAACATCGCGCACTGGTCCAGTACCTCATCCGGGTCAACAACAATCTCGGCGTCACCATGCAGCAGATCGCCCAGCGTCAGAGCGACACCGAGGCCGGCTCGGAAAGCCTCCTCTACCTCCAGGAGTCCGCCGAGCTCGCCACCAACTTCCGCCGCGACGACCAGACCGGCATCCGCTCAGCCACGGTCGCCCTCTCACAGCTCAACCTCCGGGACATCCTCTACCCGCGAGAGGAGTACGACGTGCAGATCTACAACCAGCTGCCGCAGGACTTCGAGGACATGGAGTTCTGAGTGAGTCTCACCTGAGCGGGTGTCATCTGAGTAGGTCTGAATTGAAGACTTTGGGGAACGATGCTCACGGCGAGCCCCCGCCCGCGCGGGCGGTTCGCCGCTGCGGTCGGGGAACTTAGACCGGGTACATCCAGCCGTGGGAATCCTCCACGACGCCGTACTGGGTACCCCGGAGCTTCCACTGCAGCTGCCGGGTGAGGTCGCCCATCCTGCCGTCCCGGAACACCCGGGTCTTTCCCTTGTGCTCGATCGACTCGATGTACGACACTCCCGCAGCCGTCCCCGTGACGAAGCACTCGACCGCGCGGTCCATGACTTCGTCAATGGGAACGCGGCGCTCCTCCACCTTCACGCCCTCGTCCTTCGCAAGCTGCATGGCGCTGATCCGATTGATCCCGGGAAGGACCGTGTCCTCCAGGCTCGGGGTCACCAGGGTGCCGTCCTCCATGACGAAGAAGATGTTGCAGGATGAGCCTTCCTCGACGTAGGTCTGCGTGGCGGCATCCAGGAAGATGACCTCCATGTAGCCTTCCTTCTGCATGCGCTTCTTGGTGAGCGTCGGGATGACGTAGTTCGCATCGCACTTGATCCAGCCGGTACCGCCCTTCGTGGCGCGGACCTTGTCGGTCGTGACCGCCTTCGCGTCGGCATCGGGATCAAAATAGGATCCGACCGGCGTGGACACCATGACCACCCAGGGCTTGTACGAGAGGTTCAAACCGATTCCCGGCTCGGCATAGCTGAAGGGACGAATGTACACCGACCGCGCCGAGACGAAGCCGTCCTTCTCCCAGGCGTGGTCGTACTCAGGATGGAAGCCCATGTCGTAGTTGCGCTTCACCATCTCCCGGACCGCGGCGACGAACATCTCCGGAGGAAAGCCGGGCATCATGAGCCCCTCCATGGAGCGCTTCAGGCGCTTCGCGTTCTCGTCGGGGCGGAAGATCTTCAGGGAGCCGTCGGGCTGGGGGAACGCCTTGAGCCCCTCGAAGCAGCCCATGCCGTACTGCGTCGTGTAGTTGACCAGGGGCAGCTCCGGAAAGGAGTTGCGCTTCTGCAGCAGCGCCTGGCGATCCGCCTCGCTCAGGGCCGCCTCCTCCCGGGGCGTCTTGTGCTCCTTCTCGGAAAACTCCTCGCTCCAGCTTCCGTTGTCCTGATACTGCGCTTTGTACACCCAAGGATAGATGGCGAGAGAGAATGAAGCTGCCACGGCGGCCCCCTGTTGCTGTAGAAGTGTGCCGGCATTCTAACCCCGCCCCCGACTGCGGTCAACCAAACGCTCGCTCGTGGATGTCTCCGTCTGAGCGCCCGGTGTCACTGCGAGAAGCCGCTCTGCGCCCTGTCACGAGAATCAGCCTGCCGGGCGCGCCCGACCACGCGTGGAGTCCCCATCCTTTCAGGATGACGAGACGGACATTTCATGTCGGAGGCGCCCGGCATTCTGCTTCTCGGCCGCGGGCGCGGTCCAACCGCTCCCAGTGACACCGGCGACAACCCGAAACCCCCTGCTGTCAAGGGTTCGGGAGACCGTGGGCGGACCAGCCACTCCCGTGAGCAACAAGAGTGGGATCTCCCGCGCGCCAAAACGAGAACTGCTTCTACCCGCCCCTCCTGGTGGGCTTTTCACGGCGGCGCCGGGCACGGTACTAATGGGGAGGGAGCTTCGTGGTGGGACAGGAGGTACTTCCATGGTAGACAACGTCCTGATCATGGCCGGCGGGTCGGGTACGCGTTTGTGGCCCGCATCCATCCGCAGGAAACCAAAGCAGTTCATGGATCCGGGACTGGGCAAGTCCCTGCTGCGTGCGGCCATTGATCGCGCCCTTGCCCTCGAGCCCGCCGGGCGCATCATCATTGTCACGCACCAGGACCACGTTCCCGGCGCCGTCGCGGAGTGCCGCGCCGTGCCGGAGCGGCACCGGCAGCGCATTGTCATCCTGGCCGAGCCCATCGGCCGGAACACTGCTCCGGCCATTGCCTTCGGCCTGGCCTACCTGAGCGCCACCGGCGAGGCCCCGCCCGCCGCGGGCCATGCCGCCGTGACACCCTCCGCCGGTGACCTTGGCGGCGGTCCCGCCAACGCCGAGTCCGAGACCACCCTCATTCTGCCGGCGGACCACCTGGTGAGCCCCCTGGCCATCTTCGTTCAGGCGACGGAGCGCGCGGACTTCCTGGCGCGGGAGGACTACCTGGTCACCTTCGGCATCCGGCCGACCCGCCCCGAAACCGGCTACGGCTACATTGAGGCGGGCCGCTCCCACGGCCCCGGCCGCCTGGTCTCCGCCTTCAAGGAGAAGCCCGACCGGGAGACCGCGGAGCAGTACGTCGCCGCGGAGCGCTACTACTGGAACTCCGGCATGTTCGTCTTCCGGGCCAGCACCTTCTTCACTGAGCTCGCCCACCACCACCCGGAGATCGCCGAGCCCTTCCGCGCCCTGGACGCCTCCGCCGACGAGCTCGCCGCGGACACCACCGATTCCGCCGACGGCCCGGCCATCCCCGTCGTCGGCCGCACGCCCGGCCTGCAGGACCTCTACACTCAGCTCCCCTCCATCTCCGTCGACTACGCCGTCATGGAACGCAGCTCCCGCAGCGCCGTCGTCCCGGCGGACTTCTCCTGGAGCGACATCGGCTCCTGGGATGAAATCGCCAAACTCCAGTCCACCTCTTCTGCCCAGGAGGGCGATGCCGACGGCCACGCCGCCGCCCACCCCTCCGGCGCCGCGTCCGCCGAGGCGCCCCCGGAGGACCGCGCTCCGGCGTCCCTCGGCCCGACCGAAGAGGAGAGCGCCGTCGTCGAGATCGAGGCGAAGGACAACGTCGTCCTCTCGGACATGCCCGTCGCGCTCTGCGGCGTCAGCGGCCTCATTGTCGTCCAGAAGAACGGCAAGCTCCTCATCTGCCGCCGCGGCGACTCCCAGCTCGTCAAGGGCGTCGTCGAGGAGCTCAAAGCCACCGGCCGGGAGGAGTGGCTGTGACCGCCACGCTCGCTCACAGGCCGGCGCCCGCCCCGGCGCCCAACACCTGGCCCGCCCCAACGGCACAGCCGGCCGCCTCAACTGGAATGGACGTATTGGAGCTATACCGCCTCTCGCATGAGTTCCTTGTTGCGCCGGTCGTGAACCGAGAGAAAAGTGTTGTTGTTGACACCCCATATGGCGGTTGCTATACTGCCTTTCGAAATTCACACAACGTGGGGGCGAACTGAGACCGTTGGTTTCATCCCCATCCGAATGTGAGGAGGAATGAAATGAAGAAGCTTAGTCTCTTTCTTGTCGTGTTCCTCGTCCTCGCTTCTTTCGCATTTGCGCAGGAAGAAGAGGCCGCGGCATCACCACTAACAGCAACCGGTAGCCTCAGCTTTAGCCTGGGCGACAGCAAGGCTTTCGAGGACACCACGACTGATCTCCCGATCTTCAGCAGCACCAAGGCCGCCACGGCGACCCTCGGTCTTGCCACCGCAGATGAGAAGGTCAGCGGCACCGTCAGCGTGAACCTGCTCGCTCCCGTGAGTGTTGCTACCACCGCAAGCGTGGATCGGTTCGTAGATCTCTACAACGCCGACACCAACAAGGTAGCTGACGACTATGTGCCTTGGATCGAGCTGCAGGCATACGGCAGTTTCTGGAACGACCATGCGGCCGATGAGATCGCAGCCGGAACCGCAGAAGGCGACTCCATCTGGGACACGGACGACGACTTTGCGTCCCTGCTGACTACGGTTAACACCAACACCGACTTCGCGGAAGAAGGATCGACGGCCGATACGTTCTCGTTCTTCACTGCTCTCGCGCCGGAATCCACCGCCGATGACGACGACGAGTTTGTGTGGTCGACCGCCATTGCTGGCGAAGTTAACACTGCGAACACGAGCCTTCAGGGCGACCTAGACAACTACGTGGCACGCGCCAAGGAAAACATCATCAATTCCGGTTCGGACGACCTTGCGGCGATTGTTGCAACCCCGACCGGCGACATTGCCGCCCAGGTAAATGATGCGACCGTAGTTGAGATTGACGATCTGAGCGCTGACGACATTGCTCTCTTGAAGCAGGCTCTCGATCTCGAGAGTGCATACGGTAACGTCACCGCCGACGCGGCCACCGAGTACACCAGCAAGGTGACCCAGACCTTCGTGACTGCTGCAACCCTGAGCCTGAACCAGATCGGCGGTGTTGTTGACGCGACCTTCCTCTTCGGCGGTCAGCACGTCAGCGCCGGCTCGATCAACGTCGACGGCTCCGGTCACACCAGCACCGCGGTCAAGGCCTACCACGGCATGACCCTCGGCCTCTCCTCCGGTGTTGTCGAAGGCGCCAATGCAAGCCTCGGCGTGTATATTGACGACAACGGTGTCAAGGCTTCAGCGAGCGATGACATCGGGACGTGGGATGATGAGTCTCAAGATGTTGTGGATCCGAAGTACGGCATGACCCTCGGTGGTGGCTACAGCACCAGCTTCGGCGACCTCACTGCCGGCGGTAACCTGGCGTTTGGTCTCTACGACCTGCTCGGTACCCCCGCATGGGCAGTCAGTGTCATGCCGAGCGTCTCCGGTATGGGCGGCTCCGCCGATATCGAGATTGCTTACGGTCTGGATCTCTTCTACACCAAGGCAGCTCTCTCCTACGCCATCATGGGCATTACCCCGACCGCTACCATCCACTACATCAACGAGATGGACGGTAACTCCCTGGCATACGCGAAGACGCCGACGAGCGTCCTTGCCGAGCTGAAGAACGCGGGCGGCTTTGGTGCCGACCTCGGCCTCGGTGTCGACCTCGGTCAGTTCCTGCCTGTTGCTTCCAGCATCAACGCAGGCCTCGACCTTGGCTTCCCCACCGGCGGCGAGATGGCCATGGCGTGGAGCGCGGGCCTCTCCGTTACTCCGCTTACCGGCCTGACCGCCAGCGCAAGCTTCAGCGGCGACGAGGTTGCGGGTAACTTCATGGAGAACATCAACTGGAGCACCGGTCTCTCCTACGCCTACGGCGTGGCGACTGTGTCCGCTTCCGTTGGTCAGAGCTACTCCGCTGCCACCGGCGCTGCCACCAGCAGCTGGAGCATCGGAACCTCCGTCAGCTTCTAATCGAAGCAGACGAAGTAGTTCGGTAACTACAAGGCGCACCCTCCGGGGTGCGCCTTTTTTGTGCTATCTTCGGAGCCATGAGCTCCTCCTGTGCCTACCTGCAGCCAATGTGGCGAGCGCTCATTCTTGCCGCACTCCTCGGGTTGAGTCTTCCCTTCGACAACCTGTCTGCTAATGACGACACCTCCAGTGAAGAGGGCCGATTCGGCGTCTCCATTGAGATTCCCTCGGCCTTGCACCACGCCTCGGTAGCCTATGACTCAACCTGGCAGCGCACCGCGGACCCGGCTGATGTCGGCTACAGCGAGGTGGCCTTCGGAGCCGAACTGGTCATGTGTTGGAAGGGGATCGGGTGGATCGGCGCGGAGTGGCTTCCCGGTGCGGTGCTCTTCTCCGGCTACGAGGACGACCTGAACCGCCTCTCCGATGCCTGGGCGGACGTAGAGGTGGAAGTCGGCTCCGCCCTTGTCGGGCGCAACGGGCTGCTCGGTGATCATTCCAGACTGACTGTAGACGCCGGGCCCCGGGCGGTGATCCGCACGGCACGACCGGATTACGGCCTGGAGTCCGAGCGGCAGGAAAACGGGCAAACCTACGTTGCAGCCAATCAGGATCTCCACGCCTGGGCGGTCGGTGCGCATGGCCGGGGGCAGTGGCGGGAGGAGCTCGGGGCGAGTGACCGGCTGATTGTGCCGGCGGCGTGGCGGGTGGGTGGTCGGCTCGCGTGGGACCGCTTTCTTCCCATGCCGTATGATGCGACCGGCCTGGAGGCGTATCGGCGGAATGAGGTGCGCCGGGCGGTCGGGGATGCCGTGGACGTGGAGCCCTTTCAGACGGTGGATTACCGCAGCCGCTTTGGCGGAAGCGTGGCGGGCGGGGCGGAGTGGCGGTTCGGCGCGGTTACATTGGACGGTGAGCTGGGACTGTCGGGCTCCTGGCGGCGGGCGCCGCGCATTGATGATCTGTCGCCGGTGGCGGATACGGACGTCGCCACCCTCCACGCGGAGAGCGGGCTGGGCGTGGATGTGGCCCTGGGCGACCACTTCTCGGTGGGTGCCGAGCTCGGGGGGCGGCTTGCGCTGGTTGGCAAGAACAGTCCGGCCGAGAGTGCGGTGTGGCTGTCGGTCGTGACGAGAGTCGGGGCGCCGTGGACATCAGTTCTCAAGTCTTGATTGAAGCAGGAGAGCCGGCAGGGGTGTGAAGGGAATCAGAGGCAGCTCGGTGCGCTGCCCGGGCCCTCACGCCGCCTGTGGGACGGCGCAGCTCAATCAAGGAGGACGGGATGAACAGTCTCAACTCTATTCTCATTGAAGGAAATCTGACCAGGGATCCGGTGGTCAGTGAGACGCCGCGAGGCACGAATGTGTGCAACTTCCGGGTCGCAACCAACCGGTTCTACAAGCGGGACGAGGAGATGCAGAAAGAGGTCTCCTATTTCGATGTCGAAGCGTGGTCGAGATTGGCCGAACGCTGCGGCGAGTACCTGGAGAAGGGCCGGGGGGTCCGGGTCGTCGGACGGCTCCGGGAGGACCGCTGGACGACGTCGGACGGACAGCCGCGGTCGCGGGTGAAGATCGTTGCCGAGCACGTGGAGTTCAAGCCGCGCTTCAAGAAGAGCGAGGAGCAGGGCGAGCTCGGAGACGGCGAACAGCTCGAAGACAGCGCAACGGAAGAGATTGCCGCAGAGAGCGCCGACGAAATCGTCGTCGGTGCAGGGGCAGCCGCGGAAGCCGAGGAGCGCGAGACGGCGGAGGTGCCGTTCTAGGCGTGGTGCGGGGCCGCGGTGCGGTCGCGGGCGGACCTGCGACCTCCTGCGGCCTCGCGCAGCTCTGAATCCCGGTCCGCGGAGCCTCATGCACGGCTCTGCGACCGTGGATTGACGTATACAAGGTTTGTATGTACGCTCATACCATGCCTGAGAGAACCAGTACGGTGAACATCTCCTTCCGTCAGGATCTACTCGAACAGATAGATGAGGTTGCCCGGGGCGAATCGCGCACGCGCTCCGAGCTCCTTCGCGAGGCGGCGCGCATGTACATCGAGCGGAAGCGGAGGATGGATGTCGTAATCGAATCTATCAGAGAAAGCGTTCGGCAGCGTGGGATCACCGAGGAGGACGTTGCAGCGGAAGTCGCTGCGGTGCGCGCTGAGAGAGAGCGGCGCAACTCGTGATCGTAACGGTAGACACCAATGTCCTGGTGTCCGGCGTATTCTTTGGCGGCATTCCCGGCAGGATACTGGACGCGGCACGGCAAGGCGTCTTCACCCTTGCCATGTCTCCGTTGCTTCTGAGTGAGCTCGGGGCGGTGTTCTCCAGGCCGAGGTTCGGGCTGAGCGTGGATGCGGTTCAGCTCCTCATGGCAGACGTGGAGGCCTCCGCGACGATTGTGTATCCGGAAGCCGGTCGCCGACGGCTATTGCGTGACCCGGACGATGATGCAGTGGTCGACTGCGCGATCGAGTCACGCTCGGTGTACCTTGTCAGTGGGGATTCTCACGTTACGGACCTTGGAATGGTGGAGGGTATCACGGTGGTCACGCCCCGGGGGTTCGTGGAGCTTCACGATTTGTAGGAGGCGGAGCAGTCAGGTGCCGGTATCTCGGCACACGAAAAACGCCGCCCGCGCTTGACCCTTTAGGCCCGGATTGCTATTCTCGCTTTCGTGAACACAACGCTGACAGCGACAATTCATAGCGCAATCTCTGCATGGTGGTGGGCCACGTAACGGGCCCCACTGTGTACAGTGTTGCAGGCCCGTGAAAATGACGGGCGTTGCGGCACAGGAAGAAGCCGTGCGATCCGCATGATCGCGCGGCTTTTTTTTTGCCCGGACGCTGTGCACTGGTGCGGCGGCCCGGGAGGGCGCCGCGGGAGGAACGAGATGGGACGGAACGATACGGTTATCAAGATTCTGCCGGGGGAGCGCTTCACGCCCTTCGCCCTGGCAAAGAAGCTCGGGGCGCTGGCGGTGCTGGAGTCCTCATCCTACCAGAAGGGCAGGGAGCGCTACTCCCTCCTCATGGTGGAGGAGGCGTTCCGG
>CAZZIE010000113.1:0-14244 GCA_964654185.1 uncultured Spirochaetaceae bacterium | reverse complement strand
GGCAACGAAGAGCATGGACAACACAAGGATATTCACCACGGACCCCGCGGCGAAGACGCCCCAACTCGGAGACCCGGAGGCAATGGTTCCTACCAGGTTGTGGAGAAATACACTCACAGGGAAGCGTTGCTCTCCGGTGAGGAATATCAGCGGAATGAGAAAGCCGTTCCAGGCGGTGATCCATGAGAGCAGGACCACGTTAACCAGGGCCGGTCGACTCAGAGGAAACAGGATGCGCCAGATGTAGGTAAACGGGCCGGCCCCGGCGATTCGGGCGGCATCGTAGAGACTGTTCGGGAGCTGACGCAAGAAACCGTACAGGACGTAGAAGCCGACCGGTACCGCGGCGGCACTGTAGAGGATCACAATGGGAACATAGGAGTTAACCGCGTTCAGGAGCACCACGACGGCAAAGAGGGGCACAAGTGAGTGAATGCCCCCGGTGAGTTGGAAGAACTCCATACCCATGAAGATGCTTTGGCCGTCATAACGGAAGACGCCGGCTGCGGCACCGGCAACAAAGGAGATCAACACCGCAAGCCCTGCCGTCGAGCCGGCCAGCAGGACTGAATTCCCGAGCGCACGAACAAAGCCGCTCTCGGTGAACAACGCTATGTAGTTACCGAGCCCGAAGAAGCGCGGGAAAAATGAGTCAACGAATACGCTGTCGACCTGAGAGAAGCTGATCCATAACAACAGATACAGGAAGATGGCGACGGAAAGCGCATAGAGAAGAGCAGCCGCCCCCTGCCCGAAACGCCACGCCACCCCGGCAACCGGGGGTCTCCGGCTGCTCCACGATGCAGTCCGGTTCCTTCTCTCATCACTCCAAGCCCTGAGCCGCTTCTGCACCTCACCGAAGAACCGGGCTGACAGGCCGAGGACCGGAACGACGGCCGGCTGAAAACCGGCAAGAATGCCTGCTGTTGCCGTTTCCAGTCCGACGGATAGCAGTACGCCGGCGGAAGCGAACGGTGCCAGCACTCTGAAGCGAAGTGACAGAAGGAGCGCGAGTATCAGTCCGACTCCACCCGCGGAGGGCAGAAAGAGTCGATCATCGAAAAGCCAAAGCAGCACGGCCGCGGTGGCCGCGAGGACGCGCTCTAGGTCGACACCGCGACGCAGAAGGTACCATGCCGTCGCGACACCGCCGAAGAGCAGCAGGAAGGCCGTTGAATACGCCGAGGGTACGGCGAGCGCCCCGGAGAACTCGAAGAGGTCGTACAGGTAGATCTCCAGCGTTGTTGTCGCCCCGACGACGTAGGCATCGGTGATGCCCGCCATGACCGGCGGCCCTCCGGCGGCCATGAGATAGGGCATGGTGAACTCCTGGAATCCGTGGATCAAGGTGACGACGAGAAGCAGGAACAGAAAGGGTCGCAGCTGCGGAAGATGAACAAAGCGAAAGAGTTGCCACTCATCCGCTCCTTCGACTCGGGCGGCGTCGACCAGGGCTCCCGGCGTCTTCTTCATGCCGGCGTAGAGGACGACAACGATCGGCGGCAGAGAATGCACCGTCGCCGCAAAGAGGACCACGGTGAAGCTCGCGGCCGGATCAAGCATGAGGTTGATCTCTCTTCCGATCAGTGCACTGAACAACGATGCTCCGTTGTTGCCGTGAAAGAACATCCGCCAGATCGGAGCGGAGATGAAGACCGGTACGATCCACAGGACGGCAAGAAGCACCATGGTCACCGGGACAAGCCTGGGATGCCGGTAGAGAAAGACAGCGAAGGGTGTTGCCCAGACCAGCGTAATTGCCGCAGTTGCGAGTGCCCAGAGCGTCGTGATGTTGAAGGCGTAGAGGAGGGCCTGATCCTCGAATAGCTCTGCATAGCCCGAAAAACCAAGCCACACTGCCCCGTCGGCGGCGGGGGCGAAGAGGGAGTGGAAGATACTCGAGAAAACGGGCAGCACCCCGCTCGCCGCAATTATGACGACGAGCGGGATGAAGTACGCGAGTCCGGGGGGGAACGTGCGGCGGCGGGTTCCGGCCTCCGTCCCCGGAGGGCGCCCGTTCACGTCGAGTGCCACCTAGAGATCAAGCTCAATCGTCTCAATGTTGCGGACGTTGCGAATGCCCTCGGGCACGGGATCGCTACCAGCGTCCCAGACAAGAATCAGCGGACGCTCCCGTTCCGGCAGCACTTCACCGTTCTTCTGCATGGCAATGATCACATCGTCGTTCTCGTGAACCTCTCGCGAGTCGAGGGTCACCGAGAACCCGTCGGCGGCAACGATCACAATGTCGTAGCCCGCCTCGGCGGCGTCGGCGTTGTAGGGGTCAATGGAAAAGTCCTGTCCGTGAGGATAGTGATCAGGGTCATCCGAGAAGGCAAGAAGCTTGTACAGGGGAATACCGGTGTACTGATTCGTGTCGTCCCGACGACTGAAGGTCACCGTCTCGCCCTCTTTGGACATGTAGCTCTGCAGTGTCGACCGATCAAGGTCCATGTCCCGCGGACCCCGCATCTTAAGAACGAAGTCTTCGACGGTATCCCCGGAGACGCTGATGGTTCCCACCATCTTCGCCGCCAGGTGACCTGGAATGTTGGGGGTATCCGGACCGATCTTGATTACGCGAACGTAGCCGGGATCCACGGGCAGGGGCTCTCCGTCCCGCTCGAAGGCAAGCAGCCACTTTCCGTCGCCCTCATCCATAAGCTGCTCCCCGTTATAGGTCATTTCGTAGCCGTCCGTCGCGGCCACCGTAACCGACGTCCCCGCCTCGAGTGCCACATGCTGTTCCAGGAAGTCGCGGAAGTACACGCCGCCGTACTCGTTCACGTACTCAGTACCCGCTGAGGTGGTGTACTGCCCGGGACCTTCGGCGTACAGGGCAGAGTCTTTCAGTTCAGCAAGGGAGTAGCGTTGGACTTCGCCGTTCACCGCCACCTCGAGCCGAAATGCGCGTCGCCCGGCGGCGGCTTCGTTCTCTCCCAGGGCCGCTTCAATGGAGACGATGTCCTTCACCCACAGGCTGCGTGGGGCATCCCCGACGACCCGCGGCGACAGCCACTCATCACCGCGCCGGTACGCGAACAACAGATCATCCGGTGCGTACTCTGCGGTGTTGAAGGTAGCGGCGTAGCCATCACTTGCGGTAATGGTTACATCGTAGCCACGGTTCCACCGCACCTCATTCAGTTGCCAGGGTTCCTCGAAGGAGGCCCCGTCGATTATGCCGACAATGTCCGCAAGACGGACGCCGCTGTACTCGACGGAGTTGCCGTCGCGATCGATCGTCAGACTGAAACGCTTGCCCTGTTCGTCCGCCATCTTTCGGACCTCGTAGGTCTGCAAGTCGTGGCTGCGAAGACCCTCGAGATCAATGGTCCAGGTCGCGCCGCTTACTGCGTCGGTCTCCTGGGCAAAGACGCCAGTGAAGCCCGCGAACACGATCAGCAGGGTGAGCCCTGCCATAAGAAGCCGCTTGTACTGCATGAATCCTCCCCTGGTTGTTACTTTTCTTGTCGCAAAGTTCTATTCGTTGCCGGCTATTCGTTGCCGGCGGCCGAGAGCATCTGCTCACTGCGCGCGAGCATCTGTTCAACCGTCATCTGCTCGTTGAACACGAAGCGTAGCATTCGCCACATGAGTGACTTGTACACGGTGTAACCGCGCTCGTTGGGTACCGAGACCCCGATCTCGTAACTGCGGACAAGCGCTTCCGCATACGGGTGGTCCCCGACCACTAGAGGCCAGGCGGCTGGATCAGCGGGCATCTTACGAATCGGCAAGGTCACCCGCGCCTGTACCGCGGGACTCGTCATGTAGGCAATGAAACGCCTCGCAAGCGCCGGGTGCCGTGCCCGTCGCGCAACGGAAAACCCTTTGAAGTCGAGAAAGGGCCGCAAGGGCCGGCCCGCCTCCTGGACCAGCGGATACGGGGCAACTTCAAAGGGAATGCCCAGGCGCTCGAAGGCCGGAATGGCGTATGACCCGGTAAGAATGAAGCCCGCACGGCCGCTGGTAAAGAAGGCGGTCATGGCGTCCCGTTCCATAACCGTCAGGGTTCCTGCATCGATCAAGCCGAGGATGTACTCGATCGCCCGCCTTGTCGGCTCGTCATCGACGTGGACTCGACCGTCCGGACTCACGATTGCGTCCTTTCCGAAACCAAGGATGAACGGCGTGAGCCAGTATGCGGAGTAGGCATTCCACGTAAGGGGCACCTCCACCTGCCCGCGCAGACCGCGGGCCCGGCGTTCAAGATCGCTGAGCGTCCAATCGTGGGGAATGGGATCGTTCAGGAGCTCCGTGTTGTAGAAAACCAGATGGGAGTCGAAGTAGAGAGAGTCAGCCCAAAGATGCCCCTCCGCGGCAAAGGCTTGAACTGAGGCATCCATGCTGCTGTACGCGGTAACGCCCTCTCTCCCGGACCCCCGGGTCACCCCTTCCGGCAAACCGTCAAGCGGTTGAATGGCTCCAAACTCCAGAAGATCCGGCAGGTCGGAGGCCTGTATCAGCGCCACGTCCGCCGGGGTTCCGCGTGCCCGCTCCGTTGCCGTCAGCTTTGATTGCGTATTCGGAATGGTCGACACATCTATATCGATGCCGAAGAGCTCACCGAAGCGCCCTATCTCACTCCTGATGACATCCGTTCCCTCCCAACTCAACCACACCGACAGTTGATCGGTATCGAGAGGAAGTCCGCGGACTCGAATCTCCGTGACGTTCCGGAGCACTCTGTCTGGAAGTGACAGGTGCCACGCTTCGTCGTCATGAAAAAGCGCCGTGCGAAAGAGCTCGTCCGGTTCCATTGCGCCGGGCAAGGCCGCGTGCCCACCGGCATGGCAAACCCGACCGCCCGAGAGCTCGAATAGCAGCGGCAGCACTTCTCCGAGGGAGACGCCGGTGACTGGTTCATCCGCCACCACCTGTGGGGAGCTGCGCCGACGAAGGAGTGCGATGTCAGCGACCCTTTCTCCGTTGAAGAACACGTCGACCGCGAAAACACTTTGAGGGAGTAAGACGGCGAGCACAAACAGGACACCTGCTCCCGTCGTGAGGCGGGACCGAAACCGGCGTCCACATGAACATGAACGGATGAAGCAAAAAGAGGCTCCCAACTCCTGCCGCTGCCGCATAACTGCGGCATACTACCCGGACGATCATGGTTATGTCAAATTCAACATAACCATACAACAACCGGCCGCGGATCCCGGTCCGATCCCGGCGAGGCGCCCTGCCGGCGGAGCCCGCGGTCGCGGCGGGCTTCGCGCGCTGCAGAGCCTTGACCTGCCCGTAACCCTGTTGATGGAATTCTCGCAAGTCACGGCGTAACCGAAGATTGCGCGGCTTTGGCGCCGGCAAGGGAGCTCTCGCGGGCTTGGCACCACTAAGCTACGGCTCCGTGGCGGTTTACGGGAAGTGCCGTCAACAGGGTTCTGAGTACGTTACAGGGTGTTCAGCGCGGCAGCGATCCGCCGTACCGCCTCGCGGACGGTGGCCCGTGGCGCCGCAATGTTGAGCCGCTGAAACCCGATGCCCTCGTCGCCGAAGAGCTTGCCGTCGGAGGGCCAGACCCCGGCGGCCTCGATTGCCGCTCTGAGATCGCCGTGCTCCTTCCCCTTCTCAGCGAGAACCTCCCGGAAGTCGAGCCACGCAATGTAGGTCCCTTCCAGGGGGCTGACCCGCACCTGTGGTGTCAGCTCCGCGAGCTCGCGGCGCACCATGGCATCCGTCTCCGTGAGATAGGGCAGGAGCTGGTCGAGCCACTCGGCACCTTCCGCGTAGGCGGCTTCGGTCGCCGCAACGCCGAAGAGGTTCGGCATCCAGATACCCCGGGCCATGACGGCGCGCTTGAAGCGCTTGCGCCGCTCCTCGTCCGGCAGCACCGCCTGGGCGCAGGAGCTCCCGGCAATGTTGAAGGTCTTGCTCGGAGAGGTGGTCACGAGACTGTTGGCGCGCACCTCCTCTCCCAGACTCAGGACGGAGGTGAAGGTGTTGCCCTGGAGCAATACATCGCAGTGGATCTCGTCGGAGACGATGAAGACGTTTTCCTCTGCGCAGATCGTTGCCATCTCCTCGAGCTCCGGGCGCGTCCACACCCGGCCGACGGGATTGTGCGGTGAGCAGAGGAGAAGCATCTTCGCTCCTTCCCGAAAGCATTCACGCAAGTTGTCCAGGTCGATGGAGAAGCGGCCGGCGTCCTCCTTGAGGGGATTGCGCACGACCGTGCGCCCCTGCTTGCCGATGGCGTCGTAGAAGGGGAAGTAGACCGGCGTCTGAATCACCACGCCATCCCCCGGCTCGGTGAAGGTCGCAACGGCCGCCTCGACTGCGGGCATGACCCCGGTCACGCTGATGATCTCCCGGCGATGGATCGGCGTACCGTGACGACGGCGGTGCCATTCCATGAATGCATTGAGCAGATTGTCCGGCACCAGGGTGTACCCGTATACCGGATGCTCCGCCCGCTCCCGGAGCGCCCGCACCACCGGCTCCGGCGACGGCAGGTCCATGTCGGCGACCCACATGGGCAGCAGCTCAGGGTTGGCCTCCCGGGCGCGGGCCACCGGTTCGTAGTCCCATTTCACCGTGTGCGTCCCGCGGCGATCGATGTGTGCGTCAAAGTCGTAGGTCATGTCGCCCAGTGTATCCGACGTGGCCCGGGTGGGTACATTCCAGTCCGCTACACGCGGCGCGGGCTCGCGCAGCGGGGCGCCCCCCTTCCAGCCCTCGCCGCTTCCAGCCCTCACTGCTTCTGGCCTACCCTGTGCGCCCTGGTGTACCCTCAGGGGCCATGGGAATCACTCCGGCGGGACAGCGCCTCCGGGCGCGCCTATTTCAGGAGACACGACGCTTCTTTGAGGGAGAAGAGTATCTGGAGGTCGATGTTCCCGTCCTTGCAGACTCGTTGATCCCGGAACCGCACCTCGAGGTTTTCGAGACCCACTACGTTGCACCCTATGAGGATCCGCCGGAACGGCGGCCCCTCTACCTGACGCCCTCCCCGGAGGTCTATCTGAAGCGACTCCTGGCGGAAGGGTGGCCATCGCTCTTCTGTATCTCCCGGGCCTTCCGGAACGCCGAGTCGATCGGCCGGCTGCATAATCCGGAGTTCACCATGCTGGAGTTCTATACCCGCGGGGCGGACTACCGGGGCTCCGTCGGGATTACCGAGCGCTTCATTGCGCACCTGCTGGAGCGGCTGAGCGATGAAGCGGTTGCGTACCGGCAGGAGCGCGGGCGACCGGCACAAGAAGCCCTCGAAGCTCTGCGGCCGCCCTTTCCGAGGCACACCGTGGATGCGCTCATGCAGCGTCATGCCGGAGCTCCCGGCGGGTGGGCGGAAGGCCGGGAGGCCCTGGCGACGGCGGCGCGCGCGGCCGGCCTGGAACCCGGGGCCGAGGAGACCTTCGAAAGCATCTTCAATCACCTCTTCGTGCAGCACGTGGAGCCGGAGCTTCACGGAGATGCTGCGGTGCTGGTGACCGACTACCCGGCCAACGTACCAACCCTCGCAAAACGGCGGGAGAATTCGCCCTGGAGTGAGCGCTGGGAGCTTTACCTTCACGGTCTGGAAGTGGCAAATTGTTACACGGAAGAAACACGGCCCGCGAAGGTCGCAGCGTTCTTCCAATCGGAACGCGTCAGGAAACACTCCAACTTCATTGTTCATCCCGTGGATCCGGGTTATCCGTCACTCTTCGAGGACACGGAAGCGCCCATTTCCGGTGTGGCCATAGGTATGGACCGTCTCCTCATGGCGCTATTAGGCGCCAAAGATACGGAAGAGGTGATGGCGTTTCCCCGGCGGGTCGTGGTATAGTAATCCCATACGCTAAGGAATATCGAGAATGGTCAAAGCTGGACAGATCGAGAAGGGGATGCATCTGATCATCAAGGATGCCCCCCACGTGGTCTCGGAACGCGAGTTCGTGAACCCCGGGAAGGGGTCTGCCTTTGTGCGCCTGAAGCTCAAGAATCTGCGCACCGGGCAGGTCTTGAGGGAAACCGTCAAGTCACACGAGCAGATAGAGGAAGCCGCGGTCTTTGAGCGGCCGGCGCAGTTTCTCTACGGAGACGGCAGCGACTACCACTTCATGGATACCGACACCTACGACCAGTTCACCGTGCATGAAGAGGGCCTTCGCGACAAGGGACAGTATATGCGCGAAGGAGACACCTACGAGATTCTCATGTGGGACACCGAGCCCATCGACATAAACATTCCGTACAAGATGGTCTACACGGTCACCGAAGCTCCGGAGGCAGTGAAGGGTGACACCGTTACGGGTGCCACCAAGACCGTTACCGTAGAAACAGGACTGCAGGTCAAAGTCCCCATTTTCATCAAAGAAGGGGAGAAGATACTCGTGAACACCGAATCGGGCGATTACGTGGAGCGAGTGAACCAGTAGGCCCACGCATCCAAGAGAGACGTAATAGGGGTATTGCCATGAGAGTAACAACGAAAGGCCGCTACGCGCTGAGGGCGCTCACCAAGCTGGCGCTCTACGAGGAAGACCGGCCGATCCCGATCAAACGGATCGCCGAGGAAGAGGATCTCTCGCCGGAGTTTCTGGAGCAGATCTTCTTCCGTCTGAAGAAGGCCGACATCATTCGTTCCGTCCGCGGTCCCGGTGGCGGATTCATGCTCAACAAGAACCCATCCGATATCACGGCCAAGGACATCTTCGAGGCCGTGGGTGAAGGCATTGAGCTCACGCCGTGCACCGCGGATGACGAGGACTGCGACCGCCGCCCCGATTGCGTCGTGACCGAGGTGTGGCAGGACGCGTCGGAGTACATCGTTTCCTACTTTGCCGGCCTCACACTGCAGCGCATCCTGGACCGGCAGAAGAAGAAGACGCCAAAGGCTCAGCAGCCGGTCAACGCGTAGCGTCTTCCGAGCTTCCCGTCGGCGGGCTCGCATGAGATGTGGAGCCCGCGTCGGGCGTTGCCGGGACCGGGGTCTCTGATCCTGATTCCGGCCCTTCCACCGCCGGTGGCGTGGCTTCCGATCCAAACGGGAGAGCTGCCGGTCCCTGTTTGATGTACACATCCCGTTGCGGAAACGGGATCTCAATCCCTTCATCCTTGAACCGACGCCATATCATGTAGTTTGACCAGGATATTGCGTAGTTCTTCTCGTGAGCCTGGCGGATTTCAGTGCACAGGGCCACAGTGATACCGGAGTCGTCGAAGGAGCGCACAAACACCTTCCCCTCTCTCCCGGGAATTGCGTAAGGGTTTTCCGGGGCAATGCGCTCGAGCACCTGGAGCACCTGATCCAGGTCGGAGGAGTAGGCCACCTGCACGGGATTGCAGATCCAGATGCTCGGATCATCAAAGGAGTAGTTGTGGACGTAGTTGTCCACGATCTGCGAGTTCGGAATGATCAGGGTCTCGTTCGTGACGGTGTTGATCACGCTGTTGATAATGCGGATGTGCTTGACCGTTCCCTCATACCCGTCCACGAGGATCCGGTCACCCTCCTTGATAGGTCGCGAAAGAATGATGACGAGTCCCGCAAAGAAGTTCGCTACCGTGCTCTGCAGACCGAAGCCGACACCGATGCCGAGAACGCCGAAAAGCACCGCCAGGCTGGACAGGTTGATGCCGATAACCGACAGCCCGACCAGCAGCACAATGACCATGACGGCGTAGCGCAACAGACTCGAAACGGAAAACCGGTGGGCCGGATCAAGCGCCAACCGGTCGAGGACGCTTCGGTCGACGGCGCGTCGTATGGCCCGGGACGCCCAGGATGCAAGGTAGAAGATGGGAATCAGCAGGAGGAGCGTGACAACGGAGATCTCCGTGCCGCCCGAACTGTAGAAGGGCTGATTCAGCACACCCAGGAAGGTCCCCAGATAGGCCATGCTCTCGGCTCCGAAGAGCCGCAGCACCAGAACGAGCACAGCGCCCCAGAAGAACACCTGCCAGATACGCCGGCCCCACAGTCGCAAACGCTCCCGGGTCTCCTCCTTCATTTTGGCACCCTTGAGGGCGCGTCGGATCAGCAGGCCCAGGAGGGGCTTGAGCAGCAGAAGCACGACCACGGGGAGGACGAGGGTCAGGAACGCTTCGAGAAGGGTGAACGGAAGAACCCGGCCGGCAACCGACAGGTTCGAGGTGACGAATGACCAGACGTCTTGAAGGATTGCCATGTGAGTGGACGAAGCGTAGCAACGCGACGTAGGGGTGTCAATTAACATGCGCCATGGAGCGTTGGCGCCGCGGGACGACCTGTGGTACAACCTGAACGACCGCACCCGGGGCGGTTGAGGGGGTGGAAGATGAGATTACTCCAACAGCACGCAGTGGGACTCATTGTGGATGTCCAGGAGCGTCTCTTTCCGGTCGTGCGGGAGGGCGCAACCCTTACGGAGAACGTGCAGACCCTCATCCGCGGACTGGGCGTTCTCAACGTTCCGATGGTCGTCAGCGAACAGTACCGAAGGGGGCTGGGAGAGACCATTGAGCCGGTGCGCTCCGTCGTGGAGGAAACCGTCGGCTCCTGGGATCCTGTGGAAAAGACCGCCTTCAGCTGCTGTGATGAGCCGGCCATCCTTCGACGTCTGGAGGGACTCAACCGCACCGCGGTGATCATTGCCGGCATTGAGGCGCACGTATGCGTACTTCAGACCGCCATGGACCTGCTTTCGGGCGGCTACACACCCGTCGTCGTAGCCGACGCCGTGTCCTCTCGGAAAGCTATTGACCAGGAGTTTGCCTTCCGCAGGATGGAGGCGCAGGGCGTCGTCCTGACGACAACAGAGTCGATCCTCTTCGAGCTGACGCGGTACTCCCGAAGCGACACCTTCAAGGCCGTCTCGAAGCTGGTGAAGTGAGGGGCGCCCGGGCAGATTCCGCATTCCACTTGACCGCTGCGCATCACGACGTACAATCAAGCCATGAAGAAAAAGATCGGCTTTGTGTCCTTTCGCTTTGCCGGGACGGACGGCGTCTCCCTGGAGACCATCAAGTGGGCGGATGTCCTGGAGTACCGCGGCCACGAGTGCTTCTACCTGGGCGGCGAGCTCGACACTCCGCCGGAGCGCTCGCTCCTGGTGGAGCTCAGCCACTTCAAGCACCCGGAAATCCGCGCCCTTCACGATCAGTGTTTCTCCCTGCCGCACCGGCCGAGGCAGCTCACGGCCGACCTGCACACCTGTCGGCAGAAGCTGAAGGATGAGATCTACCGCTTCATCGAGACCTTTGGCATCGATCTACTAATAGCAGAAAACTCCCTCACCATTCCGCTGAACATCCCCTTTGCCATGGCCCTGACCGAGGTCATTGCGGAGACCGGGATCAAGACCATTGCCCACCACCACGACTTCTTCTGGGAGCGTAAGCGCTTCCTGACCAACTGCGTCTGGGACGTCCTGAACTCCTGCTACCCGCCGCACCTCAACAGCATTGCCCACGTTGTCATTAACACCAGCGGCCAGAACCAGCTCGCCCTGCGCACGGGCATAGCCTCAACCCTGGTGCCCAACGTCATGGAGTTCGAGCGAGAGCCTCAAGGGGTCGATGATTACAACGCCGACGTGCGGCAGGCTCTCGGTGTGGGTGACGACGAGCTCTTGTTCCTGCAGCCCACTCGCGTGGTTCAACGCAAGGGGATCGAGCACGCCATTGAGCTCGTTGCGCGGCTCAAGCGCAAAGCGGTCCTGGTCATCTCCCACGCCTCCGGCGACGAGGGCTACGAGTACCAGAACCGCGTGAAGGAGTTCGCGGAGATGCTCGGGGTCCGCGCCCTCTTCGGTGCGGATGTAATCGGCGAGCGCCGCGGCATCACCGAGGACGGCCGCAAGATCTACAGCCTGGACGACATCTACCCCCACGCGGACCTGGTCACCTACCCCTCCTGGGTGGAGGGATTCGGCAACGCCTTCCTGGAGGCGATCTACTTCCGCAAGCCCATCCTGGTGAACAACTACTCCATCTACTCTCACGACATCAAACCGAAGGGCTTCGACGTCATTGAGATCGACAACTTCGTCTCATCCGAAACGGTGGAGTACGTGGAAGATCTCCTGGAGAACCCCGCGCGCGTGCAGAAGATGGTGGATCACAACTACCAACTCGGCTGCCGCTACTTCTCCTATCGCATTGTCGACACGCAGCTTCGCACCATCATGCAGAGCCTCTTTGGAGATGAGAACGCGGAGGGGTGCGGACAGCCGTTTACCGAGGGCTAACCGAGGACCGCCGGCGGGACCCCAAGGGGTCGCGCGCCGGGTCGGGTGCGCCGCTGCACCACCGCCGGCCGGGTCACACCGGTTTCAGCCACATCACCTCGTAGGCATCGACTTCAAAGGAGATGCGGGTGGGGCCGTCCCAATGCGGGTAGAAGGTGTCCCCGGAGACGAGATCGGTGAAGCTCCTCGTTTCGCCGACGCCGGTCCGGCCGACGTCCAGATGCACCTCCACCTCGTCGCCGGAGACATTGATAACGCAGATGACCGGGGTGGCGCCCGCGCCCGGCGCTGCGTCTCCGGGGCCCGGGTCGGCATCGGGCGCGGTGCCCCCAACCGCGTCGGTGTTCGCGTCGGCGTTGGGCGCGGTGCCCCCAACCGCGGCGGGCCCCGCGTCGGCGTTCGCGTCGGCGTTCGCGTCGCCGCGGATCACGCAGAATAGCTGGTGCGGCGTCTCGACGATGCGCTGCGGCGAGGCGGGATCGAAGGCGGGCTCCCCGATGCGGGCGGCGAGCATGCGCTTGTATCCCTCGAAGACGTGCCTGCGCAGGGTGCCTTCCTGGAGGAGCTCGTTGACCACGGTGTCGTAGTCAAGTTTCTCCCGGTTGATGGTGCGGTTGTGGCCTGTCCGGGCCACGCCGCTCTTCCAGTTCTCCGAGCCGATCAGGCTGTGCACGTAGATGCCCGGTACTCCGGCGAGGACGAGCATGACCGCCTGGCTCGCCAGGAACATCCGCGCCCGCTGCTCCTCCGGCAGCGCCGGGTCTGTCGCCGCCGAGAGGTAGTTGACGTTCATCTCGTAGGGAATCTCGCCCTTCGGCGTCGCCTTGTACGAGATGAGGCCGCCCCGCTCCTGCACCGCGGCGATCATGGCATCGATCTCTTCCTGAGTGAGGATGCCGTGGGACGGGAGCAGACCGATCCCATCGTGAGAGGCCAGAAAATTGAAGAAGGTGTTCCCTGTTGACGGCTCAGGCAATGTCTGCGCCCACCGCTGCAAGTGACGCGTGTCCTCCCGGAGCATGGCGTCGAGAGTCAGCGGCGGAAGCGAGAAGTTGTAGACCATGTGCGCCTCATTCGTGCCGTCGCCGAAGTAGCTCAGGTTCTCCTGGTGGGGAACGTTCGTCTCGGTAATGATGACGACCCATGGCGCAATCTCTTCCAGAACCGCCCGGAAGAGCTGCACCACCTTGTGCGTCTTCGGGTGGTGAATGGAGGGATGGCCGAGCTCCTTCCAGAGGTAGGCAATGGCATCCAGTCGGACGATCTGCATGCCCCGCTCCACGTAACCCAGGAGAATGTCCACCATTTCCAGGAGCACAACCGGATCCCCGAAGTTCAGGTCCACCTGGTCGGCGCTGAAGGTGGTCCAGACGTGCTTCGTGCCGTTCGCCGTCTCGACCGGAGTCAGAAGCGGATGGGCACGGGGCCGGACTACCATGGAGACATCCGTGTCCGGGGGCACCGCAATGAAGTAGCGCGTGTAGGGCTCCTCCCCTTGCTTGAACCGGAGGAACCACTCGCTCTCCGCCGAGCAGTGGTTGAGAACCAGATCAACCATGAGACGGTACTCGGCGGCAATCGCTTCGACATCGCCCCAGGTTCCAAAGTCCGGATTCACCTGTCGGTAGTCGATTACCGAGAAGCCGTCGTCGGAGGAGTACGGGCTGAAGGGAAGAATGTGGACGCCCGTGACCACCTCTTCGAGGTGGTGTTCCATGAACTCCCGGAGGTACTGCAGGGGCGCCCCGTCGGCGCCGCGGAACTGGTCGCCGTAGGTGATCATGACGCAGTCGCTCTGGGTCAGGGGCAGCGTGCCCGGCTCCGACGAGGGCGCATGAGCCGGCTCGGAGATGCGCGAGGCGTGGTCGAGCATGACCTCGTTCAGGCGGCCCGCCGCGGCGGCGCCGGCGTCCTCTCCGTAGATCTCGGCGAGAAGCTGGTGGATTCGTGGATTCATGCTTTCATTGTACTCCAGTCCCGCCGCGCCGCAAGCGTTCATACGTGGCCCGAACCTTGGGGAAAAGTGGATCAGGAGGAAGTTCGCCGCGGCGTTGCCGGAGTGCGCCGGGTAGGCTACCCTTTG
>CAZZIE010000112.1:0-14245 GCA_964654185.1 uncultured Spirochaetaceae bacterium | reverse complement strand
CGTCGGAAAGCGCGCAACCAGCTCAATACTCTGGCGCACGACGTTCAGGAGACTGAGATCTTCAGGATTCTCGTCGTAGGAGTAGAGCGCAAGAACCGAGCGGGCGAGCTTGTTCATGATGTCCGAGCTCGGCGCACTCAGGATCATGTCCTGGGTGAACCCTTCGGGCAGTCGCCGGTGGGATGCAAGCTCAGCGGAGAACTCCTCCAGCGCCGGCCGGGACGGCAGCTCGCCGAAGAGAATGAGGTAGGCCGCCTCCTCGAATCCGAACCGCCGGTCTTCCTGGAAGCCGCGCACCAGGTCGCTCACGTTGATCCCGCGGTAGAGGAGTTGCCCCTCCACGGGCACCTTCTCCTCCTCCTCGATGATGTAGCCGCGGACATCGCCGATTTCGGTGAGGCCGATCAGTACACCCGTGCCGTCCTCGTTGCGCAGCCCGCGCTTGGTGTTGTACCGCCGGTTCAGCGCCGGGTCGATCCAGTTGTTGCGCTCCGCCAGCTCGGCGTGACGCGACAGAAACTCGCTTACGGTGTTGCTCATGGCTATGCAGTCTCTCCGATTGAATATGCAACGGAATATGCGGGAGCGTATCAGACTTCCGGGAGGTGCGTACAGCCGGAACTCGTGGTAATGTTGCCAACACCATGGCACACCACGGAGGAGGCGCATGAGCACCGACCATCCCACCCCTCGCCGCTTCGGGCTGCCCAGGATCCGGCAGGCAGCTCTCGATCGACTGGCCAGAGGGTACGCGGACGATGATATTGAGATCGATGATTACGAACACCGCACTGAGGCCGTAAATGCCGCAGAGTCGGTGGACGAGATTGCCCGGATCATGGCGGACGTCCCCGACTTCAATGTCGACGACCCTGCGATCTTCTCCGGAGGTGCGCCGGGCACCGGCGGCGATCTGGACACGGTGCCGAACGGAGTGCCCGGTGCAGCGTCCCGTAATGCCCCTGCCGGATACCGTCGTCCCGGCGCCCCGACGACCGGAGGCGCGCCCGCTACGAGGCTGCAGGTGCTGGGGGATCGGGAGTACGATCTTGCCGACACCGACAACGGCGCTCTCCGGGTCATCTCCATTCTCGGTGACTCGACGGTCTCTCTGGCGGATCTCCAGCCCGGCGAGGAGGTGGAGCTGAGCAGCTACTCACTCCTCGGCGACACCACGGTAATCGTGCCGGCGGGGTGCGAAATCGTCCGGCGCCACTTCCTGCTTCTCGGGGACGAAGAGCGCCAGGGCCGTCGGTCCGTGCGCCCTGGCGGGGGATCGGCCCGGGTGGTCTTGCGCGGCTTCAAGCTCCTGGGGGATGTCACGATCGTCGAAGCCTAGGAGCTGCGGCGCGTGTGCGCCGGCTCGCGCGGCGGGCGTCAGTGTGCGCGGTGCGGGCCTACAGCGCGACGGGCGTCAGTGTGCGCGGTGCGGACCTACGGCGCGACGGCGTACGGCGTGCGATCCTACGACGCGGTGCGTGTGAAGTAGACCTCGAAGATGCGGTGCTCCTGAGCCAGCCCCTTCTCCTCGAAGGCGGTCTTCGGCCGCCACTCCTGCCGCGGCGCAAAGCCCTCGTACCGGTTCTCCAGGCCCGACGTCTTCTCCAGGACGGCGAGGATCTGCTCCGCGTAGTCTTCCCAGTCCGTGGTCACGTAGAGGTAGCCCTCCGGGCGCAGGCGATCCCGGAGGATCTCCACGATCCCCGGTCGGATGAGACGGCGCTTGTGGTGGCGCTTCTTCGGCCAGGGGTCCGGGAAGAAGACGTGGATGCCGTCGAAGAGCGGATCCACGATCACGTTTCGCAGGAGCTCGACGGCATCGTCCTGGACAATGCGAACGTTCGAGAGTTCACGCTGCTCGATCTCATGGAGCAGCTTCCCCACACCCGGACGATGCACCTCCACACCGAGGAAGTTGGTGTCCGGGCGCGCTTGGGCGAGACGCGCGGTCGTACGGCCCATGCCGAAGCCGATTTCGAGCACCAGGGGCCGCTCGGGATGGTCAAAGAGAATCCGCGGATCCCGCGGCACATCCGGCAGGGTCGTGCAGTACGCGTCGAAGAGGCGCTCGTAGGCGGCGGCCTGCGCCTTCGTCATGCGCTGCTTCTGCAGGACGTAGGACTTGATGTGCGGATTGTTCCTGCCCGGAGCGCTGCGGCCCTCCGGGCGAGGGGCGCCGCCGGGGGTATCCGCGCGGCTGGAGGTTTCCCCGCCGCCGGGACCGTCCGCCGGGCCGGGGGCATCCCCGCGGCTGGGGGTTTCCCCCCCGCCGGTAGGGGCGCCGCCGGATGGATCCGCGCCGCCGCCACCCTCGTCGCCGTGCGGACCGGCGGCGGCACTGAAGCGCGCGCTCACGTCTGAACCCCCGTTTCCATGTGGAGGAACTCCTCCATCTCGGCAATGCTGGAGATCTCGAGCATGGCGTGGGCGGTCTGAGCCGCCCGGTCGGAGCGCAGCTCCGCGATCGCCCGCTTCAGCTCCGGGATCTGCACCGGCTCCACGCTGAAGCTGCGCAGGCCGATCCCGATGAGGAATGCCAGCATGGTCAGGTCCGACGCCATATCCCCGCAGATCGAGACCGGACAATCGTGGCGGTGGGCGGTCTCCACAATAGTCTGCAGGGACTTGAGCACGGCGGGGTGGTAGTGCTTGTACATCTGGCTCACCCGGTCGTTGGTGCGGTCCACCGCCAGGAGATACATGACCAGGTCGTTGGTGCCGATTGAGAGGAAGTCCGCCTCCCGGGCCAGATCGTTGATCGCGGATACCGCCGAGGGCAACTCCACCATGGCGCCGAGACGGGGATTGGCATTGTAGGAGACGCCTTCACTCTCGAGGTCCGACAGGGCGGTGTTGAGGATGGCCCGGGCGGCCTTGAACTCATCCACTGATGAGACCATGGGCAGCAGGATTCCGAGCTCCTTATCCTTCCCCGCTCTGAGCATGGCGCGGAGTTGCTCTTTGAAGAGGTCGGGGTTGCCCAGAGAGAAGCGTATGCCCCGGAATCCCAGGAAGGGGTTCGCCTCGGAAAGGTTGGCCTCCGGCAGGATCTTGTCGCCCCCGATGTCGAGGGTGCGCAGGATCACCCGGTCGCTTCCCATGGAGTAGATGATGCGCCGGTAGATGGCGAATTGCTCCGCTTCGGTAGGAAAGTCGCTGCGCACCAGGAAGGGGAACTCGCTCCGGTAGAGGCCGATCCCGGTGGCACCGTAGCGCCGGGCAGTGCGCACATCGTGGATGATGTTGATGTTCGCCATGACATCCACCTCGACCTCGTCCTCGGTGCGGGCGGGCTCCGGAGTCATCTCCCCGGCGGGCTCCTCCTTCTCCCGCGCCTCCAGGATCTGGTGATAGCGATGCTGCACTTCCCGGTCCGGTTCCACGTAGATGCGCCCGGTATCCGCGTCCACAATGAGGTTGGTTTCGTCCCCCATGGAGAAGATGCGGGCGTCCTTGGTCACGACGACCGGAAGGTTGAGGGAGCGCGCCAGGATGGAGATGTGCGCCGTGATTCCGCCGTCCTCGAGAATGATGCCCTCTGCGTGCTGCGCGGAGATCCGTACCAGCTCCGACGGAAAGAGCTCCCCGGCCACGACGATCTGGTTCCGGTAGTCCCCGTCGTCGATCTCCGAGCGGCGGTCCAGCGGGGCGTTTCGAAGCACCTTGAGATTGCGCACCAGCCGGTGGCCCAGATCCTTCACGTCCAGGGTCTTCTCCTGGGTGGCGGTCGAGTCGGTCTTGCTGAAGAGCTCGACGTAGGAGTTGACGACGTGGATTACCGCGTTCTCAGGGTTCGCCCCTTCCTCAATGGCGCGGCGGATCTGCCCGGAGAACTCCTGATCCTTGAGCATGAGGAGGTGAGCGCTGAAGATCAACGAGGCAACATCCGCCAGGGACTCATCGACCTTCCGTTGCAGCGCCTCGAGTTGCCGCAGAGTATGCCCCAGGGCGCTGTCGAAGCGAAGGAGCGCCTCGTCCACCGCTTCGGCATCGCTCTCGAAGTCATGAATGAAGGTTCGGCGATTCCCGAACATGACCGAGGTACCGACGGCGACACCGCGGGATGCCGCCTTGCACCGAACGACGACGTTGGCCCCCAGGGCGGGGAGTTCCCGCTTGCGGCCGACCTCTCCGTGGATATTGATGAGGATCTCGACGTTCTCCAGGGTCGCCCCGAGCTGCGAGGCGATTGCCTGCATGGCCTTGGCGTCCTGGTCGGTGAAGTAGTCCGCACTGCGGTGCTGCAGGGTCATGACGCCGATCCGGTTCAGCCCGCGCTTGATGGGCACCGCAAGAAAGGACTCGTAGCGCTCCTCTTTGAGCTCGGGAACCTCTTTGAAGAAGGGACTCGTCACGGCTCGGGCCTCGCGGATGGGGCGAAGCTCCTTGAGGGCCTGACCGGTAATGCCCTCGCCGATGGCCAGGCGCACGGTGCCGACCGACTCGGGATTGAGGCCCCGGGTGGCCCGGAGCACCAGGGAATCCGACTCCGACTCGTAGAGGTAGATGGAGCAGACGTCCGCGCTCATATGAGAGGCAATGAGCTCCACCACGTTCTGGAGGAAGCCCTCCATATTGGTGCTTTTCTCGAAGAGCGCCGATAATTCGGCAATACTCCATATCAGGTCTACGTTGGTCTTTCCCATGAGGCCTACCGATTGAAACAATCGTGTTGCAACATTGTAGCAGAGGTCAGAGCAATGTCGAGAGGCGGCTTCGAATGAACTCGGACTTCTCCTTGAGTCCTACCGAGCCGGTGTCCATGATCAGCGCGTGCGGCCGCTTCGGGTCCAGCCGCACCTTTCCCCCGCTCTGGTCGATGAGGGAGAGCACTCGCTCCGGTGAGACCATGGCCACCTTGGCAAACTCGATCTCCACGGTGCCCCTGCGCTCCCGCAGGGATGAAATGAAGAGCCGGCGACAGATGATCTTGATCTCCGCGAGGGACAACAGGCTCTGCACCTCCTCCGGCAGGGGTCCGAAACGGTCCTCCAGCTCCCCGTAGACCGTCTCGAGCTCCGCCTCGGTGTTCACCGCGGCGATCTTCTTGTAGACCTCCATCTTCTCCATGGGCTCGGCAATGTAGGAATCCGGGATGTAGCCGGTGTAGTCGAGCTCCAGGTAAACCTCCGGCGGCTCCTCTTCCTCCTGCTCCTCCAGCTCCCTGATGGCCTGGTCGAGGAGCTTCACATAGAGGTCGAAGCCCACCGAGAGTATGTCTCCACTCTGCTGGCGTCCGAGGAGGTTGCCGGCGCCGCGCACCTCCAGGTCCTTCAGGGCGATCTTGAACCCCGAGCCCAGCTCGGTGAAGTCCGAGATCACCTGGAGCCGCTTCATGGCGAGCTCCGAGAGGGCGCGCCCCTCCGGATAGAAGAGATAGGCATAGGCCAGGCGCTCCGACCGCCCCACCCGTCCGCGGAGCTGGTAGAGCTGGGAGATGCCGTACATATCGGCGCGGTCAATGATGATGGTGTTGACGTTGGGAATGTCGATACCGTTCTCGATGATCGTCGTGGACACCAGCACCTGGAAGCCGCCGTGAACGAAGCGGTGCATGATGTCTTCCAAGTCATGCGACGACATCTGCCCGTGGGCGATCTCGATCAGGAACTCCGGCAGGAGGTTCTGGAGGAAGCGCTGGACGTTCTCCAGGGTCTCGACGCGGTTGTGGAGGTAGAAGATCTGGCCGCCCCGGGCGACCTCCCGGCGGATCGCCTCGGCAACGCGCTCCTCGCTGAACTCCTCAATGAAGGTCTCAATGGGTCGACGGTTGTGGGGCGGCGTGTTGAGAACCGACATGTCGCGAATCTTCAGGAGCGACATGTGCAGGGTTCGCGGGATCGGCGTTGCCGTGAGGGTAAGGGAGTCCACCGAGGCCTTGAGCTCCTTGATGCGCTCCTTGTCCCTGACGCCGAAGCGCTGCTCCTCGTCCACCACCAGGAGCCCGATGTTGCGGAACTTCACATCCTTCTGGAGGAGGCGATGCGTCCCCACAACCAGATCGATGTCACCCTTCTCGAGCCCCTCGAGCACCTGGCGCTGGTCCTTCTTCGCCACGAAGCGCGACAGCATGGCGGTGTTCACGGCGTACTTCTCGAAGCGCTCCTGGAAGTTCTCGTAGTGCTGTTCCACGAGAATCGTCGTGGGGGCCAGGAAGGCGACCTGCTTCCCCGCCGCCACCGCCTTGAAGGCCGCCCGCATGGCGACTTCCGTCTTGCCGTAGCCGACGTCTCCGCAGATGAGGCGGTCCATGGGTACCGGGCTCTCCATGTCCTGCTTCACGTCGTCAATGCAGTGGAGCTGGTCCTCCGTCTCCTCATACGGGAAGGCCGCCTCGAAGTCGAGCTGCCACTCCGTGTCCTGCGGAAAAGCGAAGCCCCGCGCCTTCTTTCGCTTTGAGTAGAGCTTCACCAGTCGCTCCGCCAGGTCTTCAACGCTGTTCCGAACCTTGCTCTTGCGGTTCTGCCAGGACTTGCCGCCGATCCGGTCCAGCCGCGGCTCGGAACCCCCGGTGCCGATGTAGCGCTGCACCATGTTCACCTGCTCGATCGGCACGTAGATGAACTCTTCCCCCGCGTACTCCAGGCAGATGTAGTCGCGCTCGTTACCCCCGGCACTGAGCCGCTCGATCCCGTGGAACTTTCCGATGCCGTGGTTCACGTGGACCACGAAGTCTCCGGGAGAGAGCTCGACGAAGGTATCGATCTCTGCGCTGACGGCGTGCTTCACCGACCGGGGGATGCGGCGCCGGCGGCCGAAGATCTCGTTCTCCTGAATGGCGGCAACCTTCAGATCCGGCACCGAGAAGCCCGCGGAGATGGATGCCGGTAGCACCGTCACCTCGTAGTCGGAGAGGAGGTGCTGCACCCGATTCGTCTGAGCCTCCGAGTCGGCAAAGACGTAGAGGTCGTACCCGGCATCCTGGAGGCTGCCGAGCTCCTCCTTCAGGAAGTCGACGTTCCCGAAGAAGCTCCGGGGTGGGTCGACCGGGAAGGACACGACGTCGGCACCGTCGCTCGGCTTCAGGGAGCGGACCCGGATTGCCCGGGAACGCCTCTCCAGAACCGCCTCGTAGTCAAGGAGGATCCGCGCCGGTCTCGGCACGGCGCGCTCCTTCTTTGCGCGGCGGTAGAGGCCGTCGTACTCCTTCTGCAGCGCCTCCGCCGCGGAGACGAGACGTTCATGATCCGCGAGAACCACGACGGAGAACTGCGAGAGGTAGTCCAGGACCGTTGCCGCCTCGCGAAAGCTCAAGGGAAAGAGGAGCTCCTCCCCGGGCATGCGCCCCCGCTCGGAGAGCTCCAGAATCACATCATCCGTGGTGCCCGCGAGCTCAGAAGCCGCCCGCATGTTCTCCTCCAGGACGGTCAGGCGCTCCTGGTCCCAGGTGAGCTCCCGCATGGGGGTAATGATGGCGTGGTCGATCGATCCGGAAGAGGCCTGGCTCCCGGCGTGGAAGGTCTTCAGCTCCGAGATCTCATCAAAGTCGATGACCAGGCGCACCGGCTCTTCGGCACCCGCGGGAAAGACGTCGACGACCTCGCCGCGGAGGGCGTACTCCCCCCGGACGGTCACCCGGGGCACCCGGGTGTAGCCGAACACCTCCAGACGGCGCCCTACCTCCTGGGGGTCCACCTCCTGCCGGGCGTGCACGGTCATCCGCCGCTCCTGGAGGTAGGAGACCGGCGGCACCGGGGTCAGCAACGCCCGGAGGGAGGTGACGAAGACCTGCTTCTCCCCGGCGAGCATCTCGGAGAGTACTCGCGCCCGGGCACCGAAGACACCGGAGTTGCTCGGTGTCTCCCGGTACGGCACCGTCTGCCACCACGGCAAGAGGTGAGCGGTAATCCCGAAAAGCTCCAAATCGCCTACAAGATCCTCAGCCTCCCGCTCAGTGGGAAGCACAAGAATCATCTGATCGCGAAGGTCACGGAAAATCTCTCCGATAAGTAAAGAGAGAAAGGCGCCCTTCGGGCCGTATACATCGATCGGAAACTGATTTCCTATCAGGTCTTTCCGGACGTGCTGGTACGGCTTGTATGAGCGAATCTTTTTCGATAGTACTTCTTGGAATAAGGAAACCATGTTTTGTTCCGAAAATTGTTATCAGTGAGAACGAAGCATTCCCTGAAAAAGCGTGTTCTCCTCTGCGCCGTCGTGGCGTTTGCATTCATTGGGCCGTTTGCAAACGCCCAAGGCGTAGATCTTTCCATCCGCTTTTTCGACGCGGAAGTCTACTTTCCGGACAGCGAGATCCAGATCAAGCTCACCCTGCGGAACGACTCTGCCGAGCCTTATCGCTTCCGACTTGCGGAGAATCGGGTCTTCAACATTGAATTCGATGTGAGGACCCTGTCGAACAGAGAACTCGACGCGTCTCAGCAATTTATCAACGCCCGCACGTCGAATCAACGGGTTTTCTACCGCGAGCTCAGTCTCCAGCCCGGCGCCGAGTACGGATTCGTCGAGAGCCTTGGCGACTACGTTGCGGTGACGGAGCCCGGCGTCTACGTGGTCACCGCGACATTCTATCCTGAATTGATCGATGGGAACGGTGAAGCCATTGCTTCCGACCGCCTCATGCTCTCCGTCCGCCCTGAGGTTCAGACGGTCGAGGAGACCATGCAGGAGCGGATAGACGTCGAAACCGCGGAGATCCTCGAGCGCGAGGAGATTCCGCCGGATGAGGTGGTTCGCCGCACCATTCGGGCGCGACAGCGCGGGCAGTGGAACCGCTTCTTTCTCTACCTCGACGTGGAAAGTCTCCTCCGGTCCAACCCCGCCCGGGAGCGGGAGTTCCTGCGCCTCTCCGAGGAGGAACGGCAGGAGGAGCTCGCGGAGTTCCGGGAGCAACTGCGCGGGGAACGGATAGATGAAGACATAAGCGCGATCCCCTCGCGCTTCGAGATCCTGCAGACCACCTACACGCCGACGGAGGGCCAGGTCATTGCCAACCTGCGCTTTCAGGAGGAGGGCTTCACCGCCATTCGCCGGTATACCTACTTCCTCCGTCGTGACGATCAGACCTGGGAGATCTACGACTACAACGTGACGAACGTAGGCACCGCACCATGAAGATTCTCCTTGTGTCGAATCGCCAGACTCTCGGCGACCTGGTCCACTCCCATTTCCGGCCTCACGGCAGCGAGCTCATCCACTACTGGAATCCCATCAAGGCCATGGACAACCTGGATGAGATCGCGCCGGACGTGGTGCTTTTCAGCGCCCAGGACTTTCCGCGCCACTGGAAGCCTTTCGTCGCCTTCCTTCGGCAGCAGCGCTCCCGGGACGCCACCGTCTTTATTCTCCTCGAAGGGGACAATCTCTCCGAGGAGGAGGCGGAAAAGGCGCAGCACCTGCAGGTCAACGCCCTCGTCTCTGAGGCGCTCGACGACAATGCCGAGCTTGACCGGTTGAAGGAAGTGGTGAGCCGGTACAAGAAGCTCGACGAAGGCCGGACGGAGCACCGCTACGTCCCCCACGGTCCCGACGACATTCACTTTGCCTTCTGCCATCCGACCACCTTTCAGATCATGACCGGCACGGTTGTGGATATCTCCTCGACGGGGCTGCGCTTTGTGCCGGAAGAGCAGCACGCTCTCCGGGACGTTCCCCAGGGGCGTCAACTCGACGACTGTTCGCTTCAACTCGGCGACGAGATCCTTACCGTGACCTGCACGATCGTGCGGGTCGGCAAGGAGCTCGCCCTCCGCTTCGAAACGCGCGACGCTGCCACCGCAGAGACGATCCGCAGCTACATTGAGGGCTCCTCGGAGCGCATGCTCCACACCCACCGATAAACCGGACGACGGGTACTACCCGCGACGATCTTCACCCGGCCCCGCACTTCCTGCCCCCGGCACTGGACAGCAGGCGATCCGTCGTATCAACTTTGGGACATGGCACGGACAGTCTGGAATGGGCGCACCACCGCGGGTTCGGACGAGGTCCTCAAGGAGGGCTCATACTGGCACACACGAAAGGACCATGTGGTGCAGTGCACGCTGTGTCCGCACAACTGCGTCATCCGGCCCGGCAGCTGGGGCATGTGCGGCGTGCGACGGAACGACGAGGGCTCCCTGGTCCTCCCCTTCTACGGGCAGGCCTCCGCCCTGGCAATGGACCCGATCGAGAAGAAACCGCTCTACCACTTTCATCCGGGAAGTCACATTCTCTCGATCGGCTTCCTCGGATGCAGTCTTCGGTGCCCCTTCTGCCAGAACTACCGGATCTCACAGTCCACCACGGCGTACGCGGAGTACGTGAGCCCTGAGGACCTGGTACGCAGCGCCGAGAAGCACAACTCGGTGGGTGTTGCCTATACCTACAACGAGCCGACCATTCACGGGGAATACGTGCTCGACTCCGCCCGTCTCGTTGCGGAGGCCGGCATGAAGAACGTCCTCGTAACCGCGGGCTACCTCAATGAGGACTCAGCGAAAGACATCTTCGGGGCAATGAACGCTGTGAACATCGATCTCAAAGGATATCAGGAGGAGTTCTACCGCAAGGAGCTGAAGGCGGGATTGAAGGAGGTACTCCAGGCAATCGAGATCGCCTACGAGCGCTGCCACGTCGAAATCACGACGCTGGTCATTCCGGGCAAGAACGACAGCGATGAGGAGATCCGGGCGATCGCAAAGCACGTTGCCGGCATTGATCCGGAGATTCCCTTTCATCTGAGTGCATACTACCCGAGCTACCAGTACGTGCAGGAAGGCACCACACCGGAGCACCTCTACTCGCGCATGGAAATCGCGAAGGAGCACCTCCACCACGTCTACCCCGGCAACGTTCCCGGCGCCGCCGACACGCGCTGTGCACATTGCGGAACCGTCCTGGTGACCCGCAACCGCTACGTCATCCGCACCCCCGGTCTCACCGACGACAACCGTTGCGCCAACTGCGGCGAGCCTGCGCCTTTTGTAAACTGGTGCCGGAATTGTTGATCACCTCCCGGGCCGCTCTGCGTCGCGTCCGACCAGCAGTTCTTGACACTCTGCGCGGAGATACTGTACGTTCCCGTTACCGTTAAACGTTCCCGTGTAGCTCAGCCGGTAGAGCAAGTGGCTGTTAACCACTGGGTCGTTGGTTCGAGTCCAACCGCGGGAGCTTGAGATGAAGGGCAGCTGCGCAGTGCGTGGCTGCCCTTTTTGTTTGCTCCGTTCACTTGCTCCACCGCGACATCCGTAACGTCCGTGTCGCATTCAACACCGCCAGAAGAGATACTCCCACGTCGGCAATCACTGCCTCCCACATGGTGGCAATGCCGAAGGCGCCGAGGGTAAGGAAGACCGCCTTCACGAGCAGCGCAAGGACGATGTTCTGCAGCACAACCGATCGAGTGTGCCGTGCCACCCGGATGGAGTTGCCCACGCCGCGCATCTGGTCGTCCATGAGGACGATGTCCGCAGCTTCAATGGCGGCGTCCGATCCCAGGGCTCCCATGGCAATGCCGATGTCGGCGCGCATGAGGACGGGAGCGTCGTTGATTCCGTCGCCCACGAAGGCCAGTCGCTTACCCTCGGGGAGCGCCGCGGCAATCTCCTCGACCTTCGCGACCTTCTCCTCCGGCAGTAACTCGGCGTAGACCGCGTCGATTCCCGTATCTTCTGCAATGCGCTTCGCGATGGCTTCGCTGTCGCCGGTAAGCATGATCACCCGATCGACCCCGAGCGCCTTCATCTCCGCCACGGCTTCAGCGGCATCCGGCTTCACCTCGTCGGCAATGACGATGTACCCGGCGTAGGTATCATCGACAGCGACGTAGACGACGGTCCCTTCGGCATTGCAGTCGCCGTGCTCAATGTGCTCCCGGTGAAGCAGACGGTCGCTTCCGGCAAGAACTCGCTGCGATCCGACCCGGGCCATGACGCCGTAACCCTTCTCTTCATGGACGTCGGTCACTGTATCGGTATCCAGGCCCGCCGCTGTGCCGGTGCCCGCTTCACCGGCAGGGCCGCCCCGGTGGGCGCCGCGGGAGCCGGAAGTGTCGGGCCCGCCGCCGGCGGATGCCGCGCGCTCGTACGCCGCGCGTATGGATCTCGCAATCGGGTGGCTGGAGTGGGATTCCGCGAGCGCCGCAAGCCGCAGAACCTCGTCCCCATCGAAGCCGTTTCGGGGTTCCGTACGAACCACCTCGAAAGTGCCCCGCGTGAGGGTGCCGGTTTTGTCCACCACGACGGTCGAGAGGTCGGTGAGCGCGTCCAGGTAGTTCGACCCCTTGATCAGGATGCCATTCCGGGATGCGCCGCCGATCCCGCCGAAGTACCCAAGGGGAACGGAGATGACGAGGGCGCAGGGGCATGAGATGACGAGCATGACCAGGGCGCGATAGACCCACTCCCCGAGCAGCGCATCCGGGAAGACCAGGGGCGGCACAAAGGCAATGGCTGCGGCAACTCCCACGACGATTGGGGTGTACACCGCCGCAAGTCGGGAGATGAACTTCTCCGTCGGCGCCTTCCGGCCGGCTGCATCCTCGACGAGCTCCAGGATCCGGGAGACCGACGAATCGGCGAACGCCTTTGTCACGCGCACGCGAATGCTTCCGGCGCCGTTCACGAACCCCGAGAGGACGGTGTCGCCTTCCGCGACGGAGCGCGGGACGGACTCGCCGGTGAGTGCGGAGGTATCGACCGTGGAGTCCCCGCGGACCACCTCACCATCGAGAGGCACGCGCTCGCCCGGGCGAACCTCAATCGTCGCGCCGACCTCGACCGATCCGGGCTCCACCGAGCTGATGCCCTCGTCGCCGACGAGCCGCGCGAAGTCCGGCCGCAGGTCCATCAGCGACGAGATGGACCGGCGTGAACGACCGACCGCGCGGTCCTGCACGTACTCGCCGATCGAGTAGAAGAGCATGACCGCAACGGCCTCGGCAAGCTCATGAATGGCAATGGCGCCGAGGGTCGCGACGGTCATGAGGAACATCTCGTCGAAGACACGCCCCCGCAGGATGTTCCTGACCGCGCTCGACAGGACCGGCCACCCAACCAGGAGGTACGCCACGAGGAACACCGCGTACTCGCCCAGGCCGAAGGGGGTTGCGCGCAGCGGCTCCTGGAACAGAACTCCGAGGACGGTGATGACGAGGGCCAGCACTATGCGGCCGACCCGCCAGATCGCCTTCGCGCGCTCACTGCGAGTCGGGGCACCGTCGAGGTCCGGCCCGCCCGCGGCCCCTGAACCACCGCGGGCAGGCGCGCCGTCGGGCCGACCGCCGGACTGCGATGAACCGCCCCGCCCCGTCGCGTCGACGATTCGCGCTTCCGGCTCGATCCGGGAGATCGTCCTCTCGGCAGTCTCGCGGTGCCCTTCGGGAATGGAGATGGTGTTCGTGGCAAAGCTGACGCTGGCACCGTCGAAGCCGTCGAGCTTTCGCAGGGCCGTCTCAATGTCGTTGGCGCAACTCGCGCAGTCGATGCCTTCAATGCGGTACTTCTGCATTCTCTCGGAGTCGCTCATCACTTACCTCTGATCGATATAGTGCTCGCGAGCCACCTCAATGAGGGACAGGACGTGAGCATCGTCCAAAGTGTAGAAGACTTGCTTCCCGGCGCGACGGGAACGCACAAGACGCATGGTCCTGAGAAGCCGCAGGTGGTGGGAAACGGCGGGGAGCGTCATATCCAGGAGGTGTGCAAGGTCGCAGACGCAGAGCTCCTGGCGCGCCAGGAGGTAGAGAATCTTCGTGCGCGTCTCATCCGAGAGTGCCCGGAAAAGCTCGGAGAGGCCCGCCACGTCGACGAGGCGATCGCGAAGCTCCTGTTCGGTGTCCCGGCAGGTGATCCCCAGCTCCGTACACATGTCGGGGGCTGCGTAGGTCGCTGACTTCTCTTGCGTGCTCACGGCGTGACCTCCAGCATTCTTCAAACAACTAAGCAATTATTTAATTGTTTTCATCATAATGGTGATAAGGCAGGTCGTCAATGCCGCGGCGGCGACCGCCGTGAACTGGTGCCGGAATTGTTGATGGCTTCCGCGGCCGGTCTGGACCCCCGTCAGCCTCCGGGTCACATCTCTCAGGCCACCAGATGGAACGCCACCGCCCCGGGCGGCAGGGCGACAGTGTCCATGTACAGCTGCCCTTTGCGCAGTCCGATCACCGGCGGATTCAGGTACTCGTGGTGCCAGATTCGCCGGATCCACTCGTGACCGCTGCGTGAATGGGTCCACAGGTGGCGGTGAGTGGTCATGCGTTCCAGGTGCCAGCGCAGCCGGTCGACCGGCACCTCGGCCACCG
>CAZZIE010000111.1:0-14415 GCA_964654185.1 uncultured Spirochaetaceae bacterium | reverse complement strand
TTCCGGCCATCCCTCCTCCCACCAGAGGTCGTGGATGCGCCAGACGGTGCCGTCCAGCCGTGAGTCCAGGCGGCCGATGAGGCGGTCCCCGTACATGATGGGAAGAACGTAGTAGCCGAAGCGCCGCTGTGACTTCGGCTTGTACACCTCCCACACGTAGTCGAACTCGTAAAGATGGCGCACCGCCTCGCGATCCCAGAGGAGTGCGTCCAGTGGGGCCAGGAAGCGCATGGAAGCGTTGGTCATGTCGTGGCCGGCGTGACGGTCAATGTGGTGCTGCGTCGCGTGAAAGCGGCGGCCGTCAACATCGATCTCCATGAGTCTTTCTTCCTCGACCAGCTCAGCCAGGAGCTCGCGCCGTTCGGCGGCGGTGAGCTTCAGGCTCCAGAGATCGGCAGGCGCGTTCGGCCGCAGGAGACCGACGGTTTGGTGGCGGCGCAGGATGAGCCGTTTGAGGTTCTCTCGAAGCGGAGGATCCGGAGCCTGGAGGAGATCCTCCGGGATGATGCGCTCCGGCGTGGCGTAGACGTGGCGGCCCTTGATGCGCTTCGCCGTAACGGCGCGACCGGTGAACCAGAGCGCCTTGAGAACGTGGTTGATCAGACGGGGACCATACCACGAACCCCGTCGCGCCTCCCGATCCGCGGCGCCGGGAAGCTCCAGATCGGCCAGGTCGTCGCCTGTCGACGGGCCGCGCTCCGCGAGCGCCCGCTCCACCATCTCCACCGCCTCGGGGTAGTGGTCAATGAGGCGGCGGCGCCAGTGCTCGTGGTGCCACCGGTGGTAGACACGCCGCCAGGGCCAGTCCGTGACCGGCACGATGCACGCCTGCTTGTCCCAAGCGTCGTAGTAGCGACGCGGGGTGGACGCGCCGGCGGGACGCTCGGACGCCTCCGGTGGGGCGGCAGGTGCGCCGCCGGGTCTGGGTTCGCCGCCGGCGGCGTGTTCGCCCCCGCGGTGGCGGTCACCGGCTCGGTCGCTTCCACCACCGCGGCCGCGGCCGCCGGCCGTGCCGGGACTCCGAGCATCCCCGTACACCTCTCGCTCCCAGTCGTCGACCCGGTAGCCGGGGATGCGGGCCTGGAACACCAGATCGATGTTTCTGCCCACCGGCTTGAGAGGATCGTACTGCACGCTGCCAAGATCCGCGAAGTAGTCTGCGATCGAGTGTGGCGAGAAGTGCACGGCGTGGAGAAACGCGCGGGCCTGACTGCGCGTCCAGGAGAGCATGCCGGACCCTATCCGGCGCTGCGCCGCCGGGTCAAGCGTTCGATCGTGTCGGCGGGCGGGGTGCCGTTGGCCGACACGACCGGCCGCGCTCCATCCTCGGAGCCGCGCTCGTCCCCGGGGCCGCCACCGGGTCCGCGACCGTGAGCCGCCGAATCGCGTTGGCCGCTCCCGACACTCTTTTATACCTTCACCGAATGAAGCGAAGGATCCCACACGTTCCCGGACTCACGGCAGCGCTCATCGTTCTGTTTTTGACCGGAATCACCCTCGCCGCCGCCGGCGCCGACGTGATTGGAGAGTCGGTGGAAGGACGACCAATTACCGTGGAACGCGTCGGCGACGGCCCCCGCGACGTCCTGGTGATCGGCGGCATCCACGGTGGATATGAGCACAATTCGATTGTTCTCGCGCAGCGGCTTCTGGAGCACTACCGGGATGACCCGTCGCGGTTGCCGGAGCGCTTCACCCTCCACGTCATTGACAACATGAACCCCGACGGGCTCCACCGCGTCACCGGTGGAACCCCGATCTCGGAGTTCGACTTTCGGTCCGCCGACATTGTACCCGGGCGCTTCAATGCACGATGGGTCGACCTCAACCGTAACTGGGCGGGGGACTGGCAACCGACGAGCTACTGGGGCCGCAGAGAGGTGGACGCCGGCAGTGAGCCCTTCAGCGAACCCGAGACTCGGGCCGTCCGCGACTACTTCGAACGCATCGATCCTGTCGTGAGTGTGTTCTTCCAGAGCGCCGCTGCCGGGCTCTGGTACAGCGGAGCCGAGGAGCAGTGGGAGCCGGCCCGACGCCTCGCCCAGGCCTACAGCAACGGCAGCGGCTATCCCCTGCCCGAGCGTGACGACGACGGGGACGTGGACGGACCCGTGGACTACGAGATCACCGGTTCAGCGGACGACTACTTCCACGAGATCGGCCACCCGAGCATCACCGTGGAGCTGACTACGCACTACGACATCGAGTGGGAACGCAACCTGGAGGGTTTCGAGGCGCTGCTGGCGGCGATTGAGTGAATGCACACCGGGACGGGGGTTACTGCGGCTCCCCGATAATCTCCTTCACACGCCCGACCTCGCCGGTTTCCAGGCGCACCTTGATGCCGTGTGGGTGTGTGGAGGAGTTGGTGAGGATGTCCTGGACGACGCCTTCCGTCGTCTTGCCCGAACGCTGATCCTGTTTCTGTACAATACGGACCCGCAGGCCCGCCCGGATGGTACTGCGTCTCGTGCCGTCTTCGCTGCTCATGATGCCAGGGTATCACAGGGACGGTGCGAGTGGCACACCCGGGTCCTTTCTCGCTATCTTGTCGCCGTGAGCACCGCACATCGACGTGACCAGCCGGAGTCGTGCGAGCTCTGCGGCCGCCGGGCGCACCTGAGCTTCCACCACTTGATTCCAAAGAAGAACCACCGCAAGCGCCGCTATCGCAAACAGTACGAGACTACGGAGCTCAAACAGCGGGGCCTCTGGCTGTGCCGGCTCTGCCATCGCCAGATCCACCGCTTCTTCAGTGAGGACGAGCTGGGCACCCGCCTGAACACGCGCGAAGCGCTGCTCGAGGACCCGCAGATGGCGCGATTCCTGCAGTGGGCGCGAAAGCAGAAGCGGCGGTGATCCAGGGGCGCACCCATCGCTCACAGCCCAAGACGTTGAGCGAACGTCGCCAATGGTTGCGCATCGATGGTTGGAAACACCTGAAAGTCGCCGGGGTTGGCCGTGACAAGTGTTGTGATGTTGTGCGCACCCATTGTTGCTGCGATGTTGGCGTCATGAATGCGCTTACCTGCGATGTCGGTGGACATGAGCAGGCTGAAGAGCTCATCAGTGACAGCCTCGACTTCCTCGACAAAGACCGTCCGGGCACGAAAACCACGGATGTTGTGTAGCGCCTCCGGCAGGGGCAAACCGAAACCATTCGCGTCAACCGGTCGCGTCGCTACGACGAGGTACTCCCGGAGGACTTGGCCGCTGATTGATAGATGCACTCCCGCACGAATCGCAGCGGAAAACAGCGACCTGGCCATCTCGTGGTCCGTACGGCCGCGGTCGGTCGCCGTGAGGAGAACGTTCGTATCTACAAATGCAAGCTCACCTTTCATCCGCGTAGAGCTCCTCGCGGTCAAAGCGGCTGGATGAGCCGACATCGACCGTTACAAGATCGATAGGTTCATCCGGCTCCACCTCAGGGGCTCGTTTGGAGGCCTCCTCAAGAATCGCACGTAACTCGCCCTGCATCGACCGGTGGTGGAGCTTTGCCAGGCGCTGCAGACGCCGAATGACTTCCGGGTCCACATCACGAATGTGTATTGATTTCATACGTGTAGCATAATGATATCGCTATCCGTCTACAAGGTGGTGTTGACCGCGGATCGGATCGAGCTCGGTAGCTCCCGGTTACTCTGCCAGTCGAGCCAGCGCCTCCTCGACGCCGGCCACGAACAGCACCGTGCCGGCGCGGTTGCTCTCCCAGATGAAGTCGTGCAGCGGGCCCGACGGAACGTCGGTGTAGTCCCCGAGGATGGCGAGTCGCAGCCGGTAGTTGGATACCTTCTGAAGGATCTCCCCGGCAAGGCCGCTCTTGAGATCAAAAAACTCCGCAGGGAGGTTGTCCCGGCGAACAATCACATGCGAGGCGCCGTGGAGGTGCCGAGCGTTGGCAAAGAGGTCCAGGGCGTCCCCTGTCGTGGAGAGTACCAGATTCGGTTCGACGAGCTCGGCTACAGGCGTGTCCCCGGCCCGGTGAAGCTCGAACGTCATGTTCCCGGGCCTCCTAGGTCTTCCCGTTCGGCCACATCCGCCCCTCTACTTCTTTCCGTTCGGTCACGATCGCCACCTACTTCTTCCGCGGCCGACCCAGGCGCGCCTTCTTGAGGATCTTGTCGGTGAGCTTCACGCCCTGGGAGCGGACGCCCTTGATCTGGTAGTCGGCGACGGGGAACTCCTCCTCCAGGACGCGGTAGCGGCGGTTGGGGTCGTAGTCCAGGACCGCGGCGGCCTTCTCGTCGGTCGTAACGTCCAGAAGTTTGCCGCCTTCGGGGACAAGGTCGTAGGCGCGGCCCAGGATGAACTGCTCGATCCGGCAGCGCTTCAGGTAGGTCTGCCCCTTCTCGTTCCTGTAGAGGACGGAGAACACCTCCCTGGAGATCTCGTCCTTGTCGGCAAAGCCGCAGTAGTGCATGCCCTTGTCGACGAAGAGCTTCTCCGGCACATCGATGGCGGAGTAGGTTCCGCCCTTGCGCACCACCACAATACGGTCGTACGGAGAGACGTGAAAGAGGACACGCCCGGACTGTACGCCGTAGCCGAGGTAACCGGTCTTCTCGTCATAGCGCAGGGGCAGGTTGCGGTCGGCGGCTTCACGCACATCAACCTTCTCGAAGGAGGTGATCTCGGTGCGCCGGGGATAGGCGTCACCGTGTTTCTCCACGAGCGTCTCCAGATAGCCGATCGCGTAATCGGTGATGTTCCGGAGGTGCTTCGCGATTTCCTTGAGGCGAGCCTCGATCTGGCGCATCTCCTCCCGCGCCTTGTTGATGTCGTAGAGAGAGATTCGCCGGATGGGAATCTTCAGGAGGCGCTCGACATCCTCCTCAGTCAGGGGCCGCGGAAGCTCCTTCTTGAAGGGCTCGAAGCCGGTGAAGACCGCTTCGACGACGGTCTCCTGCGTCTCCATCTCCTCGATGCGCTTGTAGATCCGCTCCTCCACGAAGATGCGCTCCAGGGTGCGCGCCTGAAGCTTCTCCTTCAGGTTGTGCCGTTCCAGCTCGAGCTCGCGTTTGAGGATCTCCACGAGGCGTCGGGCGTGGTACTCAACGATCTCCGTCACCGACATGATGAAGGGGCGGTTGTCCTTGATCACCAGCGGATTGACCGAGATAGAGGTCTCACAGTCGGTGAAGGCGTAGAGGGCGTCGACGACCTCCTGGGAGTGCACCCCCCGGGCGAGCTTGATCTCGATCTCCACCTCCTCGCTGGTGTAGTCGTACATGCTTTGAATCTTGAGCTTCCCCCGTTTGGCTGCGGCCTCAATGGAGGCAATGATGCTCTCCGTCGTCGAGCCGAAGGGAAGCTCGCGAATCACGATCCGTTTCGGATCCTTCGTGTCAAGCCTTGCCCGGACCAGCACCTTCCCGCGGCCGTCGTTGTACTCTTTCACATCAATGAGTCCTGCGTGCTGGAAGTCGGGGTACAGCTCCACCTTCTCGCCGCGAAGCGCCGATGCCATAGCCTGAAGCACCTCGGCGAAGTTGTGGGGCAGGATCCGGGTGGACATGCCCACGGCAATGCCCTCGGCACCGTGGACCAGGACCAGGGGTACCTTGGCGGGAAAGACGATGGGCTCCCTGTTCCGTCCGTCGTAGGAGTCCTCATAGTCGGTGATCTGCGGATCGTAGAGGAGCTCCTTGGCAAGGGGCGTGACGCGGCACTCGATGTATCGGCTCGCGGAGGCCTCGTCGCCGGTGAGAACGTTGCCGAAGTTCCCCTGTTTGTCGATGAGGAGATCCTTGTTCGCCAGGACCACCAGAGCGGAGTAGATGGAGGCATCGCCGTGCGGATGGTAGCGCATGGCGTGGCCGACGACGTTCGCCACCTTGTGGAACTTGCCGTCGTCCATTTCGAACAGTGAGTGGAGGATCCGCCGCTGCACCGGCTTGAGCCCGTCATCCACGTGGGGAATGGCGCGGTCCTTGATGACGTAGGAGGCGTACTCCAGGAAGTTCTTGTTGAAGACGGTCTTGGCGTAGGCCATCAGATGAGGTTCTCCATGATGTAGTTCTTCCGGTCCGGGGTGTTCTTGCCCATGTAGAAGCCCAGGGTCTCCTCGATCTGCTTGATGGACTTCACGTTGACCCCGACCAGACGCATGTTGTCGCCGATGAAGCGGCCGAACTCACTGGGGGAGATCTCGCCAAGGCCCTTGAAGCGCGTCACCTCCGGATTGGACAGCCGCGCGACCGCATCCTCCCGTTCGGTGTTGTTGTAGCAGTAGACGGTCTCCTTCTTGTTCCGCACCCGGAAGAGCGGCGTTTCGAGAATGTAGACCCGTCCGGAGACGACGAGCTCCTCGAAGAAGGTGAGGAAGAAGGTGAGCAGGAGGTTGCGAATGTGGAAGCCGTCGTGGTCGGCATCCGTCGCAATGACAATGCGCTCGTACCGAAGCTCCTCGACATCGTTCTCAATGCCGAGGGCCATCATCATGTTGTAGAGCTCCTCGTTACGGTAGATGTCGGCGCGCTTCCGGGCGTACATGTTCTGCGGCTTGCCCCGGAGGGAGAAGATGGCCTGGGTGTAGGGATCCCGGCTGGAGACCATGGAGCCGCTTGCCGATTGCCCCTCGGTAATGAAGATGGTGGACTCCTCGCCGCGCTTGTCCCCGCGGTGGTACTTGCAGTCCTTCAGGTTCGGAATCTTCAGGGCAATCCTCTTGGCCGCCTCCTTCGCCTCCTTCTTCACCGCGTTGAGCTCCTTGCGGAGCTTCTCGTTGTGGGCGATCTTCTGTTCGAGCTTCTTCGCGGCGCCCTGATTCTTGTGGAGGAAGTCGACAATGGCCGACCGTACATCGTTCACGATCCAGCTTCGGATCTCGGTGTTGCCGAGCTTGTTCTTGGTCTGGCTTTCGAAGATCGGAGTGAGCAGCTTCACCGACACCGCGCCGGCCATGCCCTCTCTGACATCGACCCCGGAGTAGTTCTTCTTGAAGTACTCGTTCACGCCCTTGAGAAGACCCTCCCGGAAGGCGCTCTGGTGGGTGCCGCCGTCGGAGGTGTACTGGCCGTTCACAAAGGAGAAGTAGGTCTCTCCGTAGTTGTTGGTGCTTGTGACGGCGAACTCGAGATGCTGCCCCCGGTGGTGCGCAATGGGATAGATGGTGTCGTCGCCGACTTCAGAGTAGAGAAGGTCGTAGAGACCGTTCTTTGAGTGAAACTTCTTCTTGCCGAGATAGAGAGTCAGCCCGCTGTTCAGGTAGGCGTAGTTCCAGAGGCGCTGCTCAATGAACTCCTCGTTGAACTCGTACTCCCCGAAAATCTCGCCGTCGGGAATGAACTCGACGTAGGTGCCGTTGGGCTCCTTGGTGGTCTTGCCCTTCCGCTGCTTCTGCAACTCTCCCTTCGAGAAGACCGCCTCGAAGTAGTTCTTGTCCCGGAAGGAGACGACCCGGAAGTGCGACGAGAGGGCGTTCACCGCCTTGGTGCCGACGCCGTTCAACCCCACGCTGAACTGAAAGACCTCATCGTTGTACTTGGCGCCCGTGTTGATGGTCGACACGCAGTCGATCACCTTGCCCAGCGGAATCCCGCGACCGTAGTCGCGGACGATCACCTTTCCGTTGTTCAGCTGAATTCGGATGGTGTCGCCGGACCCCATGATGAACTCATCCACACTGTTGTCGATGACTTCCTTCAGGAGGATGTAGATGCCGTCGTCCAGGTTGCTCCCGTCGCCGAGGCGGCCGATGTACATGCCCGTCCGGAGGCGAATGTGCTCCAGGGACGATAACGTCTTGACCTTACTTTCGTCGTAGGTGTGAGTTTGCTGCTTTGTACCCATGGGACTCCCAGTTACTATCCATGTATGAATTTAGCCGATTTTGCCGCGGAGCACCAGAGGTTTTCGCCCCCGCGGAGACTGGAGTACGCTCGCCCTTTGGCCGATTCTAAACGTGTGCGCACCTTACGAGCACCTATTTCTACTCTGGTAACGATGCTCACGGCTCCTCTCCTCCTGCTGCTTCTTGTCGCCTGCGGGACCACGGCCTCCTCCGAGCAGGACGCGCCGGATCCCGCGGAGCTCCAAGCCACGATCGGCCGGCTCCAAACCGATCTCGCGGCAGCAACCGAGCGGTCCGAAACCCTCGCCCGAGAAGTCGATGAGCTTCGCGCCGCGCAGGATATCCTGCAGGAGCGCGTTGACCGTCTCGAACGGGAAAACGCCCGCCTTCAGGCCAACCTCGACGAGATCCTCGCGCTCACCGATTCGGTCTCCCCGGAAGATGCGGTCGCCGAGATCGAGTCTCTTCTGATCGAGGTGGATTCTCTCCGGGAGCTCGCGGAGGATCAACGCTTCCTGCAGGATCTCCTCCAATCCCTCGGACGGGGCCCCGCGCCTGAAGCGGTGCCGGCCGGGCCGGCTGCCGACGCGGCGCCGCCCCGCCTGGAGCCGGAGGAGCCCGAGCCGGGAGCGCCGACCCGCCCGCTCACCGAGCTTCCGGACCGTACACCCCGTGCCGACGACACCGCGACACCGGAGGCCGAAGCGGCCCCTCCGGCACCGCCGACCCGGGTCCTCGGCGGGTTCGTTCGGGTTGATCGCGTGGAGAGCACCTTCGTCGCCGGGGCTAAGCCCCTGCCGGAAGACAACCGGATATCCGTCACGGCCGACCGCCCCCGGACCTACCTTCCCACCATGGCGGTCACGGACGCCGCCGTCGTGGCGCCGATCGTTCGCAATGTCGCGAGCCGCGGAGAAAGTGACCCGGAGATGGCGGTGCTGGTGAAGGTCCGCTATCCAGCCTCGGATCCGCCCCTCTACCTTCGGGGGGCCGAGTTGTCGACGCAGTCGACATCGATCCAGATCTCTCTTCCCGAGGTGCGGCGACAGAGTAACGGCTCCCAACGCCTGGAGGAGGCCGTTGTGACGGATCCCGCGACGGTGCGCCGCATGGTCGCGCTTCTTGCCTCGGAGCGTGTGGTCCGGATCAGCTATCACGGCAACGTCCGGTCCATACATGACGACGCCCCGCGGGATACGCGGGGCGTCGTGTCGCTCATGGTCTATGTCTTGCGGGCGCTCGGGGGCGACCTGCCCCGGGAAGGCGACCTGCCCTGACGGGGCAGGTGACCTCGCAGCGGTTCTGGCCGCGGAGCCCGGGTCGGCGCCCGGGCACTGGCCCGCGCCCCCCGGGCACTCGCTCGCGCACTGGCCCGCGCCGGTGAGCGTCAGCCCGTCGCAACGGGCAGTTGCTCTTCCTGCTTCTTCTTCTTGGACGCCTTGTTTCGGAAGCTGATCTTCCCGCTCCGAATGGAAACCACAATGTGGCTTCCCTCGCCGAAGCGGCCGCGAAGCACCTCCATGGAGAGGGGATCCTCGATCTCCTTCTGGATGGTCCGTCGTAACGGTCGCGCCCCGAACTTCACGTCGAAACCGCTCTGGATGATGTGCTCCTTCGCCTTCTTGGTCACCTCGAGGATGATTTCCTTCTCGGCCAGACGCGTCTGCACCTCTGCAAGGAGGATATCCAGGATGCGCCGCACCTCACCCTCGGTGAGGCTGTGGAAGACCACCGTCTCGTCGACACGGTTCAGGAACTCCGGCCGGAAGAGCCGGCGAAGCTCATTCATGGCGGAGGACTTGATCTCCTTGTAGTCCATCAGACTTTCCGCGGTCTGGAAGCCCACCATGGACTCCCGGGAAATCTCCCGGGCTCCCGCATTGGACGTCATGATCATGACGGTGTTGCGGAAGGAGACCGTGTGCCCCAGATTGTCCTGGAGCTGTCCCTCTTCGAGAACCTGCAGGAGAATATTGAACACGTCCGGATGCGCCTTCTCGATCTCGTCGAGAAGAATGACGCTGTAGGGCTTCCGGCGAATCTTCTCGGTGAGAAGACCGCCTTCGTCGTAGCCGACGTAGCCCGGAGGAGCGCCAACCAGTCGGGAGACGTTGTGCTTCTCCATGAAGTCCGACATGTCGATGCGGATGAGCGCCTCTTCGCTGCCGAAGAGGAACTCCGCCAGGGTCTTTGCCAGCAGGGACTTTCCGACGCCGGTGGGTCCCAGGAAGATGAAAGAGCCCATGGGCCGGGAAGTCGAGCTCAGACCGGTTCGGGAGCGCCGGATCGCCGAGGATACCGCCGAAATGGCCTGGTCCTGGCCGATGACCTTCTTGTGCAGCTCCTTCTCGATGTGAAGCAGCTTCTCCTGCTCGCTCTGGGCAATGCGCGCCAGGGGAATACCGGTGATGTCCGAGAGGACGTGCTGAATGTCGTCGGAGTCGACGACGTTCTGCTCGGTCTTCAGGGTCACCTTCCACTCGTTCTTCAGCTCCTCGACCTTGGCCTTGAGCTGGCGTACCTGGTCGCGGACCGCCGCGGCGCGCTCGTAGTTCTGGGAGTTGACCAGGGAGAGCTTCTCCTGGTTGAGCTCCTCGATCTGCCGCTCCAGCTCGGCAAGCTCCGTCGGACGGACGCTGTTGTGGATCCGCTTCCGGGAACCGGCCTCATCCATCAAATCTATGGCCTTGTCCGGCAGATAGCGGTCGGTGACGTAGCGGTTCGACAGGAGTGCCGCCACCTCCAGAGAGCCGGGAGTGTAGGTCACGTTGTGGTGGTCTTCGTAGCTCTCGCGGATGCCCTTGAGGATCTCAATGGTCTCTTCCACCGAGGGCTCCTCGACGAAGATGGTCTGGAAGCGCCGCTCCAGGGCTGCATCCTTCTCGATGTACTTCTTGTACTCGTTCAGCGTCGTCGCGCCGATGCACTGGATCTCCCCGCGGGAGAGTGCCGGCTTGAGCATGTTCGACGCGTCGATTGCACCCTCGGCGCCGCCGGCCCCGATGATGGTGTGGAGCTCGTCGATGAAGAGAATGACGTTGCCGGCGTTGATGATCTCCTTCATCACGCGCTTCAGCCGCTCCTCGAACTCGCCGCGGTACTTCGTACCGGCAATGAGTGAAGCGAGATCCAGCGTCAGCACGCGCTTGCCGATGAGCACCTCCGGCGCGGTGTTGTCGACGATCTTCTGGGCGAGCCCCTCGACGATCGCGGTCTTTCCGACCCCGGGCTCGCCGATCAGCACCGGGTTGTTCTTGGTGCGCCGCGCCAGGATCTGGATGACCCGATCGATCTCTTTCTGTCGGCCGACCACGGTATCGAGCTTCTGCTCTCGCCCCTGCTGGGTGAGGTCCCGGGCGAACTCGTCCAGCGTCGGGGTTGTCTTCTTTGACGACTGAGAACTCTGGCCGCTCTTGCGCTTCTGCTGGGGCAATCGGGGGGTCCCGCTGGCGCCGCCACCGGTCGACCCGCTGAGCTCGCTGATGACCTCTCTCAGGGTATCTATGGTAATGTTGTGCTGCTGCAGGAACTTGGCGGTTTCACCGTCCTCTTCCCGCATGCACGCGAGCAGAAGATGCTCCGTACCGATGTATTCATGACCGAGATTGCGCGCTTCCTCTGCAGAGTCCTCCAGAACTTTCTTCCCGCGCGGGGAAGGAGGAACATCTCCGAGAATGAAGCCGCCACGCTTCTTGGGAATGGCCTTTTCGATCTCCAGCTGCATCTTCGCCGGGTCGATCATCACCTTCTCAAGGGCTTTGTAACCGAGCCCGCCCCCTTCCTTGAGGAGGGCAAGCACGATGTGCTCAGGCAGAAGCTGATCGGAGTGAAACCGCTTTGCCTCATCCTGAGCGAGCACGGTCAGTACTTTTTGTGCTCGCTGCGTCAGTCCCTTGAACATTAAGAATCCTCCCGAGTCACCCCAGTGACTCCAGCTGTTGTTTCAACAAAAGTGCTCGCCGCTCGTTCACCGTATGCCCCTTTGCACCGTTCCGGACGCCCTCGCGGCCGTGTGCCATCAGAGAAGGCTGAGAGAGGAAGAACAACGACGTAATCTGCGGCACAGTCGGTGTTTCAATCATTCCCGCAATCGCCGCCAACCGAAGCCGGGAAACAAGCTGAATCGCTTCCTCGCCGCCGATCGCTCCCGTGTGCTTGACGTATCCGACGGCGTCGTCAACGGCGCGCCGAATCTCGTCGCCACGCTCGGCGAGCAACGATTCCCGCGCCTCGCGTTCATAATGTACCAACTGCGAAATCGCGGCTTCAAGTTTTTCCACCAGCTCACCCTCGTCGTGACCCATGGCGCGGGCGTTCGCCAACAGCACCAGGTCCCCCAGGGAAACACGCGCACTCGCCGGAAAAATCTCGTATTTCACGTCCTCACCGTCAATAGCGGTGAAGGCCTCACCCAGACCACCCGATTCGGCGAGCGCCGGCAGATGCAGCAGCGACGTTGCGCGCATACCTGTCCCTACATCTCGCATATCGGCAGTGAAATAGCCCATCCGTAGCGAAACGGCGAATACCAGGGAATCGTCGAATGTCCGCTCCAGCTGCGACACCCGATCACGTATCCCCGAGAGGCCCAAACCGGCCGCAAAGCCGACGATCCGCAGATGGTCAATCGCGTTCACGTGCACCCGCAACTCCCGGTCCTCACCGAGGTAGAGTACGTCGCCACGCTCCTCTTCAGTGGGGCCAAGAGTATTGGACTCAACGAGCATACGCAGTTGCTCATCCGAGAGGCCGTGGACATCGATCCTGGTGAAGCGATCGTCGAGTCGATCCAGTACCGCCCGAACCTCCTTCTCGACCCTGGCGCGGGCGTGAGCGTTCATGGACGCGACAAAGGGGAACCCGTCGATATTGCGGGCCAGACGAATCCGGGAAGAGATCACGACGTCGCTGTCGGGACCTTCCGTGGCGAACCAGTCGGGCAGCTTGAAGAGGGCGGAATCAATCACTCGTCGGCACTCCAGTGCATCTCGTCACGTCGGCGGATCTCGTCTCGCAGCTCCGCCGCCTTCTCGTACTCCTCGTCCTGGAGGGCCTCATTCAGTCGATCCCGGATGCGTTCCCGCTCGAGATAGGTCCACCGGAGCGGACGCAATCGCTTCGGCAGCACCCCGATATGGCCGTGCTGCAACGTCTGTTCGCCAACCCTCGAGCTCACCTCACGGTAGAAGGTCGCATAGCAGCTGGGACAGCCGAGCCGTCCCGTTCGCCGGACCTCCGTGACGGTCTGCCCGCAATCCGGGCAGGCGTCCTCCTGTCGCTGAGAGAAGACCTGGGAGAAAAGGTCGTGAAACCGTGGTGAGACGGCCTGCTTTCCTGAAACCACTCCCAACTCGGCGGCGCAGGCATCGCACAGCCAGTAGCGACGGACCTGGCTCCCCCACCGTTGGTCCAGTCGGATGGTTCCGGTATCACTGCCGCAGCGGCTGCAGACGTACATGCGAGTCCTCCATTACAGAGTGTAGTAGGCAAACGTACGGATGTGTCGACCAATTATCAACGTAGCGCGGGTGCTCAAACAAAACGGTCCGCGGCGGGGAGCATTACAGCAGTCACCTCCGCGTGGCGGCCGCTCCAAGGGGGTCACCCTTCAGTGGCGGGCACTGCCGTCCGAAACTGCGGCATTCTCCCGCCGCGTCGCTCTCAATATAGCATCGGCAATTGGCACCGGCAATCACGGCTCGCATTCCCGCCCATCAACAATTCCGGCACCAGTTCATCAGTGCCGCCGCATGACCTCCAGCGGCTTGAGCCGGGCGGCGCGCCGCGCCGGAATCACTGCGGCAAGGACGGCGACGACCACCGCGAAGCCCCAGACGGCGGCAAGTTGCCGCGGGTCGATGGAGATCGGGATCGTTTCCAGGTAGAAATCCCGGGGCAGAACGTCCACCGGCTGCACCGAACCGTCCAGGAAGGGCGATGCGACCCAGAGACCGACCCGCTGCACCGCGGTTCCCAGCCAGTCGAGGGCGGTTATGACCTGGTTGATGTACACCGTCAGGAGGACTCCAAGCGCCACCCCGAGCGCCGCACCGAGGACCCCCGCAATGAGGCCGGCGTAGAGAAAGGCGTCCCGGACCCACCCGGGCTGACCGCCTGTCGCCTTGAGAATGGCAATCTCGGACTGCTTTTCCAGAACCACCACCACGAGGCTCGATGAGACGTTAACCGCCGCCACGACGACGATGAGCGCCATGATGAAACCGAGCAGGCTCTTGGTGGTGCGGAAGGAGACGTATCGGGACTCCTCGAGCTCGTACCACGAAAGGATGCGCCAGCTCCCGGCGGTAGCGTCGCGAATCCGTCCCCTGAGGAGACGTGTCTCATCGCTGCCGGTCGGTGCGGTCAGGGGATTCTCCAGCTCGTAGGGCGCATGGACCTTGATGCCGAGAAGATCCCGGGAGGAATCGGCCGGCAGAATGCGCACGCCCTCTCCGTGGGCAATGAAGACCCAGAGCCGGTCGAGCTCCTGGTATCCCACCGAAACCACCCCTCTCACCGTGAAAGTCGAGACCCGCGGGATCACCCGCTGCCCGGCACGACCTCGCACCGTGAGCAGCCGGAGCTCGTCACCGACCTCGACGGCAAGGCGGTCGGCAGCT
>CAZZIE010000110.1:0-14428 GCA_964654185.1 uncultured Spirochaetaceae bacterium | reverse complement strand
GGGCCACCGTTGCGGGTGCGACGAGGAAGGCGCGCCCGATCTGGTCACTGGTCATCCCGACAACGAGCTGGAGGGTCAATGCAACGCGGGTATCCGGTTCCAGGGCTGGATGACAGCACGTGTAGATCAGCCGAAGCCGTTCGTCGGGTATGTACGCCGCTCCGGGGTCCAGGGCGTCGACGGTGACGAGCTCTCCGCGGTCCTCGGAGGCGGTGACCCCCGATTCGGTGAGCACTCCTGAGATGCGTTCCCGGCGGCGTACCACGTCGACGCACCTTCTGCGCGCGACGGAAAGCAGCCACCCCGCCGGCGAACCGGGGATACCCCGAACCGGCCAGGTCCGGGACGCTACCTCGGTTGCCGACTGGACCGCATCCTCGGCGAGCTCAACATCGTGGAAGCGCCGGCCGAGGAAGGCGATGAGCTTTCCCCGCTCGGCCCGGTAGGTCTGCGCAAGAACTGTGTGCGCGGGTGACGAGCCGGTTGCCATGAGGCCTCAGCCCGTGCCCTCCATGAGGGGACGAATCTCTACGCCCTCGCCGTCGCGCATGGGAATCTTCCTGGCCATGGCGATGGCTTCATCCAGATCCGCACAGTCCACCACGTAGAAGCCGCCGAGAACCTCTCGAGACTCCACGAAGGGCCCGTCGGTCACGCTCAACTCACCCTTCTCGTCCCGCACGGTCGTCGCCGTGGTATGGTCCTTGAGCCCGGCGCCACTTACCACCTTGCCCTTGGGCTGATACTCGTTCCACCACGCTGTGTGTCCAGCCATCATCTCCTCCCATTCCGCGGCCGACACGGTGTCGCGTTGATCGTGTTTCTCCCAGATGAGAAGCGCGTAGTGCATGCTGCACCTCCTATCGCAGTATCCGGTGCCGCGGCGAACCGCCGCGTATGCCTCACCGTCATAGAATAGTCGATCGGGAGACTCCGAATTCGACACCGCTACGAGAATTTCCCCTCCGGAACCACACCCGCGACCACCGCTCTCGGCCCGCGCGGTGCGGCCCACGACCAGCACGCACCGCGTCTTTCAGGCGCGCCCGCGGCGGCGCCGGACGAGCGCGCCGTGCAAACATGCCGCACCAGATTGACGTATATTTAGACCAGTCGGTATAATCCCATGCAATGAGTAGTGCAACACGCCACACGATCCCCCAGCAACCGACCACGGCGCGAAGGCGCTTCCTCGAAGCAACCGCCCGCCTGCTCGAGCGACAAGGATATCAGTCCACCGGCCTGAACCAGGTCGTCCGCGAGAGCGGCTCCCCGAAGGGCTCCCTCTACTACTACTTCCCGGGAGGAAAGGAGGAGCTCGTTGCCGAAGCGGTTCGCCACGCCGCCGCGCCGGTATCGGCCCGGATCAGCCGGGCGGTGGCGCTGATCCGAACAGGAGAGCGCGACGCGGGAGAGAGCGTCCGCGGATTCCTCGAGCACATTGCGCACTTCATGGAAACCTCGGACTACTCAGCCGGCGGCCCCATCAGCACCTCCGCCCTCGAGGCGGCGACCACGAGCGAACGAGTCCGAACCGCCTGCGCGGAGAGCTACGACTCATGGATCACCGAGTTCACCCACGGCCTGGAGGCTGCGGGTATTGCCCCCGACCGCGCGGAGCGCCTCGCCACGCTCATCGTCTCCACCATTGAGGGAGCGGTCATTCTCGGGCGCGCTCGACGGTCGGCGGAGCCGGTACGCCAGGCGGCGCGGGAGCTCGAGTCCTGCATTCAACACATCACCTCTACGGAGCAATCATGAACACAAACAGGATTCTGGTTACCGGCGCGACGGGAAACGTCGGCCGTGAAGTGGTCACGTGTCTGAAATCCATGGGCGCCCCTGTTGTGGCCGCGGTCACCAACGAAGACGCCGCCGCCCGGGTGCCGCACGGAGTCGAGGCGCGTATCCTCCGCTTCGGCGATGAATCTACCTACGCCGCGGCATTCGAAGGGGCGGACCGCCTCTTCCTCCTGCGGCCGCCGCAGATCGCCGACGTACGGCGCCACCTCTTCCCGGTCATCGACTTTGCGCGGGAGGCCGGGGTCGGACACATCGTCTTTCTCTCTCTTCTCGGTGTCGAGAACAAACGTATCGTCCCGCACTACAAGGTGGAGCAACACCTCCTCACCGCCGGCGTGCCCTACACCTTCCTGCGGCCGAGCTTCTACATGCAGAACCTGAGCACCACCCACAGAGAAGAGATTCTTGAGGACGGTGTCATCAGCGTGCCGGTCGGAGCAGCAAAGACGAGCTTCATTGATGTCCGCGACATAGGCGAGGTGGCGGCGCACGTTCTCACCACCGAAGGTCACGAAGGGCGGGCCTACGACCTCACCGGTCCAGAGGCTCTCGATTACCGGGAGGTCGCGCAGATCTTCACGGAGGTTCTGGGACGAAGAATTGCGTACACGAATCCGTCGCCGGTGCGCTTCTATCTCAAGGCGCGGCGCCAGGGGGTCCAGCGAAAGTTCGCCCTGGTCATGGTCGCCCTCTACACCGCAACGCGCTTCGGCTCCGGCGAGAAGATCAGCAACGACGTCGAACGTCTCATAGGCCGCCCACCGACCTCCATGCGCCGCTTCGTGGGGGACTACGCCGAGGTGTGGATGCCGGCCGCCGGGGGCCGGTGAGAGCCACAGTAACCGCCGGAGCTACCCCGGGCACGGACGCTCGCCCGGGCCGGCTTGCGCGGCGATCGCGCCGGCAGTACCATCGGTCCGATGGAGGCCCCGTGAAGCTGGATACCGTAAACGCACAGCTGGCCGAGAAGGAAGCCGTACTCCTCTACGCCACGACAACGGACTGCTCAGTCTGCAAGGTTCTGAAGCCCAAGGTGCGGGAGCTGCTGTCGGAGCGCTTCCCGCAGATGGACTTCCTGGATGTAGAGATAGATGTGGACCCGGAGGTCGGGCAAGCCTACGAGGTGTTCTCCGTTCCGACGGTCATTGCCTTCTTCGCCGGGAAGGAGCACTTCCGAAAGGTCCGGGTCTTCGGCATTGAAGAGCTCGCCGAGGCAATCGAGCGCCCCTACGAGCTCATGTTCGAGAGGTGAGAACCGGCGCCGCTGAGTGGTGCCGAAATTGTTGATGCCGCCACGCGGCCCGATCGAGCCGCTACACCTTCCCGTGATAGGGCGGCGTGATTGCCCAGAGCAGCGTGGCGGGCTTCTCCGACGGGTTCTCCCACTTGTGGGGCTGGTTGGTCCGGAACCACAGGGAATCCCCTTCGGCAAGCTCGAAGACATCTTCATCCACCAGAAGCCGGACGCTTCCCTTCACGACAAGGCAGCACTCCTCCCCTTCGTGGGTCAGCCAGTCACCGCCGGAGGAGCGCGCCTCAACCTCCTGCCACAGAAGCTCAATGTTGTGAGCGACCCGCGACGGCGTGAGGAGCTCGATTTCCGCGCGCGATCCCTTCACGGAGAGCGCCCGCCGCTTTCCCCGCTGAATGTGGACCACATCCTTGCGTGACTCGATCTCTTCGATCTCTTTCTCGGAGAGACCCGCCTGCTGGAAGAAGTCGGACAGCGGCGTGTCCAGGGCACGGGCAATGCTCTTGAGCGCGCCGATGGACGGGCTCACCGCCCCCTTCTCTATGTCCTCGATCAACTGCGCGGCCAGCGAGGCCTTGTCGGCGATCGCATCGTAGGAGAGTTTCTTCTCCTTGCGCAGTCTGGCCAGCATCTCGCCGAGCGCTTTGGCATCGTTCCTGGAAGACATTTGTAGCCCCCTTTCGTAGGTAGTGACGGTCGCACCTAGGCGGTGGCCGGCGCAGCGGTCTCGAGGACCTTGTCGACGGCGGTTTCCATGACGGGATCGGTCTCAATGGTTTCGGTGGTGGGGAGCCCGTCCTGCCACCCGAAGAGCGCGTCCGCCCGGGCAATCTCCTCGTTCGCGGTGATGATCATCTCCACGACGCGGTCGATTCCGAGCTTGTGCGTGTCGGCGACGAGGCTCCACGAGGTCATGGAGTCCCAATGGCGCTTGTGGAAGGACTCAATGATGCCGCGGCGGCGCTCTTCCTCCCTGGCGACGGCCTTTTCGGCGTCGGTCTGCCTCAGCTCTTCCCATTTCATGACGTTCCGGACGCGCGCGTTGTGCGGCGCCTTGAGGAATACCGCGAAGCTGTTGAGAAAGGGCTCCAGACTGATGTAGGCGCGGCGACTGACAATGACTACGTTGTTCCGTCTGGCGAAGAGAAGGTAGAGCCGGTTCAGAAGATCGTTGGCGCTCTGTTTCTCACTGCCCAACCCGTCGAAGAGATGCGGCGGTGTGTCGAGGAGCTTTTCGTAGTCCACAATGCCGTACTGCTCGAGTACCTTGAGAACGACCGGGCGGTCGATCAGGCGATACCCGAGTGCTTCGGCAACGCGGCCCGCAACGAGCTCATCGCCCGCCCCCGCCTGGCCAGAAATGGTTATAACCGACATACGTGTGCCCCCTCACTAGTAATGGTCGCACCTCTCGGTGCCTACTTCAAGGAGTCGCCACCGGTTCTAGTCCCCCATGGCCTCCAGGATGAGATCGGCTGTGTGAGAGGTCTTCCCGCTCCCTCCCATGTCGGCGGTCAGCTCGCCACGCCGTTCAATGACGACGTGACGGATCGCCTCGAATACCCGGCTCCCGAGGTCGGTGTGGCCGAGGAAGTCGAGCATCATCTTCACGGTCCATATCATGGCGATCGGGTTTGCTAGGCCCTTCCAGGCAATGTCCGGCGCCGAGCCGTGGACCGGCTCGAACATGCTCGGAAATACCCGGTCGGGGTTGAGGTTGCCCCCGGCGGCGAAGCCGATGCCGCCCTGTAACACGCTTCCCAGGTCGGTCAGGATGTCCCCGAAGAGGTTGCTCGCTACGACGACGTCGAAGTCCGCCGGACGCTGCAGCATGTACATGGAGAGCGCATCTACGTGGTACTGGTCGGTATTGATGTCGGGAAAGAGCTTCGATCGCTCGGCAAAGAGCTTGTCCCAGAAGACCATCCCGTAGTTGAGGGCGTTACTCTTGGTCGCGCTCGTCACCTTCCCTACCGTCTTGCGACCGGCCTGACGCCGGACATCGAGTCGTTCTCTGGCCAGGTTGAAGGCGTAGTCCATGACCTTCTCGGTGTTCTTTCGGGTGAAGATGGATGTCTGCAGAGCCGCCTCTTCCGCGGTCCCTTCGCGGGTGATCCCGCCGACGCCGGCGTACTCCCCTTCAGTGTTTTCCCGGACGAAGATCATGTCGATGTCTGCAGGCCCCATGCCCTTGAGGGGACAGTCCTCCTCCGTGATGAGCTTGATGGGACGAAGGTTTACGTACTGATTGAAACCCTGACGAATGCGAAGCAGGAGGTCGCGCAGACTGATGTGGTCCGGCACGCCGGGATAGCCCACGGCGCCAAGGAGAATGGCGTCGGTATCGCGGAGCCGTTCCATGCCGTCCTCCGCCATCATTGCACCGGTCCTGGTGTAGTACTCACACCCCCAGTCGTACTGCTGGTAGGTGAAGGAGATGCCGCCGTGGAGCTCCGCGGTGCGATCGAGGATGCGCAGGCCCTCGACCATGACCTCATTGCCGATGCCGTCGCCGGGTATGACGGCGATCGTGTACGTCTTCATGTGTACCTCCGGCGCGGGGCCGGTTTGTGGACCGACAGCCCCTCGATGTCGTGGATCGCCTCCATGACGGCCTCGCTCACCGTGGGGTGCGGGTGGATCGTCGCACCGATCTCCTCCACCGTTACTTCCGCGCTCATGGCGAGGGCGAGCTCCGCTATGAGGTCGGTCGCCCGCGGTCCAATGAGGTGCGCCCCCAGGACCGCGCCGCTCTTCTCGTCGGAGACGATCTTCACGAAGCCCGTCGCCTCTCCCATGATGGATGACTTGCTGTTCGCGGCAATCGGGAAGGACCCTTCAACCGCCTCGTGTCCCGCCTCCCGCGCCTGATCGAGGGTCATGCCGACTGCGGCGATCTCCGGGCGAGTGTAGACGCAGGATGCGACGATGTCGCGGTTGGAGTAGTTGGGCTTGCCCGCAATGTGATCCACCGCCACGAGGGCGTCGGCACTTGCGGCGTGGGCGAGTTGCCAGCGCCCGGTCACATCGCCGATGGCGTAGATATGGGGCACGCTGGTCTGCTGGTTCTCGTCGGCGGCAATGCCGCTCTTCGTGGTTCGGACTCCCGCCGCGTCGAGACCGACCATCTCGGTTCGCGCGCTGCGGCCTACCGCAACCATGAGCTCCTGCGCCTCCAGGGTGCGCTCGCCGTCGGCGTCCTGGATGGTGACGCGCTTGGCGCCGCCGGAGCCGTTCGCGGAGGAGCCGGCCCCGGAAGAGCCGTCCGCGGCGTCGGAAGAGCCGCCCGCGGCCGCCACGGCGGTGACCTTCACACCGGTCTCGACGGCAATGCCCGCTTTCTTGAAGCTCTTCCGCAAGGTCTCCGCCACCTCGGCGTCCATCCGCGGCAGAAGCTGTTCCATCATCTCCACGACGGTAACATCGACCCCGAGGTCGTTCAGGATCCCGGCGAACTCGACGCCGATCACGCCGCCGCCAATGATGATCATGCTCTCCGGGAGATCCGGATCGTCGGCGAGGAAGCTGCGGCTCGTCCAGTAGCCGGCCTCGGAAAGGCCCGGGATGGGCGGCACCACGACCTGAGATCCCATTGCCAGGACGATGTTATTGGCCGTGTAGGTGGCGTCGTGAGAACCGCTCAGGCGGAGCGTGTGCGCATCCGCGAGCTCGGCCGTTCCGGTGACGATCTCAACGCCTACTCCCTGGAGCAGTGACTTCACCCCGCCGGTAAGCTTCTTCACCGCCTTGTTCTTGTAGGCGTAGAGTTTGCCCATGTCCGGCTTCGGCTCCGCCCCGCCCAGGTCGATCCCGAGCTTACCGGCGCCGGCCATCTCGTGCAGAAGGTCACAGGAGTGGAGCATGGCCTTGGTGGGAATGCATCCCCAGTTGAGACAGGTGCCCCCGAGGGCTTCCCCTTCGAAGAGGACCGTCTTCATGCCGTACTGGCCCGCGCGGATCGCCGCGACGTAGCCGCCGGGTCCGCCGCCGACCACTGCGACGTCGTAGGTATTGCTCATGGATTCACCTCTCTCGGGCCGGGCGGCCGGCCGTGGCGCATCGCGGCGGCGCGTCACCGCGCGTGGCAGCCGCGGCGGGGGCGCAGGCGCCGTCGCGGCAGGCTGCGTCGGCAGCCGTCAGATCAACGTGTACGGATTCTCCAGGATCCGCCCGACGCTCCGGAGGAAGTCCGCCGCCGGGGCGCCGTCAATGACGCGATGGTCGTAGGTCAGCGAGAGCTCGCACATGGGCCGCACCTGGGCCTGTCCATCCACGGGCACAACCTGATCCTTGATTGCGCCCACCGCGAGGATCCCGCTCTCCGGCGAGTCGATGATGGCGGTGAAGCTGTCGAGTCCGTACATCCCCAGATTGGAGACGCTGAACGTTCCGCCCTGCATCTCGTCGCCGGTGAGCTGACCGCTCCGCGCGGCTTCACCGAGACGCCTGCTCTCGGCGTGGATCTGCTGGAGTGAGAGAAGATCCACGTTGCGCATCTTCGGCACAATGAGTCCTTCATCCAGCGCCACCGCCACGCCGATATCGACGCGGCCGTACTCCAGAACGCCCTGATCAGTGAGGACACTGTTCATGCGCGGGTGTTCCCGGAGCGCCTGAGCCGTTGCCTTCAGGATGATGTCGTTGTAGGAGACGGCGATCTCCGCATCCTTGAGCTTGCTCCGCATGCGCACGGTTTCGGACATGTCCACGCGCAGGCGGTGGACCGCCTGTGCCGCGGTGTCCAGACTCTCGCGCATGCGCTGAGCAATGGTGCGGCGCATGCCCGTGAGGGGCACCAGGCGATCCTCCCGCGGAGCAGTTGCCGCCCCGGTCGCGCCACCCGCTGCCGCAGTGCCGGCCGCGGCGCCACTCGCCGCTGCGGTGCCGGCTGCGGCGCCGGCCGCGACGTCGCGCTCGTACACCTTGCCGCGGGGTCCGCTGCCCTGTACAGCGGAGAGGGGCACACCCTGGGCCGTTGCGGCCTTCTTTGCCAGCGGAGTTGCCGCCGGCTGAGCTTCCGCCGCAGTGAGGACGTCCCGTTCAATGACGGTTCCCTCCGGGCCGCTCGGAGCGACCTGCTCCAGATCGATGCCGCGCTCCTGCGCGCGCAACCGCGCGCGGGGCGTCGAGAAAACCTGACCGTCGGGGCGGCGTTCGCCGGTGCCCGCAGGGGCGCCCGCGGCCGCTCCCGACGGCCGGTCCAAGGAGGTTGCGCCACTGGTGGCAGGGGGCGCGGCTTCGGCTGGAGCGGGGGTGACAGAGGCGGAGGGCGCCGCCGCGGCGCCGCCGGACTCGCTCGACCCAGCGGCGGCCTCCGGGGCGGCCGCGGACTCGCCGTCTCCACCGGCTTCGGCTCCGTCGCCCCCGCTTTCGGCTTCCGCCTCGGCGAGGATGTCGGAGATATCCTCCCCCTCTTCTCCTATCACACCAATAATGTGGGTAATGGGGACGACGGCGCCTTCGCCGTGAATGATCTTGAGCAGCTTCCCGGTGACGGGAGCATCGATCTCAATGGTGAGCTTGTCGGTCTCCATCTCGAAGAGCGGCTCACCCTCTTTGACCTCATCGCCTTCCTTGGCGAGCCACTGCATGATGTTACCTTCGGTCATCTGCAGGCCCTGCTTGGGCAGGGTTACCTTCGTTGCCATGTGCAGCTCCCGCTACTTGTAGCAGACCGCCCGGGTCGCTTCGACAATGTCGTCGACGCCGGGTACCACCGCGTTCTCCAGGACCAGACTGAACGGCAGGGTGCACGGTTTGGCACCCAGTCGATGCACCGGCGCATCCAGATACTTGAAACACGCCTCCGAGATCTGTGAGCCTATCTCGGCTCCGATGCCCGCATTCTTGTGCGCCTCGTGGACAACGACGGCGCGGCCGGTCTTCTTCACGGACGCTGCAATGGTGTCGATATCCAGGGGCAACAGGGTCCGCGGGTCAATGACCTCGGCCTCGATTCCGTCGGCGGCAAGCTTTTCCGCCGCCTCGAGGGCGCGCGGCACCATGAGGGAGGTAGCCACAATGGTGGCGTCCGTTCCCTCTCGCTTCACCGCCGCCTGCCCGAAGGGGATCATGAAGTCCGGGTCGTCGGGGACTTCGTCGGCGTTGATGTAGAGCGCCTTGTGCTCAATGAACATGACCGGGTTGTTGTCCCGGATGGCGGTTCGCAGCAGTCCCGCACCGTCGTAGGCGTTGGAGGGCATGACCACCTTGAAGCCGGGAATGTGGCAGAAGAAGGTCTCCACACTCTGGGAGTGCGTCCCGGCGTTGCCGCGGCCGATTCCCTGCTGGCCGCGGATCACCATGGGGATGGTGGCTTTGCCGCCATACATGTAGCGCAGCTTCGCCACCTGGTTCAGGAGCTGATCCATGGCCACGTAGGTGAAGTCGAGGTACATGAAGTCGACAATGGGGCGCATTCCCGTAAGGGCGGCGCCAAGGGCGACGCCGGTATACCCTGCCTCGGAGATCGGGGTCTCCCGAACGCGCTTCTCACCGAACTCGTCGATCAGACCGCGGGTGACGCCGAACACGCCGCCCTGGGCGGCAATGTCCTCACCCATTACGAAGACGCGCTCGTCCCGGCGCATCTCCTCGGCAATGACGTCGCGCAGCGCGACGGCAATCTTCTTCTTCGCCATTACTTCGCCTCCACGTAGTACACGTTGTCCAGAACGGACGCGGGATCCGGCTCCGGACTGTTCATGGCGAACTCGACCGCCGCCTCAATCGTCTTCTCCGTCTCGGCGTGGCGAGCATCGATCTCGTCCTGCTTCAGAATGCCCTCATCCAGGAGGTGCTTCTCGAACCGAAGGATCGGATCCTTCTCCTTCCACCCCTGGATTTCGTCGCGGCTTCGATAGACCTGGGGATCCCCGGTCCAGTGACCTTCCCAGCGGTAGGTCTTCGCCTCAATAAGGGTGGGCCCCTTACCTTCCCTGGCGCGCTTGAGCGCCTTGGTGAAGGCCTTCTCGATGGCGAAGACGTCGTTTCCGTCGACGACCTCGCCGGGCATGTCGTAGGCCTTGGCGCGGGTCGCAACATCCTTTACCGCGGTGACCTTGCTCGAATCGACGGTCATGGCGTACTGGTTGTTCTCGCAGATGAAGATGACCGGCAGGTCCCAGATCGCCGCGAGGTTCAGAGACTCGTGGAAGATGCCCTGATTGGCGGCGCCGTCGCCGAAGAAGGTCACGGCAACCTGGTCGGTCTCGCGCATCTTCGCGCTCAAGGCCCCACCTACCGCGTGGGGAATGCCGCCCCCGACAATGGCGTTTGCCCCGAGGTTACCTCTATCGACATCTGCAATGTGCATGGATCCGCCCCGGCCCTTGCAGTAGCCGGTCTCCTTGCCCATGAGCTCAGCCATGGCACCGTCGGGTTTGGCCCCTTTGGCAATGGAGTGGCCGTGGCCGCGGTGCGTCGTGGTGATGTAATCATCGTCCGTCAGGTAGGCGCCGACGGTCCCCGCAACGGCCTCCTGACCAATGCTCAGGTGCACCGAGCCGCGGAGCTTGTTCTCCTCGAAGAGCCTCAAGGCGCGCTCCTCGAACTTCCGAATGGTGAGCATGATCTCGTGGATCTTCAGCTTGGTCTCTTTGTTCATACGAGTCCTTTCCTCGTCGTGGCGGTCGGCCGCTGCCGAGGGCGCCACCGCCGCGGCTAACGTTCCGCAGCCGCCTTCGTTGCGGAGGGGTCGCCGGGGTTTCCGCCGACCAGCGTCTTCAGAATTTTGACGATGTCTTCGGTGCTCTCGGCTATGTGACAGCCCGCCTCGCGGAGGACCTTCTCTTTGCTCTCCGCAGATCCTTCGCCGCCGGGGGATACGATGGCACCGGCATGTCCCATGCTGGTGTCCTCCGGCGCGTTCTTCCCGGCAATCAGCGCAATCACCGGCTTGGTGATGTGCTCCTTGATGTACTCTCCGGCAAGCTCCTCTTCGCTTCCCCCGATCTCCCCGATCATGACGATGACATCGGTCTCATCATCCGCCTCGAAGAACGGCAGGGTGTCGCGGAAGGTCGATCCCGGGATCATGTCGCCGCCGACGCCGACCACGGTGGATTGCCCGATCCCCTGCTTCTTCATGAGGAAGACCGTTTCGTAGCAGTTCGTGGCGCTCCGGGACATGATGCCGACGCGACCGGGCGCGAATATGCGGTGCGCCATGAAGCCCGCCTTGGCCTTACCTGGAGAGATGACCCCGAAGGAGTTCGGTCCGACCAGACGCACGCCCTTCTCCTTTGCCAGGTGGTGGAGTTTGAGCATGTCGTGCACCGGGGTTCCTTCGGCAATGGTGAGCACCAGGGGCACGCCGGACATGATCGCCTCGTAGGCGGCGCCGTAGAGGTACTTCGGCGGCACGAAGAGAACACTCGCGTTGGCGTTCTCCTTCTCCTTGGCCTCGAGGACGGTGTTGTACACCGGCACGCCGAGCACCTCGGTGCCGCCCTTGCCCGGAGTTACGCCGGCAACAACGTTGGTGTTGTAGAGCTGCATCTGCTCGGCGTGAAACTTCCCTTCCCTGCCGGTGATGCCCTGCACGATCAGGCGGGTGTTTTCATCGATCCAGAAACTCATGCCGTTACCCCCTCACCCTCGGCCAGGGCGTCGACGCCTTCGTAGAGGCCGTCGACGAGCTCAATGTTGCCCTTTATGCTCTGCACGATCTCCAGGCCGAGCTCCTTGTTGGTCCCCTCGAGGCGGATCACCAGGCGGTTGGCGTTGATCTTCTTATACGCCTCCTTCACGCCGTTGGCGATTTCGTCGCACCTCGTAATGCCGCCGAAAATGTTGATGAATACGGTGTCGACCCGTTCGTTCGAGGCAACAATTCTCAGGGCCTCCTTGATGCGGTCGGCCGTCGCGCCGCCGCCGAGATCCAGCGCGCAGGTCACCTCCATGCCGCGCTTCGAGATCAGGTCGATGGAAGACATGATCATTCCGGACCCGTTGGAGACCACCGCGATGTTCCCCTGATCCTTGATGGGGATGTAGAGAAAATCGAACCGCCGTGCGTCCAGGATGAGCGGGTTCTCGGTAATCTCGTCGCGGAATTCCGCGATCTCCGGATGGCGGTAGAGGGCGTTGTCGTCAATGTCGACCTTGCCGTCGAGGGCGCGGAGGTGGCCGTCGTCGGTGACAACGAGCGGGTTGATCTCAGCGAGGAGACAGTCGTGCTTGACGTACGCCTTGTAGAGCTTCCGACAGATCTCCTTGAACTCCTCGTGGAGCTCCGGCTCCAGCCCGGTCTTGTCGACCACGTACTGCAGCATGAACTCCGGGATTGTTTCGCCGGCGGGAATGAGAACCTTGGCAACCTTGTCCGGGTTCTTCTCGGCGATCTCGTTGATGTCCACGCCGCCCACCGGGCTGAAGATCATGACGCCCAACTTGGTCTTCCGGTCCATGGTGAAGGAGAGGTACATCTCCTTCTTGATGTCGACCTTGGGCGTGATGAAGACACGCTTCACTTCGAGGTTCTTGATGGTCATCCCCAGGATGGCCGACCCGTTGGCCAGGAGCTCCGCCTTGTCCTTGGCAAATTTGATGCCGCCGAGCTTCCCGCGGTTACCCGTCTGCACCTGCGCCTTGATGACGACCGGATACGGAAGCTTGCCGTCCACGTCCGCGAGCTCCTCCGGAGTGCTCACGGTGTACCCGTCAATGCTGGCTACCCCGTAGGTTCGAAAGACCCCGTGCGCTTTGTATTCCAGCAGCTTCATGATTCCACCTTCCAGAGCTCCTCGTCGGAGGGCTGGTACGGATGCTTCTTCACCTTGGCGACACGGGTGATGTTCAACAGGTGCTTGTAGTAGAAGTTCTCGCTGATGGAGTTGTTTCCCCAGGAGCCGGCGCCGAGGGTGCTCGTAGCATTGAGACTGTTGGTAAAGGCGCCGCCGTTGGCGGTCGCGCAGGGCTGATTCACCAGGACACGGCTGACCGGCGCCCGGCGGCCCACTTCCTTGAGGTGCTCGTCGTTGTGGGAGTGCACCGAGACGCTGTGGCCCTTCCCCTCAATTGAGAGGTTCTCCACGGCAATGTCGATGGCCTGGTCGAAGTCCCTGTACTTGAACGGGGTAATGACCGGGAACATCTTCTCCTTCCGGAGTACGCTGTTCTTGTTCTCGTTCTCCTCGGGGATCGCGATCACCCTGGTACCCTCCGGCACGTTGATGCCGGCGGCGTCGGCGATCTGCTGAACGCTCTGGCCCACCATCTCCCGATTGATCTTTCCTTCCGGAAAGAGAACGTCGATGAACTTCTTCTTCTCGGCCGGATTGTCGACCCAGTAGCCGCCGTAGTCGATGACGGCTTTCTTCAGCTCGTCGAACTTCTCTTCCGGGGTGATCATGGTCTGCTCGCCCGAGCAGATGATGCCGTTGTCGAAGATGCGGGCGTCGAGGATCATCCTGACCGTCTCGGGAATGTCCACATCCCGGTCAATGATGGTCTGCACGTTGCCCTGACCGACGCCGAAGGAGGGGCGTCCGCTCGAGTAGGCGGACTTGACCATTGCCGGACCACCGGTTGCCACGTTGACATCGCACTGCTTCATGAGCTCCTTGGTCCGCTCAACGCTGCCGTCTTCGACGAGCTGAATGAGGTCCCGCGGCGCGCCATGCTGCTCGAGGATGTCCTGCCACTGGTTAACCGAGTACTTCGTCGTGTTCTCGGCGCGAGGGTGCGGAGCAATAATGATGGCGTTCTTCCCCTTGAGGGCGGCCATGCAGTTGGCCATGGGGGTCACCGTCGGATTGGTAGTGGGCTGCACCGCCGCCACCACGCCGACGGGCTTGGCAATCTGGGTTATGCCGGACTCCTCGTCCTCATCGATCACGCCCATGGACTTCTTGCCCTTGAGGTGATACCAGAGAATCCGCGCCTTGCCTTGATTCTTCTTGATCTTGTATTCGACGCCGCCCATGCCGGTCTCTTTGACCGCCATCTCCGCGAGCTCTTCGGCGTTGTCGAATACGTTCTTCGCAATGTCGCGAAGAATGGTATCCACCTGCTTCTGATTGAAGGGCTCGAAGGCGGCCAGGGCCACCCGCGCCTTGGCCACAAGGCCTGCGATGTAGGTTGCGTCCTTCGTTACCGTCTCCTGACTCATGGAACCTCCTTGGCAAGATCCGCTCACACCCTGCCGAAACGGTCGATGGAAGACCTGACCGTCTCCACGCTGCAAGGCCGCGGCGCCGCACCCCGCGGCAATACATATGTCTTTATAATGGTCTAACCTTTATGCCATAGGATCTTGCAAAAGTCAAGCGAAAGTCCCTGCGGCACCGTACCGGTCCGACTAGCCCTTCAGGATAGCCTCTTTCACTGCTTCGCCCATCTCGTGGGTCTTCGTCTCGCCGCCCATGTCGC
>CAZZIE010000109.1:0-14501 GCA_964654185.1 uncultured Spirochaetaceae bacterium | reverse complement strand
GACGACCATCGCCACGGTCGACAGGGCGGTCACGGCCATCACGGTGAACAGCGTACGCTTCTCCCTCTCCTCGACGGCCGTCAGCGCCGCCGTGGGAATTCCGGCCGGGGTGCTCCTCGCCTTCGGCCGCTTCCCCGGCCGCCGCGGCATCATTGCGGTCATACACACCCTCATGGCCCTGCCCACCGTGGTGGTAGGCCTCCTGGTGTACTCCTTCATCTCCCGGTCCGGTCCGCTCGGACAGTTCGGCATTCTCTTCACGCCGACCGCGGTCGTCGTTGGGCAATCCATCCTTGCGCTTCCCATCGTGACGTCCCTGGTCTACGGTGCCGTGGTCGCCGTGGATGAGGGGCTGCGCGAAACCCTTCTGACCCTTGGGGCCTCGGGACCACGGATCGTCTGGAAGACCCTTCTCGAGGCGCGGATCGGCATTGCCTCGGCGGTCCTGTCGGGCTTCGGCCGCGTCATCGGCGAAGTCGGCGTGTCCATGATGCTCGGCGGAAACATCCGCTGGTACACCCGAACCATGACCACGGCGTTGGCCCTGGAGACCCAGCGCGGCGCCTTCTCCCTGGCGCTGTCCCTGGGCATGGTTCTCATGATCATTGCCCTGGGCATCAATCTGGCCCTGAACTGGACGGTGCATCGTGCAACGAGATGAAAGCCGGCACCGCAACAGCTCTGCCGCGGGACCCATCCTCCGCGCCGAGAACGTCGGCTTTGCCTACGACGCCGCGCCGGTCCTTGCTATCGAGCGCTTCGAAGCTGAGCGCGGCTCGATCACCGCAGTGATCGGCCACAACGGCTGCGGCAAAACGACCTTCTTCAAGGCGGCAAACGGCCTGCTTGGACCCTACACCGGCCGGATTCAATTCGACGGGATCGATGTCAACGTTCTCCGCGGCCGCCAGGCTCTTCGCCGGCGCGCCGTGTACGTGCACCAGCACCCCTACATCTTCCGCGAACGCGTCTCGGCAAACCTGGCCTTCGGCCTGAAGGTGCGCGGGGTGGATCCCCATCTGCGACAGGAGCGGATCGATCGCGCCCTCGCCGCGGTGGGCCTGACCGAGTTCGCCCACCGTCGCGCCGACGGGTTGTCCGGGGGTGAGCGCCAGCGCGTCGCGATCGCCCGCGCCCTGGCCCTCGAACCGGACCTGCTCTTCCTGGACGAGCCGACCAGCAACATCGACCCGAAATCGATCTCTCTGATCGAGGGAGCCGTCGTCGCCGCCCGCTCAGCCGGCACGTCCGTGCTCCTGAGCACCCACAACCTGGCGACGGCGTACCGCATTGCCGACCACGTCGTCCCCATGGAAGCGGGCCGCATGACGGCCAACCGCAACAACATCTACCACGGACGCGTCACCTCGGAGGGCACCACGGTGGCGCACTTCGAGATGCCCGGCGGCGCCATTGTCGTGCCCAGCCGGCGCGGAGACTTCACCGCCGCCCTGGTTCCCATGGACGACGTCTTCCTGGCGCGCCGGGAGTTCGCCACCAGCGCCCAGAACCGCTTCCACGGCACCGTCACCGACGTCCGCCCCTTCGCACCGGAGCGGGCGGGCGGGCCCGCCGGAGGCGGTCTCTACCAGGTTCGCCTGGACTGCGGCTTCCCGCTGGATGCGCTCGTCACCGGCGAGTCGCTCCGGGAGCTCGAGATCCGTGAGGGTGCAGAGTTGTACGCAGGGTTCAAGGCGTCGGCGGTGCAGTTGTACTGAGTTGTACTGAGAGGTAGCGCCGCACGTGCGGCCGGGGTGGGGCAGAAGCGGCAGATCATCCGCGGACCGGGCGACTACCCGCTTCCCGCGCATTCACCCGCCGCCGGCGGGCGGAAAGACCGCGACGTTGGACGTCTCGACAAGGGTGTCGAGGCCGTCCAGGTGGATCATGTTCTTGCCGTCCAGCAGGATCATGGTCCCCATGTGGATCGTATCGTTCTCGTCTACGAGCCAGGGTCGGATGTCCTCGCCCACCTCTTTGCTTATGAGATCAATGAGGGCCCCGACGGTGACGGGGCCCTCCGTTTCAACTGTGACGCTGCCACGCTTCAGGGCGAGCCTGAGCGTGGCGAAGATCTGGACGTTGATAGTCACGCGAGCTGCAGCTCCTTGAGCTTCTCCGGCGTCGGGCGACCGTCCTTGGTCCAGCCGCGGAGCTCGTAGAACTCGGGCAGCATCTTGTGCAGCTGATGCACCTTACCCTTGTTCGGACCCTGCTTGGCCGGCTCCTCCAGGAAGCGCTTCGGCAGGGTGTCCTCCTTGGGTTCGATCCCGGCATCCTGATTGAACTTCCGCTCCATGTTCCAGATGCGATCGCCGATCGTCATCATCTCCTCCACCGTGTAGTTGAAGCCGGTGGCGGCGTTGAGGATGTTGCAGTAGTCCTCGGCGCCGAGGCTGAAAGAGGTGAACAGGCAGAGCCCGGCGGAGTCGATGACACCGGTAAGGTTCTGGAAGATGATGGCCCACTGCGCCTTTCCTTCGGTCTCCTGGGGATCAATCTTCTCGGGAGCACCGAGAATCTCCGGGGAGATGAGGTAGGCCCGGACGTGGTCCGCACCGCGGTTACCGACGGCGTACTCGAGGCCGTGGCCCTGAACTCCACGTGGATCGTAGGCGGCGAGCTCCTGCTTCTTGATCGTCATGGACAGCTCGGGATGACCGTAGCCGTCTGCGAAACGGAAGGAGCCCAGAGCGAGCTTGTCGCCGATTCCCTGGCGATGGGCTGCGCGGTTCAAGTAATACAGCAGAGACTCGGTACTACCGAAGTTGGGCTCGGGGCCGTTGGCGAGGTCTTCCTTGGGAATGAAGCCCTTCTCCCACAGCTCCATGAAGCAGGAGAGGGTAACGCCGGCGGAGATCGTGTCCATGCCGAGGTCGTTGCAGGTGAAGTTGGCGTCGCAGATGGCGTTGAGGTCGTCAATGCCCATCATGGCGCCGAAGGCCCAGCCGGTCTCGTACTCGGGGCCCTCCCCTCGGCGGCCGTTCGGCGTCTCGACGTCGCGGGCGCACTGAATGGGGCACATGTAGCAGCCACTGTTCCGCTTCAGGTATCCCTTCTCGACGAGCGCTTCACCGGAGACCTTCTCGGTTCCCTCGAACATGACGTCCTGGGCGTTCCGCGTGGGATACATGCCGTTCTGGTTGATGATGTTGTCGAGCACCTTGGTGCCGAGGCTGGGTAGACCCTGCCCGGTAATGGCACCCTCTTTGAGCTTGGTCCGAAGCTCCTTGTTCACCTTCTTGAAGTCGTCCTCCGCGGCAATGGGGGAGTTCTTGTCCCCCCAGGTGACCAGCGCCTTCAGGTTCTTGCTTCCCATGACGGCGCCGACACCGCTTCGACCGGCGGCGCGGTGCTTCTCATTCATGATGGAGGCGAAGAGCACCAGGTTCTCACCGGCAGGGCCAATGCAGGAAACCGACGCGCGCTTCTGACCGCTCTCGGCGGTAAGGAGGTCCGTCGTCTCCTCGACGCGCTTGCCCCATACGTGGGAGGCGTCTTTCAGCTCGACGTTGTCCTCGCTGATGCTGAGATAGACCGGCTTCTCGCTCTTCCCTTCGAAGATGACGACGTCGTAGCCCGCCTTCTTGAGATAGGCGCCGAAGACGCCGCCGGAGTTGCTGGATGCAACCGTGCCGGTCAGGGGGCTCTTGGTGACCACCATGTAGCGGCCCCCGGTGGGCGCATTCGTGTTGGATAGCGGACCCGTCGCAAAGATCAGCTTGTTGTCGGGAGAGAGTGCATCGATATTCGGATCGATTTCGTTGATCAGGATGCGAGAGCCGAGACCTCGGCCTCCCAGGTACAGTCTGGCGAGATCCATGGGGGTATCTTCGGTAGCGATCTTCCCCGTGGACAGGTTAACGCGGAGCATCTTGCCCATGTAGGACATGGCCGTCCCTCCAATGCGTGGATAAGGTGTTCTCCTTTCCAAACACGGGAGGCGGGGACGTTTCCATCCCGACCCTGACGGCCTGGTGCCATGGCCCGGACTTCTACGAAGCGGAACGGTAGGCAGGTTGGCTCGGAGACCTAAACATGATCACACGGGTTATGGTTGTTGTCAACTGTTAGTTGAACCGCCGGTCATGGCGTCAGCCGTCGTCTTTCGCCGCGCCCCGGCCCCGGCGCGCAGAAAGTTCGTGAGAAACCGCTCTCCCTGCTTCAGAGCGGAGGTCCGATCGGCCACCGGTAGCCTCTCCAGTTCGTTCCGCCAGGCTTCGTCGAATCGCGGTTCCTCCGTCCGGAGCTTCGCGAAGACCTTCTCGGCGTAGCCGTAACTCATTTCGGGATGGAACTGACAGGCAACGATCGGCAGGACCTCGTGCCGGATGATCTGGATAGACACATCATTGGTACTCAGGACGATGAAGCCGGTCGGGGCGCGACGGATGCAGTCGTAGTGGATCTCCACGCACACCGGGTCCGAGACGCCCTCGAAGAGCGCGGCGTCCCGTGCGGCGGCGGAGTCTGCGTCGAATGCCGGCACAGGGATCCGGGCGTACCCGAGCTCCGGAACGGGAAGCCGTCCGACCGCGTCGGCGCCCCCGAAGTGTCGCGCAATGAACTGAGCGCCGTAGCAGATACCCAGGAGGGGCGTCTCGGCGTGCGCTGCGGCATCGATCAGAATGTGCAGATCCTGGTCCCAGCTCTGAGCCTCGATAACGGATGCCTCCGAACCGGAGAGCACGATCTGTGAGTAGTCCTGGATCCGGGCGGTGTCGAGGGCGGCGGGATAGACGACCGTGCAATCGAGTCCGAGTCGCCCTGCGGCGGCGGTCACGCTCTCGTCGAAGGAGCGCTGACCCGAGCGCTGGAGAAGGAGATTGACTGCCAGGACTGTTCCGGTTACCGCCATGGCCGTGAGGATACTATACGTCCGCCCGGGGGGAACAGTAAGATCTCGGCGCGACGTCGCCTCGAAACCACGCACCCTCCGGATGGAGCAGCAGAGATGGCAATCCTCCTTGCAACACTGTCCGCCCTCCTCTTCGGTTCGTCCGACTTCGTCGGTGGATACGCCACGCGGAAGAACGGCTCCCTGGTGGTGGTCCTGCTGTCGCAGGCCGCGGGTCTGGTCGCTGCGGTGCTCGCGGCGGTGGCCTTCGGCGATCCCTTCGCCGGACCGCGGGACCTCCTCTTCGGGGCGCTCGCCGGACTCGGGGCTGTCGTCGGTCTGGTCCTGCTCTATCACGGCCTTGCAACCACCGTCGTCGGGGTGGTCTCGCCGGTTGCGGCGGTGGTCGGCGCCCTCTTCCCGGTGGTCTTCGGTCTGGCTGCGGGGGAACGCCCCGCCCTGACGGCGTGGATCGGCATGGCCGTGGCCATACCGGCGATTGCGCTGCTGGTGTGGGAGCGCCCCCCTCGCAAGGGGCTCTCGTCCAAGGCGCGCCCGCCCGATAACGCGCCGCCCACGGGGCGCCCGCCCGGGGCGCGCCCGCCCGAGGCACCCCCGTCCAGGGAGCGTCCGTCCAGCACCGCCCCGGAAGACTCCGCGGGTGAGTCAGTCACCCGCTCCGGGCGTCCGGCGCTGCCGCGCAGCGTGACCGCCGCGCTGATCGGGATTGCCGCGGGGATCGGGTTCGGTCTGTCGGTGATCGCGATCTCCCGGGTCTCCGCCGGCACCACACTGTGGCCCATTGCCACCGCCCGCGTGGCCGGCATTGCCGGACTGGTGCCAATCTTGTTGGTCAGACGACGGCCGGTGCGGGTGGCCCGGGGCAGCTGGATCTACATTGTTCTGGCGGGAATCCTGGACATGACGGGGACCATTGCCTTTCTCCAGGCAAGCCGCGGCACCCTCCTGGCGATTGCCGCAGTGATCACCTCCCTCTATCCGGCGCCGACGGTCATCCTGGGCGCGGTTGTCCTGAAAGAGCACATCACTGCGACCCGCGGCGTCGGACTGGCCCTGGCGGTGGCAGGCATTGCGCTCATCAGCCTGCCATGATGTCGCTGTAGCGGAGGTCGCCGCCGAGACCGCGAAGGTGTAGATTCCCTCCCATGGCTCTTCGACGCGTGCGCAGACGCCGACGCGCCTTGATCGCCGTCGGCATGGTCCTCCTTCTTGCTCTTGTCTATCTGGTACTGAGGATCACGAATCCCGGGGCACCGCAGTACACCTACTTCGACGAAGTCGTCCCGGCCGAGGGCGAGGTTCTGGTAATCGCCCACCGCGGCGGGGTGAATCTCTGGCCGGAGAACACGATCTACGGCCTGCGCCGCGGCGTGGAACTCGGTGCAGATGTGCTGGAGATCGATGTCCGCGGCACCGCCGACGACCGCCTGGTCCTCCTCCACGACGAGACCGTGGACCGCACCACCAACGGCACCGGTGCGCTCCGGGAGCTCACCCTGGCCGAGGTGCAGGCCCTGGACGCCGGCTACGAGTGGCCCGACGAGATCGTCACCCGCGAGGCGGAGATGGTTGGCAGCGCCTACGAAGCGCCGACCGGCGACGCAACACCGCCGCCCATCACGAGTGGGGCCCTCGGGGACGGAGCCCCGCCGGCGGCGGCCGCGGATACCGACGCATCGGCAGACACCGAGGGCCCGGCCGACGCGCAAGGGGAAGGCCCGACCCCGGAGCACCCGTACCGTGGCCGCGGCCTGCGCATTCCTACCCTGGAAGAGGTTCTGGCCGCCTTCCCCGACGTACCGATGGTCGTCGAGCTGAAGGAGACCAATCCCGTCCTCATTGATCGATTCGTGGAGATCCTGCGGGAGGCGGATCGACCGGATCGAACGCTGCTGGCCACCTTCTATCCGGAGACCATGAATGCCTTCCGCGAGCGCCTGCCGGAGTACCCGACGTCCGCCGTGCAGTCGGAGATTCAGCCCTTTGTGATCATGGACAAGATCGGCCTCGGAGAGCTCTACCGCCCGCCCTCAGCCGCCTTCCAGGTCCCGGAGTACGCCGTCGGACTCCACGTCGTCACACCGAGTCTCACCCGCACGGCGCGGCGGCTGGACCTCCACATTGAGGTGTGGTCCGCCGGCAGCTGGGACGGCCCCATTGTCGCGAAGCCCGACCTGGAGCGCCTCATTGACGCGGGGGTGGACGGAATCATTACAGACCGGCCGGACCTGCTGTTGGAGGTGCTCGGACGGCGGTAGCGCGGTCTTGATGCCGCGGGGCTGTACTCCCCGCCGCGCCCCCGCGGTCCGGCAAAGTACACGGGGACGCCGGAACGCGGGCCTCTCGATTTGACGATTGCGCACCCGGGGGTGAGCTTTGATGTATGAAACTTCGATACATCTACCTCATCATTGCAATTCTCGGTGTCGTGCTGCCGCTGTCGCAGTTCATTCCGGCAAGCCTGGCCGGGCAGTTCTCAGTAGGCCAACTCGTTGCCGACATCACGGCGAACCGGAACGTGGCCGGGCTGACCCTGGATCTGACCGTCGCCGTCGTAGCGGGGCTCGCCTTCATGATTGCGGAAGCGGTGCGGATGCGGATTCGCCTGGTCTGGATCCCGATCATCGGGACCGTGCTGATCGGTTTCTCCTTCGGCCTGCCCTTCTTCCTCTTCCTCCGGGAGCTCCGTCTGGCGAAGCAACTCGGAGTCGCGGAAAGCTGAGCGCTCCCGGCTGAACGTTGCGCGCCGCGCTGCGCTTTCATAGACTCAGGGCGGGGGTGTGTATGAAGGCAAAGAAGATGATGGGTCTCGGCGACCGCGCAGCGGTCGCTTTCGTGCTGATTCTGACTGTGTGCGCCCTGGCGGCCGCCCAGGAGCAGGATACCGAGGAGCCGACGGGACTGCTGTCCCGGGGCTTGCTTCAGACGGCCGGCGGATTCAGTCTCAACGACTCGGACAACCTCTTTCTGCCGCGCGTCGGCTCATCCGCCGATCTGCGGCACGTCTTCAACCTGGGTCCGGGGTTACCCCTCTTCTACGCCGGGCTATCCCTGGAGTACTCATACATTCCCTTTCGCGTCGGCAGCGGCTTGAGCCTGCCGGCCATCATGGCCCACGGTGGGGTGGACTTTCCCATCTTCCCGCGCTTCCTTCTCGGATTGGACGTCCGGGGCGGCTACTACGCCGCGGTCGGCGGCGGACTCTTCTCCGGTGGCAGCGCCATCCTGGCTGCCGGCGGCCACGCCAAGTATCAGATCACGCCGCGATTCACCCTGGGTATCGGCAGTTCCTTTCGCACCCTTCTGAGCATTATCCCGAACCCCGACTTCAACCCCGACAACCCCGGTGGCACTCCCGCCGCCCTGCCGCTCTATCAGGTCGACGCCGGCCTGGAAACCATCTACCACTTCGGCGTACCCGATCTCACCCCCTTCGCCCTGGGCACGCAGAGCGTCGAGGTACTCTACCCCCACCTGGACGGGCACTACCGGAACGCCCCCTTCGGCGTCGTCGAGATCCGCCATGCCGGTGCGTATGACATGCGAGACCTTTCCGCAACGGTAACCGTGGACGGCCTCGCGGAGACCCCGCGGCCCGTCTCAATCACCTCCGATCTGGAACCGGGCTCATCCGCGTCGGTCATGCTTCTCATGGAGCCCACCTTCGCCGACAACACCGCACGCCGCGGCGGCCAGGCGGAAGCGGTCGTCGAGCTTTCGTACAGCTATCGCGGATGGGACCGGACGCAGCGCCTCGCGGTACCTGTTCGGGTCTACGGGACCGGCGACGTCGCCTGGAACGATCCCGCGAGACTGGCGCTCTTTGCCCACGCAGAAGAACCCCTGGTTGGTGAAGCAGCAGGTGCCGTCAGGGACGGGACCGTTGACATCGGCACAAAGGAGATAGACTCGTCAATCCGCAATGCCGCGGCGGTCTACGCCTTCATGCAGTCACGGGGAATCGAGGACGCCGGGAATGCGGCCGGGACGTGGCAGGCGGCGCAGGAGGAGAAGGAGGCCGCAGCGGCGCGGCCCTTTGTGCGCGATGTGCTGACCGGCGGCACCGCAACCTCGACGCTCGACCGGGCGGTGCTGTACGGCGCGCTTCTGGAGGCGCAGGGCACTGCCGCGGTCTTCGTCACCCTTGGGGACCGGCTCTTCGTTGCGGCGGCCATGGAGGCGACGCCCGAGGAGATCGAGGATGTCTTTGCCCACCCCGAGACGCTGCTGGAACACGACGGGCGCCTGTGGTTCCCGCTGGATCCGGCGGAGCTGGAAGCGGACTTCCTGGATGTGCACCGCCGGGCCGCCGAGGCGGTCGTGGGTGCCGAGGGCGCACAGGTGGCGCCGCTGCAGCAGGCGTGGGAGACCTACCTTCCGGCGCACCTTCACGCCCAGGATAATCCTCCTCTTGAGATCGATGCCGAAGCTCTCGCCTCGTCCTTCGCCAAGGAGCTTGGGAGTGTCGTCGCCTGGGAGATCGGACCCCGCGTCGCCGAGTTGGAGGAGCGACTCCGCCGCCGTCCCGACGACATTGACCTGCAGAACGAGTTGGGAGTGCTCTACGGGCGCTACCACCTCTATCAGGAAGCCCGTCGCCGGTTCTCGGACATCCTCCTGGACAACGAGTACGTGCCGACGCTCATCAACATGGGCAACGTCTTCTTTGCCCAGGATGAGATGCGTCGCGCCCTCCCCTTCTACCAGCGCGCCTTCGAGCAGGAACCCTTCAACCCCAGCGTGCTGCTGGCCCTCGCCAAGGTGGAGCACGCCCTGGAGAACTACGGCAACGCCGAGCTCGCCTACCAGCGGCTGCAGTCCATTGCCGCAGACCTGGCCGAGACTTACGCGCACCTCGCCCTCCGCGGCGAGGAAGCGCGCCGCGCCGCCGAGGCTGCCGGCCTGACGGACGTCATCGAGTGGCAGGTCGCTGAGTAGGGGCGCCGGCCCGGGTCGCTCGGCGTGGCTCACCAGGGGCTGCCGCCCGGCAGGGCCGACCCGGCCGGCCGCGGGCCGGCGGCCGCGGTAGTGCGCGTACGCAAGGGGCGACCCGACGCCCGGGCCGTCCCGGCGGCCGGCCGCCCCGGGGCCCGGGCCTACTGCAGCACGCTCTCGTCGAGCTGGTTGATCACGATCACACTTCCCCGGACCGTACCGGCGACAATAGTGCCGTCCGACAGTGCGGGCCGCGTCGAGATGGCCTCATCAATACCCACCGAATGCACTCGCTCCCCGCTTGCAGCGTTGACCATGAGAACGCTCTCGTCCGCCATGGGCACGTAGAGAATGCCCTCGTGAAGAAGCGGCGGGGCGGATGCCCCGGTGACCGCTTCGAAGAGCGGTGAGCCGTTGGAGCGCCTCAAGGCAAAGACGCGCCCCTGGCCGTAAGCGTAGACGCCGCTTGCATTGACAATGAGGTCGTGGGTCACGGCGACGCGGGCTGAAGCGAGGTCGCGCTCCCAGAGAACGCGCTCGCCGTTCAGGTCCACCGCGACGACGGTGCCCTGGTTGCCGGAGAAGTAGGCAATGCCGTTGCGAACCACCGGCTGGAGGGCGACAGGCTGCTGCGCCCCGGTCGGGATACGCGCATCCACCGCGCCGCTCGAGGCGTTCACCAGCACGACGCTACCGTCCTGGAGGACCGTGACCAGATCGTCCCCTGACGCCGCCGGCGTCGTCAGGGCGGTTCCCGGCAGGCTGAACTGCTCCTGCAGCTCCCCGTCGAGCGAGTAGACGCGAAGCGCCTGATCGGTCGGATAGATGATCCGGTTGCCAAGACCGACGGTCCGTCGCCCGAAGAGGTGTGCCCGCTCCCGGGGCAACTCCTCGCGATTCACCACATTGCCCCCGGCTGCGTTGATCACGACGAACTCCGCCGAACCGGATAGGTAGATCGCCCCCTGGTAGTAGACCGGAAAGCCGCGATCCATCGGGCTGTTTGCCGTGTCGACGACCCAGAGACGATCGCCCTCCTCGTTGAGCGCGGCAATCGACCCGAACTCATCCACAGCTACGACTCCGGCGGGGGTCACGGTGAGCTCGTCCACCAGGCTTCCGGCACTTCCGCGGAAGCTGTCGGCAATGGTCTCCTCCAGAGGGACCTGCAGCCGCAGCGGTTGTCCCGCCCGTACCGTGGCGGTGCGCACCTGCGGGTTGTAGCCCGGTGCAGTCACCTCCACCCGGATGCGGGTACCATCGGTGAATTGCGCATCCACCGTGCCGCGACCGTAGGAGCGCCCGTTGATGACGACCTCCGCGTTGCCCGGTTGCGCTTCGACGCGGACGCCCTGAATGGGTCGTTCGAGCTGCACGTTGAGCCGAATGGGCGTGCCCTGCCGCGGCGTCACCTGCCGCTCGAAATCCTCGTATCCCTGGGCGGTCACGCGGACCTGAATCGGCCGCCCGGCGGGAAAGAGTCCGTCGAGCTGATTAACGCCTCGGAACTCGCCGTCAATGTAGATATCCGAGTTGGGCGGATCCGTGGCGACGGCGATCTCTCCGGCCCGGGGACGTCGAGACTGAGGATCCACGTCCTGGATATTCATTGTGTCGATGTCTTCGAGGTCGCGACGGGTCGGCGCGGTCTGTCGGCGCTCCTCGTCGCTGATCGGGTCCACCGCGGCGATCAACTCGTCTACGGTGCTCTCCAGATCGTCGTATTGCCCGAAGGTCGCGGTATCCGGGCTCTCGGCAATGGCGGATATCTGATCTTTCAGCTGGTCCACGAGCCGGGCGGTGCGCTCTACATCGTCTCGGCCAATGGTCACCTGATTGCCTGACGTGAGCGTCGGTGCATCGTCTGCCAGACGCTCGATGAGGAGCTCCAGCCGGGGAGGTGCACCGTCCTCGAAGGTGCTCAGGAGACCCGCGGGATCCACTGAGACCGGGAGGTAGCTCACCTCGCCCTCGCGAACCGCGAGGGTGGAATCTCCGTCGGCGGCGGCCGAAACCTGGAACTCGGTCCCCCGGACGCCGGCAACCATGGTTTCCGTCTCGACCTCGTAGGCGCCCCCGCTCACCACGTCGTCCACCGTAGCCTTGATGGTACCCGTGGCGAGCTGCATTCGGGTGCGGGTCGTCCGCGGCAGATCCATGAGACTCACCAGAGACGCGGTGGTGTTCTCATCGATCCGAAAGAGGGCCTGATCATCGAACTGAATCTCTACGTAGGAAGCCGGTGCGACGTCGACGGTTGCGGGCGGCCGCAGCTGCTGACCAATGTTGATGGGCCGCCGTGTGCCCCGGGAAACCACGTCGGCCTCACCCATGAGAAAGACAACCGTGGCTTCCTGCTCGTACTCGGGAAGTTCGCGGGGCTGAACGGGCGGGGCCACCTGGTCGCGGCGACTCTCTCGCTCCTCCTCGGTAACCTCCGGCTCCTCCCGCGGGGGCTCTTCCGCGGCCGGCTCTTCAGCCACAGGCTCCTCGGGCTCGGCCCGGGCTACCTCGGGTGCGTCCTCATCCGCGGCCGGTTCAGCCCCCTCCGAGGGTTCCTCAACCGCGGCTTCATCCTGCACCTCCGCCGGCTCGGTCTGTGCCTCGGATTCCTGCTCCGGGGAGGGAGCTGCCTGATCGGCCTCGTCCTCGCCGGCACACCCCGCCAGCACCACCATAATGATCACTATGATCGCAAAGACCCACCGTATGTCCGTCCTCATAAAGCAAACCCTGTAGAGCCGTGTTTCGCTACGCTTGGATGCTACACACACGCCGCCCGGCAGCGACACCTACAGTGTAGTATAGAGATCCGATGCGCTGACGCCAGCCGTGGAAGGGTGGCGGGCCGCTACGGCGCCAGCCCCGTGCGCCGGGCGTTCTGCCCGAACATGGGCCACGGGCTGTCGGCGGGGCCGCCGGAGCTGCCGTAGATTGCGAAGAACGTCTTGTCAAAGTTTCCAGCGTAGACCGTGCCGTCCTCGCCGATCAGGATGGGCGAGTCGAAGGAGCCGAAGCTTGCAGACGGCTGGTATCTCCATTTCAGCGATCCGTCCGGATTCACCGCGTACACGCCGTCCATGCCCACATAGACGGTGCCATCCACGCCGACCGCGGGGGTGGAGTTTCGGGTGCCTGTGGGGAAGGTGCCGTCGGGAAAGGTCCACTTCACGTCGCCGCTCGGATCGACCGCGAAGAGATCGCCTCCCCACATGCTCAGATAGATCGTGCCGTCCGGACCGAGCACCGGGCTCGAATCCACCGGATCCGGAAGCGAGAGCTCCCACTGCAGCGTGCCGTCCGGATTGATTGCGTAGAGGAAATTCACCAGGCCGGAGTCACCGGCGGTGATGGTGTTGTCGAAAGTGGCCACGTAGACCGTCCCGTCCGCAGCGATCGCTGGGGCGGAGTGGATCTGATCTGCGGCGCTGAAGGGCCACTCGCCGGCCGGATCGGCGTTGAAGGCGTAGACCTTCCCGTCGTCGGCGCCCACATACACTGTACCGTCGTTCCCGATCGAAGGGCTGGACTCGATTCTCGTAGCCTCGGTGGAGAGAGTGTCGACGAGCGTGAGGTCCGGATTGAAGACGTAGACGTTTCCGTCGCCGGCTGCAAGGTAGACCGTACCGTCGGATGCGATCGCGGGACTCGTGACCAGCGGAGCGTCGATGTCGTATGAGGAATCTATCGTCCCATTGGAATTGAGCGCGAAGAGCGTGCCGGAATCGGTGGGTCCGGCGGCCACGTAAATTGTCCCGTCGCCGGCAATGGCCGGAGCGGTCTGTACGCCCAAACCGAGATCCCACTGCTCAAGCTCACTTCCATCGTCCTGGTGGAACGCGTATACGACCCCACTCAGATCGGCGACATAGATCGTGCCGTCCGGCGCGAGGGAGGAACCTCCGAAAAAGTTCTCGCCGGCGGAAGCAGACCACTTCACCAGGCCGAGCGCCACCACAGCGGTCACCGTCTCGGACGCCGCGTTTCCCAGGGTGTCCACGGCGGACACGGTAAACGTGTAATCCGCGACGTTGGTCAGGCCGCTGATTGTTGCCGAGCCCGTGCCGATTGGAATCGACTTCGGCTGTGGATCCCCCTCAACGGGTGTCCACGTTATGACAATCTCGTGCAGGTCGCCGTCCGCATCGGGCGGGTCGTCCCAAGTCAGCGTCACCGCACCAACCTCGGTCTCGGCGGTGAGGTTACCCACTGGGGCCGGCGCCGTGGTGTCCACCTCGGCATTCCCGGAGGCCGTTCCCGACCAGTTGCCCGCCTCGTCGCGCTCCTGGATGTAGAGCGTCGCGGCCCCGTCAGGAAGCGGGTCCGCCGGCGTGTATGATGTTTCACTTATCGTGATCGCATCCGTGGAGAGATCGTTGTCGTTCAGCTTCACCCGGAACACGCCGCTACCGCCCCCCACCCGGGGTCCACTCCCACCGCGGAGTGTTGTTCGCGATCGGACCGGGGCCGGTCACCGTGGGGGTGTCCGGCGGCGTCCGATCGATTGTCACCTCCACAGGACTGGCGTCCGGCGATTCGTTTCCGCTCACATCGCTCTGTCGAGCAGTTATCAGATACGTACCTTCGTCGGTAAGCGTGACCGGGCTTGTGTATGGAAGCCACTGTCCACCAGCGTCAATGGAGTACTCGATGGTGTCTACTTCGCCGTCCACGCCGTCAAGCGCAAAGGTGACCTGTTCGGCGTTCG
>CAZZIE010000108.1:0-14563 GCA_964654185.1 uncultured Spirochaetaceae bacterium | reverse complement strand
AGGGCCGCATCCAGGGCGGCCAACGCTACGCCGCCTCGTTCGACGTAAACACTTCCTGCGCCGGCTTCGTCACCGCCTACGACGTCGTGGACCGCATGATGGCCGGCAACCCGACGCTGCGCTACGGGGTGGTCGTCGGCATGTACAACATGCCCGCCTTTGTCAAGGAGGGCGATGCTTTCGGCTACTCCATTTTCGCCGACGGGGCGGCCGCCGTCGTTCTGGAACGAACCGAGACCGAGGCGGGCTACATTGACAGCGAGTTCGTCACCGACGGAACGCAGTGGGACTACGTCGGCGTCTACGCCGGCGGCACCCGGAAGCCGGTCACCCGTAAGCTTCTCGACGAGGGCGACTACGGCCTGCAGCTCCTGCAGCGCCTCCCCGGAGACCGCAACGTCAAGCTCTGGCCGCCCCTGGTGGAGCGGTTGGCCGAGAAGGCCGGGTACAAGCTCAATGACATCGATCACTTCATCTTCACGCAGATCAACCGCTCCGTGATCGAGCAGGTCATGGAGGTTCTGGGTCAGCCCCTCGACAAGACGACCACGATCATGGACAAGTTCGGCTACACCGGGAGCGCCTGCGTCCCCATGGCTTTCTATGAGGCCGTGAAGAGCGGCCGCATCACGCGCGGCGACACCGTCCTGCTCGTGGCATCCGGCGCCGGCCTCTCGGTGGGCAGCAACATCTTCGTCTACTGAGCGCAGCGGTGCGCGGGGCGATCGGCCGCACCAGGCGCCTGCGCAGTGTCGCCGCCAGGCGCCGCGCCGGGGCCACAAAGGACACCACCATGATTGTTCAGATCTACACCGCCCAGAGCGTCGATGAGGCACGTGCCATGGCGGACCTGGGCGTCGACCACATTGGGCTTACGCCGGCGCACCACGACTTGCCCGGCGAGATCGACTACGAGGTCGCCGCCGCCATTTCCACCGCCCTGGCCGAGACGGAGGCGACCGTCGTCGCGCTGACCGTGGACCGGGATCTCGACGCAATATCGGAGATGGCCGCGGCGGTGCGGCCGGAGATCCTTCACTTCTGCCCGCCCTCGGGGGCGATCGAGCCCGAACTGATAGCTGATTTCCGCCGGCGCTTCCCGGCGATGGCGGTCATGTACGCGGTCTCGGTGGCCGGCCCCGAAGCCCTGGATGAGGCGCGCCGATTCGAGGCGGTCTCCGACTGGTTCATTCTGGACACCCAGGCGCCGGGCATTCCCGGGGTGGGCGCTTCCGGGGCGGTCCACGACTGGTCGGTGAGCAGGCGCATCGTGCAGGAAGCGGGGATCCCGGTCATTCTGGCGGGAGGACTCTCGCCGGACAACGTTGCCGAAGCGGTGCGAACGGTTCGGCCCGCCGGCGTCGACTCGCTGACCCACACCAACCGCGACCTCGGCGGGGGACGCTTCGAGAAGGACCTGGAGCTCGTCGGCACCTTCGCCTCCGCGGCGCGGGCGGAAGCCGAGCGGCTGGGCCTGTAACGCGGGGCCGCGGCGGGCCAGGCGCGGCGTCTGGGCCTGTAGCTCGGGGCGCGGCGGGCCAGGCGCGGCGGCCGGGCGTTACCGCGCCACGGCATCCTCCGGATCCGGCGTCCGAAATCGATAATACAGAAGCCCCAGATACTCATGCAGGGCGGTCGTGCTCTCCCGGAGACTCTCGATCGACGGCAGGAAGCTCAGAAAGGAGTAGCCGCCGCGCTTCGCCTTATAGTCTGTCGGCGCGGGCACAACCGTGAACCCGTGGGCGGCAAAGCTCCGCACCGCCCGGGCCATATGATAGGCCGATGTTACCAGGACAACGGTCTCGTTGCAGATCATCGCATCCACGTAGCGGGCGTTCTCCCAGGTGTCACGGCTCTCCGTCTCCAGCCGCAACTGCTCCTCCGTAGACCCCAGTGACAGCAGAAGATCCGCCGCAACCTGAGCCTCCGGCGGCTCATCCGGATAGCCAGCCGGCGTCCCTCCGGTGAGCACCACCGGCAGCCCGTACGCCATGTGCAACTGGTGGCCGTAGACCGCACGCTTCATGGCGTCCGGTTTCAGCGTGCCTTCCCGCGCCTCCGGCGACCCCAGCACGGTCCCCCCGCCGAGCACAACGATGTGGCTCGCCGCGTCGATCGGCGTAGCCGCCGCATCCGCCCCGTCCGTCGGTTGCTCCGCCTCATCAGCGTCTCCCACATCTGCATCCTCCGCATCTGCATCGGTTGCGTCATCGGCGGCGGCCAGGGGCGGGAGAGGCGCGTATCGATTCTCCAACGGCGCAAGCAGGCCGGTTGCGACAGGCTCCAGAGAGAGCGCCAGGGCGGCCAAAACGGCGACCAGGCCGATCCACATGGCAACCCGCGACTTCCGGGCCGCAATGAGGATCACAACCACGATGCCGAGAACAATGAAGATACCCGGCGGCAGAATAAGCTCCTGCACGACCGCTGCAACCCAGAACATCGCAACCCCCTTTATGAACGGTCATGATGCCAGAGGCGGTGAGGGTTGGGAATACCAACGCCGCAGCCGCCCACCGCGGCCGCTCACCGTTACACCCGAGGGCGCTCCTACTTGGCGCCGGCAGGGAAAACTGCGTACACATGTATGCATGAGGTTCTTTGCCCTGCCGGCGCCCACGATTTCCGCTCGTCGCGCGGCCTCCGCCGCATCCGATGCGCCCGTTGCTTCCGGCGCTATCACGGTTCCTGTTGCTTTCGCCGCGCCCGTTGCTCCAGTCGCCCCTGTTGCTCCCGCCGCTCCGTCGGGGCGAACGCGCCGGGTCGTTGCCGGCGCGCTGCTCCTGCTGTTCGCTATGGTTCTGCTGGTCGCGCCGGCGGACCGGGCGAGCGCCCAGGACTTCGGCCGCAACAAGGTGCGCTACGAGGACTTTGATTTCCAGGTCCTCGAAACGGACAACTTCGACGTCCTCTACTACAACGAGCTTGCCGATGCCGCGGAGCGGAGCGGCCGGATGCTCGAGCGGTGGAACTCCCGGTTTCAGCGCCTCTTCGACCACACCCTGTCGACGCGGCAACCCGTGGTTCTCTACGAGAACCATCCGGATTTCCAGCAGACCAACGTAATCCCCGGACTCATCTCCCAGGGTGTCGGCGGCGTAACGGAGGGACGACAGGGGCGCATCGTCCTGCCCCTCAGTCCAAGCAACAGTCAGAACGATCACGTCCTGGGCCACGAGCTCGTCCACGGGTTCCACTTCGACCTGGCCGAGCAGTTCGCCGGCGGCATCGGCTTCGTCCAGAACGTGCCCCTGTGGTTCATTGAGGGCATTGCGGAGTACGCGACGCTGGGGCCTTCGGACCCGCAGACGGCCATGTGGATGCGCGACGCAGTCGAGCGCAACGACCTCCCGTCGGTGCGCAAACTCGGACGCGCCCCTGAGTACAACGTGTACCGCTTCGGTCACGCCCTGTGGGCGTACATCGGGCACGCCTTCGGTGACGACAAGATCGCCGACCTCTACAAGGAGACCCTGACAAACGGCTTCGGCAGGGCGGCCTCCAACGTGCTCGGTGTGACCGTCGACGAGCTGACGGAGCAGTGGCACGAGGATCTGGCGAAGATCTACGAGCCTCAGATCCGTCGACGCACCGCCCCCGGCGAGATCGGCTCGGCCATGCTGCCGGACCGGGAGGGGCTGGTCATCTCGCCGTCCCTCCGCAGCGACGGCAGGTACGTCGCCTTCTTCTCGCAGCCCAACGTCTTCTCTCTGGCTCTCACCATTGCCGACGTCGAAAGCGGCGATGTCGTCGGCCGGCTCTCGACCAGCGGAACGAGCCGCCACTTCGATCAACTGCGCTTCACCGACTCCAGCGGCACCTTCTCGCCCGGCGGCGACCGCTTCGCCTTCATTATCCAGCGGCGCGGGGACAACGGCGTCGCCATTGCGTCGGTTCCGGACCTGGAGATCCAGCAGACCTTTTTCTGGGACGATGCTACCGGTCTTTCTCATGTTGCGTGGCACCCGGAAGGCGATCGCCTTCTCGTCGCGGGGTCGCAGGGCGGCCGGAGCGATCTCTTTCAGGTCGACCTCTCGGACGGTTCGATCAACCGCATCACCGAAAACGCGTACTCGGCGCTGCAACCCACCTACGACGGGAGCGGAAAACGCATTGCCTACGTGACCGACGCGGGAGAGGACACCTCCGTCGAGGAGCTCTCCTTCGGCGCAACGAAGATCGCTCTTCGCACCGTCGAGACGGGAGAGGAAGAGCTCATTTCCCTGCCCGGTGCGACCAAGCACATCAATCCGCACTTCTCCCGGGACGGGCGACACCTCTATTTCGTTGCCGATCCCGACGGGGTCTCCAACATTTACCGCTACGACCTGGGCACCGGAACGTCCGTGCGCATGACCAACGTGACCACGGGAGTGAGCGGCTTCACCGATCTGGCTCCGGCACTCTCGGTCGCCGGCCCCGAAGACACCGCCGCCTTCACTCTCTTCACCGGGCGGGAGTACACCCTTCGCACTCTGGACCTTGCCGGGGTGGAGGGAACCCCCGTTCTCGAAGGGGAGCGCGCGACGGGAGCGCACCTCACGCCCCCTGGCTTTCGCAACTTCGTCGTATCGACCTATCTGAACCAGGAACAGCGCGGCCTCATATCCGCGGAAGACTTTCGAAGCAACGCGTATCAGCCGCGACTCCGACTCACCTCCGTGGGACAGGCGGCGCTGGGAGTGACCTTCAGCCGCTTCGGAGCGAGCGTCTTCGGCAGTGTAAACTTCAACTTCGCCGACCTTCTGAGCAATCACCTGGTCTCGCTCTACATGCAGCTTGCGGGCTCGCCCCGCGACCTCGGCGGCCAGGCGACCTACTTCAACCGGAATCGACGCCTCGGATGGGGAGTCTCCGCCTCCCGCTCGCCGACGCGCACCGTCGAGAGCACAACCGAAGAGGGGACGGTGACCCTCGATGACGGCTCCGAGGTTGAGGCAACCATCACCGAGCAGGTCATCGATCGCGCCTATGTGGACCGCGGACAAGTGCTCGGCGAGTACCCCCTCTCACAGAATCTCCGATTCGAAGGAATCGGAGGCTACACGCGGGTGAGCTTCCTCCGGGAGGTCCAGACCGTGGCCACCCGGGAGGGTACGACCCTCTTCGAAGAGACCAAGACCACCATCCCGGATCCGCCGCTCAATCTCGCCCAGGGCGGCCTTGCCTTCGTGGGAGACTACTCCTCCTCCGGATACACCGGACCGTTGGACGGCAACAGATTCAGGATGCACGTGGACGCCTCGGTGGGCTCTCTGACGCTGGTGAGCTCCCGGGCCGACTTCCGGCAGTACCTGTTTCTGCGACCGGTCGCCTTCGCCTTCCAGGCCCTCCACCGGGGGCAGTATCTCCAGAGCGGCACCGACGGACTTGTCGGCCCCCTCGACCTCGGGTCGAGCTTCTACGTCCGCGGATACTACCCGGGAAGCTACACCACCGCGGAGTGCGACCCCGAGGCGGAGTCCTGCCCCGAGTACGACCGCATCTTCGGCTCCCAGGTCGCCGCGGCAAAGGCGGAGATCCGCCTTCCCGTACTGGGAACCGAACAGCTGGGTCTCCTACCCTTCCGGTACCTGCCGACCACCCTCTTCGCCTTCGCCGACGCCGGGGTCGCCTGGTACCCCGGAGATCCCCCGAAGTGGACCTGGGCACGATCCTCCGACGCCCGCATCCCCGTAGCCAGTGTCGGAGCGGGCGCACGGTTCAACCTCCTTGGCGCCTTCGTGCTGCAGGTCTACTACGCCTACCCGTTCCAGCGCCCAGGTCGGGGAGGGTACGTGAACATCGTCCTGGCTCCGGGCTTCTGAGGCCGTATCCCACCGTCCGTTGAAGACTGGTGCCGGAATTGTTGATGACCCGTCAGGCCGCAGCGCCCCTTGACGCGCGGCCCCGAGTCTGTGCAACTTGAAGGTGAGAACACGGGGTGCTTTTCTGCAAGAAAGGCTGAGATCATACCCATTGACCTGATCCGGGTAATACCGGCGGAGGGAACGGTAATCTCCTGCTTACCTACAGATCCTTGCACAGGCACCTCCGTGCAGAACACGCACAGGAGGTAACTATGTTTCGTCGTTCGTTTACGGTCGTTCTCGCCCTGGTCCTTGCACTGGGGGGAGCTGCAGCACTCTGGGCAACAGGTGCCCAGGAGTCGCCGGGAAGCGGCGGAGAGCAGTCCCAGGGCGCCCGGGCCGAGGCGTCGGATGAGCTGACAGTCTACACCTATGATGTCTTTCCCCAGGGACTCACCGACGTGGTAACCTCTCACTTTCGGGAGGAGTACGGCGTGGAGGTGACCTGGGAGCGCTTCGCAGACACGGGACAGCTCTTCAACCAGGTCTACCTGGAGCGCAACGATCCCGGGGCCGACGTGGTAATCGGCCTGGACAACACCTATCTCGGTCGCATCTACGAGTCCGAGCTCTTCGAGCCCTACGAGCCTGCCGACATGGAGCTTCGGGAAGATTTCCTTCTCGTGGACGATGAGTACAGGGTCCTTCCCTTCGACTACGGATTCATCACCCTCAACTACGACAGCCGGAGCCTGAGCGACCCGCCGGAGACGTGGGAAGAGCTGACGTCGGAGGAGTACCGCGACTCTATTGTCCTCATGAATCCGGCGACGGCTTCGCCGGGGCGCAACTTCCTGCTGTTGAGCATTGCGGAGTTCGGCGCCGATGGGTTCGCCGAGTACTGGGAGCGCCTCGAGCCCAACATCCTTACCGTTACCAGCACCTGGAGCGAGGGGTACGGCCTCTTCACCCAGGGTGAGGCGCCCATCGTGCTGAGCTACTCCACAAGCCCGGCGTACCACATTGCCTACGAGGATGTGACGCGGTACAAGGCGCTCTACCTCGACGGGAGCGCCTACGCCCAGATCGAGGTGGCCGGCATCACGAACGGTGCCGAGAACCGGATCAACGCGGAGCGCTTCATCGACTTCATGCTGAGCCCTGAGTTCCAGAGCGAGATAGCCTTGAACCAGATCATGTATCCCGTTCATCCTGACGTCGAGCTGCCGGAGTCGTTCCGGGAGCTTCCCCAGCCGGAGAACACCGTGTCTCTGGATGAGGAGCGCGTCCAGGAAAACCTCCAAACCTGGCTGGATGAATGGGAACGAGTAATGCGCTGACACGGAGTCCCGCCGTCGCGGCGGGACTTCTCATGCTGTTTGCCTTTCTCGGGCTGCCCATCCTCTACTTCTTTCTCCGCGTTGTCATGGACACGTCGCTACGTGCCCTCGTGTCCATGGCCGCGGACATTCTCACCCGGGGAGAGACCGGTCGGGTGGTGGCCTTCACAGTTGGTCAGGCCGCCCTCACCGGCGTGATCAGTCTGGCGGTCGCCCTTCCCGGCGCCTACCTGCTCTCACACTACCGGTTTCCCCTGAGACGTCTTCTCTACTCGCTGTCGCTCCTGCCCTTCGTACTGCCGAGCATCATTGTGGTTATCTGTATGATCAGCTTCTACGGGCGCAACGGCCTGTTGAACCGGATCATTCCGGCGGACCTCAATCTGGTGTACAACTTCGGCGGTATTGTCCTGGCCCACGTCTTCTACAACTTCTCCCTGGCGCTGCGCATCATTGCCGACGGCTGGGCGGGAATCGATCGGCGCTACGAAGAGGTGAGTAACAGCCTCGGCGACCGCGGCTTCGGGGTGTTCCGCCGGGTCACGCTGCCGCTGCTCCTGCCCTCAATCGGGAGCGCCTTCCTGCTGGTGTTCATCTACAGCTTCCTGAGCTTCGGCATTGTCCTGGTCTTTGGGGGCATTCAGTTTTCCACCTTCGAGGTGAAGATCTTCGAAGAGATGAACGTGAATCTGGACCTCGGGGCGGCTTCCGTGTACGCCCTGCTGCAGCTTCTGTTCTCCTTCGGATTCATCTTCGCCGTGGCCAGAGGCGTGAGCAGCCGCGTCACCCAGCGCGGCGGCGGCCCCCCGGCGACCCTCCGCACCCTGAACAGCCTTCCCGGGTACGTTCGTACCGCCGCCGTGGCGTACCTCGTAATCATCGTCCTATTTCTCTTAGGACCCATTGCGACCATGATCCTTCGCGCCTTCGCTCTGGAGGGTGGCGGCCTGGGTATCGAGAACTTCCGGGAGCTCTTCGTGCCCGGGGCGAGCCCGCGCGACATTGCATCGGTGATTCGCAGCAGCGTCGGCGGCGTGATCCTGCGGAGCGTTCTCATTGCCGCGGCGAGCGGGACCATCACGATGGCGCTGACGGTGCCGATCGTCCTGGCGCTGAGGGGGCGCTCCACGCCGCTGGTCGACTCGGTGTTTCAGATCCCGATCGGCATCTCCTTCGTCACCCTGGCGCTGGGGCTGCGACTCCTCTACGGCGACGTTCTGCCGGGACTCCTCCTGGTCATCCTGGGACAGGTCTTCGTCGCCTTTCCAATTGCATTCCGGATTCTGCGCAGCGCCGTGGAGGAGGTGCGGAACCACTACATCGAGTCCGCCCAGGCCCTCGGTGCCAAGGGGCCCCGACTCTCCCGGGACATCACGCTGCCGCTCCTCCGACGCCCGCTTCTGAACGCCTTTGCCTACAGTCTGGCAATCGCCTTTGCGGATCTGACCATTGTGCTGACGGTGGGTGCCGGGCGCATTGCCACCTTCCCGGTTGCGATCTACCGGCTCATCGGCTTTCGCAGCTTCGACGTGGCCCTGGCCCTCGGCGTGGTCTACCTGGCAATCTGCCTGGTGCTCTTTCGAATCATCGACTCGACGTCGAGATAGAAAACGAAGTCGAAATAGAAACGACGTCGAGATAGGAAACGAACATGGTAACCCTGGACAAGGTCTCTCGAACGTACGAAGACGGCTTCTCGATCTCTGTGAGCCTTTCGGTGCCGAAAGGCAGCCTGGTCTCCCTCCTCGGTCCGAGCGGAAGCGGCAAGACCACGACCCTGCGCTTCATTGCCGGCTTCGAGGAGCCCGACGCCGGACACATTCACATTGAGGGCCATGAGGTGACCCACGTTCCGCCGGCGGATCGCCGAGTGGGCTTTGTTTTTCAGGACTACACCCTCTTCCCCCACATGAACGTTTTCGACAACGTCGCCTACGGCCTCCGGGTTCGCCACACCCCGACCGATGAGATCGCCGACCGGGTCGAGCACTTCCTCTCCGTGGTCGGCCTGCCCGGCTACGGCGGCAGAGACGTGCACACCCTTTCGGGAGGCGAGCGACAGCGGGTGGCACTGGCGCGGGCGTTGGTGATCGAACCTGACGTCCTGCTCCTGGATGAGCCCTTCTCCTCGATCGATGCCATCCTCCGGCGCGACCTCCGTCGGGAGGTCATGCGGCTCCAGCGTACTCTGAACGTCACCACCATCTTCGTCACGCACAGCCGCGACGAGGCCATGTCCATTGCGGACCATCTGGTCCTCATCCGGGACGGCGCCGTCATGCAGCAGGGCCCACCCGACGAGGTGTTCACCGCGCCGGTCAACCGCTTCGCCGCCTCCTTCGTCGGCGGCGCCAACTTCATTGAGGGCACCCTGGAGGAAGACACGCTCCACGCCTTCCAGGACTTCGCGGTGCGCCGGACCGCGGGGGGGCCGGGCACCGCGGGCGCCCCGGCGGACGGCCGCGGCCCGGCGGCTGGCCGCGGCCCGGCGGACGGGGCCGCTGTGTCGCCGGCCTCCGCACCCAACAGCCAGGCCGACGTCGATGAGGACACCCGCGAAGCGAACGTCGGCCCCGGCCGCCGCACCATCCTCCTCCGGCCGCACCAGCTGCGCTTTGCCGATGCCGGAGCGGTGAACGCCTTTCCCGTGGTGATTGCGGAGCGCCAGTACTTCGCCCACTACTTCGAGTACACCTGCCGGTGGGCCGCCGAGAAGGCCGGGGATGGTGCCGACGAGGCGGTCGGGAGCTACGCGGATGCACGGAGCGACGGGGCGGCCGGTGGCGGCACGGCGAACGCCCGCGGCGAGGACGAACCGGGCGACGGTGAGCTCGAATTCATTGTGTACGACCGGGAACGGCGGGAGACCGGCACGCGCGCACACCTCGCATTCGATCCCGCCGACGCCGTCATCCTGCCGGAGTAGACGCCGGCGCGCCGGCAGTTCTCACGTTGATGCTCCGGGGTCCCGCGGCACTTGCGAGATGCACCGGGGGCTCCTATCATTGAAGATCGGATGGCGTTGTGCGAATAGACGACCTTCGCATCGGCCTCAAGCGAAAGTACCGGCTGGTGCACGTGCCGAACAGGCACAAGGCGACGGCGTGGGCGGATGCGGCGCGGCACTTCCAGGCGGACGGGTCGCCTCCGGAAGAGGCGGGCCACCGTGCGGCGCTGCAGGTATTCCCCTACGAATACCGCCTCAAGCGTGCAGACGACACACCCCGCGCAGAGGACTTGCTGGGAGGATCATACGAGTGAACGAGTTCATGCAGGCAGCAATCGATGAGGCCGTCGCCGGCATCGACGGGAACGAGGGCGGCCCGTTCGGCGCGGTTGTTGTGCGAAACGGGGTGATCGTAGGCCGCGGCCACAATCGAGTGGTCACAACGAACGACCCGACGGCCCACGCCGAGGTCAACGCCATTCGAGAGGCCGCCTCCTTCCTCAGCCGCTACGATCTCTCGGACTGTGAGATCTACACCACCTGCGAGCCCTGCCCAATGTGCTACGGCGCGATCCACTGGGCTCGCATCGGTACAATTCATCGAGGCGCGACCAAGGAAGATGCCGCCGCGATCGGCTTCAACGACCTCGACATCTACGAGGACCTTGCCCGGCAACCGGACGACCGGGAAATCATCATGGATGAGGTTGACCGCGAGGCGTGTCTGAGCGTGTTCCGGCGCTGGCACACCAAAGACGATCGAGTTCTCTACTGAGAGCCGGCGGTCCGGTGGGACAGATCGGTTCCCGCCGGTCCGTCGTGGCGCACGAGCGCGCTGAGCGACGGCCGGACCGGCATGCGGGGCCGCCGAGCGGCAAGAGGGTGCTGCATGGCGGCCGGACCGGCCCGCTGCGCGGCGGGGACAGCGCCTACGGAATGGAGTGAAAGTTCCGGCGGATTCGATCGACTCGGCGACGATTGGTTCCGAAGTCGAACTTCCCAACTCGGGATGATGAGCGAATATGAACGACGTTCGAGTCCGAGGGGAGATAGCACTCCACGTCATCAACGAAGTTCATCAACCTGGTGTGAAACTCGCATCGGACATAGTCGGGACTGTCGGCAACAAAGGAAACGTTGCCGGAGCGGTCGAGGGACTCGAGAAGGCGCGCCTTGGCGTTGTCCCGGGTCCCTTTGTACTCAATCGGGGGTACGTAGTGCCTTCGGTCCGAGCTCTGGCTCGAGACGCAGTTCGGCGTATCAGGACAGGCGGTGAGTTGTCCGTAGCGGACACCCAGCTCAGGCGCTTCACTGTGCGGTTCAGCCATGGTCGTTCACCCTCTTAGCTCGAAGCTACTGCCCGGCCGACCGGAACGACAAATGGCCGCTCGGCGTCCCAGCCTGCCGGCACGCGACCCGACGATCGTCCTGCGCGGGCCCACCAACCGGCTGCGCGGACACTCATATGTGAGAACTGCACCCCGCTGGGCTTGCATTCCGCCGCTGTGCGACAAAAACTTATGAAAAAGGAGTCGGCGGTGAAAGAACCGATTGATCATGCAGGAGTTGTGACGGCGCTACCGCGGGGCGGCTTCCTCGTACGGACCTCGGAGGGCAACATCCAGTTCGGAGCGCCCCCCGAAACAATCAAGGATACCATTCCGACGGAGGATTCGGTTCCCCAGACCTTCGTGCTGCCCAGGGAGCTCTTCAACTGGCAAAAAGGCATCAACGTTGCCGACATGGAGTTCCCCATCTACTTCAACTTCTTCCTCAAGAAGCAGAAGGTGACGGTCTTCTGCCGGGAGGAGCAGGGAAAGCGTCTCAAGACCGCCATGCATCAGGCGGTGTTCGGCCCGGCGCAGCTCGACCTGCAGAAGGATGCCTACCCCGCCCAGGACGATGTCTTCGTTCCGGACATTCGGGGGGAACTCGCCTTTTTTCGCGGAAGCCTGGAGCTCTCGGATCTGGTGGAGTTCAAGCACTTCGAGAAAGACGCGGTCAAGACCGGTAAGGTCACCATTCGGATTACCGGCGAGGGAGATTACGCCGTCGAGGAGCAGGGCAAGCTCATTGCCGAGATCCCCGGTACCATTACGTACACCCCAAAGTACGACATCGGCGAGCGCCTCCCGGAGCCCTTCATTCCGCCGCGTTTCGGCGTCACCTGCCTCGGCCCGAGCCACGGCTTCGACCCAACCGACAACACCTCCGGCTTCATCATCTGGCTGAACCACAACGGAATCATGGTGGACCCGCCGGTGAACTCAACAGAGTGGCTCGAGCAATCCAACGTGAACCCGAAGTTCATCGACAGTATCATTCTCACGCACTGCCACGCCGACCACGACGCGGGCACCTTCCAGAAGATTCTGGAGGAGTCGCGGGTCACCATCTATACAACCCCGACGATCATGGGAAGCTTCCTCACCAAGTACTCCGCCTTCTCCGGCGAGAGCCCGGAGTACCTTCGCAAGCTCTTCACATATCACCCCGTCTACATGGGCCGCTCCTTTTACCTGCACGGCGGAGAGTTTCTGGTGTACTACTCGGTGCACTCCATTCCGACCATGGCCTTCCGCCTGCGCTTCCAGGACAAGTCCTTCGTCTACTCCTCGGATCATCAGGGCAATCCCGAAGTCCAGAAGAAGATGCTCGACCAGGGCGCCATGTCGAAGGAGCGGTACGAGCAGCTTCAGCAGTTTCCCTGGGACTCCGACGTCATCTACCACGAGGCGGGAATACCACCGCTGCACACGCCGGTTGCCTACCTCAACTCCATGGATGAAGAGATCCAGAAGAAGACTGTCGTCTACCACATTGCCCGGAAGGACTTTCCGGCGCCCGACGAGACCAAACTGACCCTTGCGACCTTCGGCATTGAGAACACCCTCTACTTCGAGACGGAGCCCACGCCCTACGAGGACGCCTACCGAACTCTGGACGTGCTGAAACACCTCGATTTCTTCCGCGTCCTGCCGGTCAGCAAGGTGCAGGAGTTCCTGAGCATTGTGGAGAAGCGCCACTACAAGCGCGGCGAGAAGATCATTGAAAAGGGCAGCAAGGGCGATGAGTTCTACATCATCCAGTCGGGGAACGCGCGCATTGAGAGCGAGGGGCTCCTCCGGTCAAAGTACGTCGGCGCCTACGAGTACTTCGGAGAGATCGCCCTCCTCACCGGTGCCAAGCGGGCGGCGGACATTGTCGCCGAGACCGAGGTGGACCTCTTCGCAATCGGCAAGAGCCGCTTCATCAACTTCATTGCCGGCACCGAGTTCGAACGCGTCCTGAAGCGCCTCATCCAGGCGCCCCGGGAGGAGACCTGGAACCTCCTGATCTCCAGTCCCTTCTTCTCACGCCTCACGGACTACCAGAAGATGTGGCTCGAATCGGTGCTCTCCCCGGAGGATCGCGAAGGACCGAATGTCATTCTCGAGGAAGGTCACGAGATCCCCGGGGTGTACCTGATCCGGGAGGGACAGGTGCGCCAATCAGTTGCGGGACGCACCGTGCGAACCCTGGGCCCGGGCGACGTCATCGGTATGATGCACAAGATCCAGCGGGACGAGCCGGCGGACTATACCTTCTCGAACGCCGGGCCGGTGCGACTCTTCTTCATTGACAAAGAGGATGTGCTGAACTTCCTGAAGCGCAACCCCGGCACCGCCATGCGCCTGGCCTACGAATAACCTACCCACAACCCTGTTGATGGCGGGTCACCTAAACTGCGACGACACCGTGGCTTGGCGGCACCAGGCAGACGTAACTTCTGTTCCCGGGCTTGTAGCCACGCAATCTTCGTCCACGGCGTGACTTACCGGAATTCCATCAACAGAGTTCATAGCACGTTCCGGCGCGTTGACACGGGCCCTCATGTAGTCGAGCATGGCCATGTGCAACACGTTCACACCCCCCACGGCATCTCCGACCTCATTCGGGAGCATCCGGTGGTGATAGCGCTCTTCGGCCGCAGCGACTGCCCGGAGTGCGAATACGTCTACCAACGCCTCGATCGCTTCGCCCGACGGCGCCGGGACATCGTGATCCGCTACGTCGACCTGGACAGCCAGCCCACCCTGGCGAGTCTGCACGTCGTCCACGAGCTTCCCACGACCATCGTCCACGTCAACGGCAACCAGATCTCCAAACAGGTCGGTGGCATCGACCTGCCGAAGCTCCTGCGCGACATTGAGCACCACTATCGGCCCTCCCCGGAATCCGGAAACTCGAAGGACGATGCTCACGGCGACCCGCCCGACCACGGGCGGAACGCAGAGCCCTCCGATACCGACGCAGACAAAGGCGAGCACCCCTAACCTACCCACAACCCTGTTGATTTGCCTGCGCCAGATCCCGTATCGCATAATACGGTATCCGCACCGTCGTTCCCTCCTGCCCCTTGCGCCACAGCACCGGCGGGGTCGGCAGTTCAGCCCGCCACACCCGCCGCATCGTTCGCGGCACCGATGTCCCCAACAGCCGGATCC
>CAZZIE010000107.1:11861-14580 GCA_964654185.1 uncultured Spirochaetaceae bacterium | reverse complement strand
ATTGCGCCAGGCTCGTCGCTCCGGTCACCGAGTTGCTTCTGGAGCTCTTCCAGATCCGCGTGTACTCTCGCGATCAACTGGCCCTTCCACTCAAAGACCACGGACTCCACGGCGAGGTCATGTTGGTTTATTGCCTCTTCTATGTCGCCGGGGTAGATGTTCTCCCCGCCGGACCCGACTATCATGTTCTTCAGTCTGCCACGAATGTAGAGGTAGCCGTCTTCGTCGCGAGAGCCGATGTCACCGGTTCGAAACCAGCCGTCTTCTGTAAGCACTTCCCTGGTCGCCTCTTCGTCGCGGTAGTACCCCTGCATCACGTTGGGTCCCCGAACCAGGATCTCACCTTGTCCATCTCCTGCGGACGGGTCCAGGCGAACTTCGACCCCGCTTATCGGGGGCCCCGTCGAGCGATACCTGCTGTGCTCCGCGTCGGTCCCGGCGACCAGGGGTGAGGTCTCCGTAAGACCGTAGCCAATGGCGTAGGGAAATTGAGCTTCTCTCAGGAAGCGCTCTGCTTCGGGCGAAAGGGGCGCGCCCCCGATACCGAAGAAATGGAGGGCTCCCCCAAAGGTCTCATACACCTTTCGCCCCGCCGCGCGATGGATCAACCGGCGCAGGATCCCGATTCTGCCGACCACCCGGGTGAGCAGGTTCTTTGCGAAGAGCGGCCTGACCCGGGAGCTGTACAGCTTCTCCATGATGAGGGGGACACTCGCCATCATGGTCGGGCGTACGTCCTTGAGGGCCGGCAGAAGCGCGGAGAGCACGGGGGGCTTGCCGAGATAGGTCACCGATGCCCCGGCTGAGAGAGGTATGAGGAATCCGATGGTGCACTCGTAACTGTGGGCGAGCGGCAGTATGGAGAGCCACCTATCCTCGGAGGTGATCCGAACCAGGGTTCGCGAGCTGATGACGTTTTGAACAATATTGCGGTGGCTGAGCATTACACCCTTCGGGCGGCCCGTGGTGCCGGAGGTGTAGAGTATCGCGGCAAGATCGCCTTCTCCCGGAGACGGCGGCGCCGCTTCCTCTTTGCCCTGTCGCCTCAACTCTCCAAGCTCATCGAGGAGAATGCGAAAGCTCAGACTCCCCTGGTCTGCGATCCTGTCACTCAGAGTGCTTGAGACGATGAGCCCTTCCGCGCCGGAATGCTCGATAATCGCGGCGGCCTCGTCCCGGGAGAAGTCCGGGAGGATCGGCACGATCACCGCCCCCATGCTTGTGACCGCCAGATAGGCAACGCCCCACTCCGGTCGGTTCTCTCCGAGAAGCGCAACCCGGCTTCCGGGCTTGATCCCTCTGGAAGTCAGTTCGTCCCGGAGCGCCTGTACCCGCTCTCCCAGCTCACCATATGAGTATGCATGCCCTTCTCGCAAGGAGAGAGCCGGTCTGTCCGGAAACTTCTCGAGACTCCGGTCGAGCAGCTCTCGAATGGTTCTCAGATCCGCCACATCCTGAGGTATTGGTTTGGGTTCCATGTGTAAAAGAATAATAACGATGACCGGACCATAGCCAGTTGTGCGGACGCTCGGGGGTCGCCGTATCGCCGTGATCGGTGAGTGCACACATAACACCCGGTGGGGCACCTCCCCGCAAGATAGTGTCGGCCCCCGCAGGTCCGTGCTGGTGCCGGAGCCCGTCCCGCGTATACTGATTACATACCATGGTTTCGAGAGCGCCATCGCTCCATCTCGATCCACTCCTCCCTTTGTCGGTCCGGGCGGATCCGCGGTTGATTCCGCCGGTCGCCGGAGCCGTGCCGGCACGGGCAATTCTCATTGTGCCGGTGTCGCCATGCCGGGTTGGTGAGGTGACGGTGCAGCCGCCTGCGCTGCTGTGGCGCGCCGCTGATCAGGAGGTGTGGGTGCGGGCGGCGGGATCCGACGGTCCCATCGCCGGCACACCGGGCGAGGCGGCCGGCTCCGACGCGGCAGGGGGCCCAGGGATCGGGGCCGCCGGCGCGGCAACGTGGCTCCTGGTCATTGGGCAGCGGCTCCTGGACCAGCTCATTGTGGGGGCATTCGGGGAGCCGGGATTTTCGCGCTTTCTCGAAGGGTTCACCGGCGCGGGGAGCTCTCCGACCGGGGAGCTCCCGGACGATCTGGTGCCGCTGCTGGAGGTCCTCGAGAGGGAGCTCGACGCGCGGCCGCCGGCCTATCGGGTCCGGGCGCGCTCACTGCTTACGGATGTCTTGCTCGCCCTCTACCGGGCCACCCTCACCGCTGAAGCCGAATCCCCCGCGGGCGGGTTTCGGGTGGCCGTAATCATCGACCATATTGAGCTCAATTATGATGACCACCTCGACCTGGAATCCCTCGCGGCCATGATGCGGACGAGCCCGACCCATCTGTCGAGGGTGTTCCGGCGGGAGGTGGGAGTTCCGCTCTTCGAGTACATTAACCGGACGCGGATTCGGAAGGCGTGCACCCTGCTGCGGCGGACGGAGCTGCCGATCACGCGCATTGCCGTGGACGTGGGCTACAATAACGTCTCCTTCTTCAATCGATACTTCCGGCGCATCATGCGCTGCTCGCCCCGGGAGTACCGGCGGGACGTGACGGAGTAAGGGCGCCCGGGACGGCCCGTGGCTCTCAAGCGTGGAACCGCCGCCGCGGCCCGGCCCTTGGTCATCGCCATCGACCAGGAGGGCGGCGGCGTCGTCCGCCTGCAGGGCGTCGCGGTCGCGCCGTCGGCGATGGCGCTCGGCGCCGTGGACGAC
>CAZZIE010000107.1:0-11851 GCA_964654185.1 uncultured Spirochaetaceae bacterium | reverse complement strand
AGTACCGGCGGGACGTGACGGAGTAAGGGCGGCCGCGACGGCCCGTGACGCTCAGGCGTTGAACCACCACCGCGCCGCCGGCCCGCTTGCACGGAGCGGCCGCCCCACCCCGCCGGCGTTGAACCGCCGCCGCGCCGCCGGCTCCCCGCACCGGCGCCGGTCCCACCCCCCGGCCACGCCCCCGATATCGCAACAAGATAGTACAGGTCCCGGGCGTCTGCTGGAAGCGCCCGCCCCTTCCCTGGGCGATACTCAGCATCAGGAGGTCACGATGAGTGGTTCCAATCTTGAGAGCTTTCTGAAGAGCTCGCCCGTCGCGCGGCGTGTGAAGGCGGATGCGCGCGTCGTTGTGCGGCGCTTCACCGCGGCGCCGGGAGAGGTCGACGCGGCCATTGCGTCGGGGCGAGTTGAGATCGATGCAGAGCCGATCTGCGAGCTCGTCGTGGGCGATACGGTGATTGCCCGCGGGGAGATCATCGGCGAGGACGGAGCCAACCGGTTCCGGGTAACGGAGGTAATCGAATGAAGCTGGGAAAAACGAGGGACGTGCGCGTTCCATTGCAGGTGGTGCTCGGCGGAGCCACGAGCTCGGTTGCCGAGCTTTCGGAGTTAGGCGAAGGGACGATCATCGAGCTCGACACCCTTGCCGGCGAGCCGGTGGAGCTGCGGGCGGGAGACGAGCTGGTGGCCTACGCCGAAGTCGTCGTGATCGATGAGAGCTTCGGCGTCCGTGTCACCCAGCTCGCCGGAAACGGGGAGACCTGACATGGCTGACTATCCGATTGAAGTGAAGGGCCGGGAGATTGTCGGCTCATCCCGCGATCCGAAAGCGACCTTCACGGTGAAACGCTACGACTTCAAGCGGCCCGACAAGTTCTCCATGGAGCAGATTCGCACGTTCAGGATCATCCACGAGATGGCGGCGCGAGGGTTCAGTGACACCGCGTCGGCGCGGGTCGGCCGCCCGGTCGATGTCACGGTTACCGACGTCGATCAGCTGGCCTACTACGAATTCGTTCAGGCGGCACCGGAGATCAGCTGCTTTGCGGTGATCGGTTTGTCCCGCCTGCGCGGTTCCATGATCCTGCGCCTGGACGGGAACCTGGCCACCTTTCTCGCGGATGCAGCCTGCGGCCAGCGGGCGGACGCCCTCTCTCTTGCCACACCGGACCGTCACTCCACCGAGGTGGAGTCACTGGTGCTCGAGTCGGTGGTGGAAGACTTCCTGTCGCCCATCCGGGAGGCCTGGCAGCTGGCGGCAGAGCTGAATCCGCAGATCGGCGGCATTGAGAGCGATCCCCGGAACGTCCAGATTGTCCCGCCGACGGAGATGGTCATACAGGCGAACTTTGCCGTGAAGGTCGGCGACGAGGAGGCCTCGATCACCATCGCCTTTCCCTACCTCACGATCGAGCCGATCATCCACGTCCTGAGTCCCCAGTACTGGTACGCAACTGTGCGCCCGGGCGCCGATACGCCGACCGTGGGCCAGCGGGCCGGCGACATTCCCGTCGACTGCGAGCTCGCCGTGTCGGCGGAGGGCGTTGCCCTTGCCGACATTCCGCGGCTTCTCGAGGGCGAACCGCTTCCGCTGCCGGCACTGGACCGGGGAAGCGCGGAGCTGCGGGCAGGAGGCGTGCCCCTGGCGCGCCTCCGGGTGCGTGCCGCCGGGCTGACGGGCGCGGGCACAGCCCAGACCACGACGGATGATACGGGCGCCGCGCGGGCAGACGCGGCCGCCGCGGAAAGCCCCGGCGCCACGGGGACGCCCCCGACCGCTACGGGCCAACCCACCCGGCCCACGGGCCACCGCACCACCGCCCCGCCTCTGACCCTCGAAGTCGAGCAGGGCCCGGCGGGCACCCGGGTTGGCGGCGGCAGTGCGAACGGCAGGACCGCAGATGCGTCGGCGGTGCTCGATCACATCGATCCCGTCCTCAAGGAGCTCCGCGGCGAGTTCCGGCAGTTGCGCGTCGCCCTGGAGGTGGCACAGCAGGACCGGGATGTTGCGGCGAGCAGTGAAGCCACCGCCGTCTCGGCGGAAGCGCGGAGCGCTACCGTGGACGCGCCCCGGGAGGTTGCGCGCCTCATCTCCGAGGAGCGCGCCCCGACGGTCGCCTTCCTCCTGGCCCCCCTCGAGCCGCAGACCGCCGCACACATCCTGAGCGAGCTGCCCGGGGAGCTTCGCGACGGCGCGGCCCGCGCCCTGACCACCCTCGACAGCGCCGACCTGGTCCTCCACGGCCGCATCATGACCTTCCTCAAGCGCCGCATCCGGACCCGTCAGGACTCCAGCGTCGCCGGCGGCCCCAACGCCGTCGCCGAAATCCTGAACCACGTGCCCCGCAGCGTCGAGAAAGCGATCATGGAGCGCTTCATGAGCGAGGACAAACCCCTCTTCGAGTCGATTGCCCGGCTCATGTTCGTCTTTGAAGACTTTGTCCTGGTCGATGCCGACGCGATCCGCAAGGTGGCCGACCGGGTGGGCCCGGACGAGCTCGCCCTGGCGCTGAAGGGCGTATCCAGGGAGGTCACCTCCCACATCCTTGGCGCCCTCACCGACGCCCAGGCGACCGCCGTCGAGCAGGCCGAAACCGGCCTCGGCCGCGTCCGCCGCAGCGACGTCGAGGCGACCCAGCGCGAGATCATCGAGGAGCTCAGCCGCCTCGAAGAAGCCGGCGAAGTAGTCATTGCCCGGGCGGATGAGGTCGTGGAGTAGCGGGGCCCGGCAGGGCCTGCGCGATCCCCGCGGGGCCTGCGCCATCCCCGCTGATCTGAGCGACCCCGTGGTGCCGGTGGCTGCGGGGCCGCCGTATCCTTGCCCGCGCGGCGCCGCCCCCGGAGCGGCGCATCCTGCGTGTGATAGAGTACAGAGGTATGCAGCACCTCGACGCAGCCCGGGTCGGCGACCGCTCGCCCTTCATCTACCGCGCCCGCCACCACGCCGGCAGGGCGCGGCGGCGTGGTGGTGAAGGTCACCTCTCTTGCGGAATCCGGGCCCGGCACGCTCCGGGAGGCGCTGGCGGAGACATCCGGCGTACGCACCGTGATCTTCGAGGTGGCCGGTAGCATCGATCTCTCTGAAGAGATTCACATTCGGGAGCCCTTTGTCACGGTTGCCGGGCAGACGGCGCCGGACCCGGGGATCACCCTCATTGGCGCGGGGATCGTCGTGAACACTCACGACGTCCTCATTCAACACATCCGCGCGCGACCCGGCGACCGGACGGACGGGCCCGACCCGGAGAGCCGCGACGCCATCTCCGTCGTCGGCGACCGGCGCGGCGAGACGGCAGTGTACAACGTCGTGATCGATCACTGCTCGGTGAGCTGGGCCATCGACGAGGGAGTGAGCACCTGGTACGCAAACGTGCGCGACGTCACCTTCAGCAACTCAATCATTGCGGAGCAGCTCTCTGATTCCCTGCATCCGGAGAACGAGCACTCGAAGGGCCTGCTGATAGGTGACCACTCCCGCCGCATAACAGTCATCGGTAATTTATTTGCGCATAACATGCGTCGCAACCCCATGCTCAAGGGCGACACGAGCGCCATTGTCGCGGGCAACCTCATCTACAACCCAGGCACCGCGGCCATCGACTTCTCAGACCGCGAGTTCTCCGGCCCCTCCCGCACCACCATCACGAACAACGTCCTGATCCGCGGCCCCGACACCGCCGCGTGGCTGCGGATGATCACCCTGGCGAGTCGCGTCTACGACACCATGCAGATCTACCACGCCGGCAACATCGACCTGATCATTAATGACGATGCCGACGGCCCCACCGCCACGTCCGATCCCCCAACCACGGCGCTCCCCTTCCAGGGGTCGCCGGAAATCGCCGATGTCACCGTCTCCGCTCCGCCGGTCTCGCTCGAGCCCCTCGACATCCCCGCCGTCGAGGAGGTCTACGAAACGGTCCTCACCACCGCCGGCGCCCGCCCCACCGCCCGCGACGAAATCGACCGGCGCATTGTCGAGTCGGTCCGCACCCGCGGCGGCGCGATCATCGACAGCCAGGAGGAAGTCGGCGGCTTCCCCAACCCCGCCCCGACCACCCGCACCCTCACCGTCCCGGACAGCCCCGCCGCCGACGACGACGGCAACGGCTACACCAACCTCGAGGAGTGGCTCTGGACGTTCTGAGAGAGGGGGGCGGCGTGCGGCTGCAGGTCGCTCATGCCGGCGGCACACCTTGTTATCAAAGACCTTCACAACCCGTTCGAGTGTCTCGAGCCGAGTGCTGTCGGCGTGATTCTCAAGCCTGGAGATGGCGCTTTTTGTGGTGCCGAGACGTTTTGTTAGCTCCTGTTGTGTCATATGAGGGTCCTGACGAAGCTGTCCAATCAACTCGCCCATTTTCAGGTTCTCGTATTCCTGCTCGACGAGTCTGAGGCAGCATAACAATGAGCTCACTTCCGCCTCGCGCGTCTCTCAAGGTCTACGCAGCAAGACAAGTCTCTGCACCTGAAGGTCCAAGCCTCCTGTCGGAGGCGACACGTGACCCGGAATGCTATGCTTCCCAGATTCCATCAATAACGTCGATATCACGAACTGACTTCAATACATGCTTGCGCGTCGCCGGAAAGGCGTCGAAGGCATCCTTCTGTCTTCCCTCCAGCTCAGCGTTGTATTTCGCCTCGATCAGCGTCTTGTCTGAGGTGAGGAAATCCAGTTCCTGTTCACCGGAGCGTACGTAATACACCTCCTGGTACCGGCGCAGTTGCAGGTACACGTAGTTCTCGAAGTAACTCCCCCAATCCCTATCACCAATGAACAGATGCTTGATGCCCAGGTCACACGCATAGACCTTCTTCGGGGAGAGGATTCGTTCGTTCGTTTTGCCCCACCGCGGAACCAGGTGCACCAGGTACGTGTCTTGAAAGTAGCCGAGGTATCGGCGCGAGGTGTCCGGTGAGAGCCCGAGGATGTTTCCCAGCTTGTTAATGCTGACCTGCTTGCCGCTGCGTTCCATCAACAGCGAGAAGTAGTCACGGACGACTTGATGATCCCGCAGGCCATGGAAGGCGGTAATGTCCTTCTGGATGATGTCGTCCACCAGGTTCATCAGGTAGTCGCGACTTGGCGACAGTACGTGCTCGGGGAGCCCACCGGCGCGCACGTAGTCGCGAAAGTATGTATCCAGCAGATGGTAGTCGCGGCGGGGAATCTCGATTCCGCGAAATCCCAGGTACTCCTCGAACGCCAGCGGTTGCACCTCTACGGTAGTGGAACGGCCGGTGAGTAGTGCCTGATGATCCTTAAGAAGTGAGCTCGATGAAGCCGCTGCAATGATTGCGACTCGTTCGCGATCGATAAGCGTCTTCAGTTGCTGATGGAAATCGTCTTTGGCGGTTACCTCGTCCAGAAGCAGGACGACCGGGTCATCGACCGACAGTTTGTGGATCTGACGAAACGTAGTCACCACGTCGAGAATCGAGTTTGGCCGTAGCACATAATCGTCCAGGCTGACGTAGAGAATCGCCTGCGGCAGTGTGCCTTGCCCAATCAGCGCATCCGCCACTAAGCGCATGATCGTAGACTTCCCCACGCGTCTTAGCCCCGACAGAAGCACCACGCGTTTCTCGGACAGCACATCTACCAGGCGATCGACGTAGCGGCGCCGAGGCCGTACATCTGCAACAAACTCTGCACCTTCCCACCACGGATTGTACTGATAGAGCAGCTCTTCCATATCCGGAATGATACGATGCTAACGTATAAAAATCCAGCTCTTCATGCGCTACGAACATATGTGTTCTGGAAACATGCCATTTCGTAACGTTGGAAAAGCGTAGAAGGCCGCCTTCCCGGAACAGGAAGACGGCGAGTTCGGAGAGCTGCCCTCGGCGGATTAGCACCGCCCCGCGGAGCGTGCCGGATCAGCCGCGCGAACGGCTCCGGGAGCCGCCCTTCTGATGGCCGCGGGAAGGAGCACGTCCTCCGGCCTGGCCGCCTCCCCGGTTGCTTCCCTTGCCGGGGTAGTTGTCGTTTCGGTTACCGCCGCCCTTGCCACCGCCCTGGCCGCCTCCGTTTCCCTTCCGCGGCGCGCCGCTCTTCGAGCTTGCGCTCGCTGGCCGGCGTGAATCGCCGCGGGCTTGTGGCCGGCCGCTGCTGCCGGAGGGTCCGCGTGAATCGCCCCGTGACCCGCTGCGTGACCGGCCGCGTGACGGTCCGCTCTCGCGCCTCTCTGCCGGCGGCTCGTTGTGAAAGGGATGGTCGCGATCAATGACGACGGAGCGCTTCAGGAGCTGCTCGATCTGGCGGAAGTCCTTGAGCTCGTCGGCATCGCACATGCTGATGGCCTCGCCCTCGGCGCCGGCACGGGCCGTGCGGCCGATCCGGTGGACGTAGGTCTCCGGCTCGTGGGGGATCTCGTAGTTGATCACGTGGGTGATGTCGTCGACATCAATGCCGCGGGCGGCGACATCCGTGCCGACGAGAGCCTGGACCTTGCCGGAGCGGAAGCCCTCGAGGGCGCGCTGCCGCTGGTTCTGGGTGCGGTTCCCGTGGATCTCTGCGGAGGGAATCCCGCCCTTCGCAAGGGTCTTGGCAACCCGGGCCGCCTTGTGCTTGGTCTTGGTGAAGACCAGGACGCGGAACATGCCGCGGTCCCGAATGAGCTGCGGCAGGAGCGCCGGCTTGTCCTCACGGGCAAGGTGCATGACGGTCTGGTTGATCGCATCCACCGTGACCTTCTTCGGTGCAACGGCCACCCGCTCGGGATTGTTCAAGAGCTCCCGGGCGAGCTCCTCGATCTGCGGAGGCATGGTCGCCGAGAACATGGCGGTCTGCCGGCGGTTCTCCGTCCGCTTGGCGATCCGGCGCACGTCGGGAATGAAGCCCATGTCGAGCATGCGGTCGGCTTCATCGATCACCAGGACTTCAACCGACGACAGGTCGATAACACCTTCACCAATGAAGTCGAGGAGGCGCCCCGGCGTCGCCACCAGCACGGTGGGGCGCTGCCTCAGCTGGGTGAGCTGGCCGTTCTTCGACGCGCCGCCGAAGACGACGGTGTGGGAGAGCCGGGAACCGGCGCTGTAGGTGGCAACGCTCTCATCGATCTGAATGGCGAGCTCCCGGGTGGGGGCCAGAATGAGGGCGCGCGGCCACGCCCTGCCACCGGCATTGCGCTTCGCGCTGTTGTGCTGCGGCTGCGTCGCATCGCCGCGGCCGGCCCCGCCGTCGGTCAACGTGTGAATCAGCGGCAAGGTGAAGGCGGCGGTCTTGCCGGTGCCGGTCTGTGCCGTGCCAATGATATCGCCTCCCTGCAGAAGCACGGGGATCGCCCGGCTCTGGATCGGCGTAGGGTGCTCGTAGCCTTCCGCGGCAACAGCGTCGCACACGGCGCCGGACAGGCCGAGATCGGCAAATGAGTGAGTATCCATGAAAATCCTTTGTAAGTGGAACGCGTCCCGCGGAGGGTTACACCAAGTAGTTTGCGGGCGAAGGAGCGCTTCGAGAACGCGTACAGGACGACAGGCGCCACAGAGACACCGTGCGGGATCGTCCGGCTCAGTCAGCCGCTGTGTAATAAGTATCTGTATTGGGTGATAAAGTCAAGCCTGAGCAGGACCGAAGTACCCCAGGCGCTGCAGTGCGCGACGGATCTGCACCTTGGCGCGGCGGAAGTGCGATTTCAACGTATTCACGGGCAGGTCCGTGATACCCGCCGCCTCGTGGTACTTCAAACGCAGATCAGACACGAGGGACACAGCCCGGCGGTAGTGCGCCGGCAACTCGGCGATTGCTTTTCGCACGGCCTCGGCAACCTCCTTCCCCATGAGTCGCGCCTCCGGGCCGGTGAATGACGGCTCCACGACAAGAACGTCCACCATCTCCGGCTCGAGAGTTTCGTCGGCACGCCGCCACGGCGCGCCTGCGGTCGAGCTGCCGAAATGAGATCAGCCGGCCGTTTGCCTCGTCCCAGAGATTCATCCAGATTGAACGAAAGCTTTCGCGGATCGTCAAATGATCCTTGATCTGCAACTCCGGGATACTGTCCAGACAGCGCTGAAGATTGTAGTTGGGAATGCGCGGGCGAAGGTGGTGAACATGGTGGAGGCCAATGTTACCGGTGAACCACTGCAGGATCTTCGGCAACTTGTAGTAGGAGCTTCCCTCAATGGCGGCATCCACGAAGTCCCACTCCTCGGCACGCTCCCAGTAGCCGGGATCGAACTGATGCTGCACATAGAAGAGCCAGATCCCGGCCATGCCGGCAAAGTACATGATGGACATTTGAATGAGCAGGTAGGGCCCAATGCCGATCGTAAAGGTGGCGGCCAGGACAATGGCGGCAATGAAGCCGTTCGTGATCCACACGCTGCGCACCTGCTTCTTTCCGGAGTGCTTGTCCGGGAAGCGTTGTGACACGACGAAGAGGAGCAGCGGGGCAAGGCCGAACATGACAAAGGGATTGCGGTACACCCGGTAGGCCACGCGCCGGTACCAGGGGCCCGCCTTGTACTCATCCACCGTAAGCGTCCAGACCTCTCCGATTGTTCGCCGGTCCAGATTGCCGGAGCTCGAGTGGTGGATGCCGTGGCCGTAGCGCCAGTTACCGAAAGAGGTGAAGGTCAACACGCCCATCACAGTCCCTACAATGCGGTTCGCCTTCTGAGATCTGAAGAACGAACCGTGGCCGCAGTCGTGAAAGATGATGAACATGCGCACCAGAAAGGCCGCCGCGGGGACTGCCAGGAGAATGGTCGCCCACACCGGCCATCCCCACTGAATGGTGAGGTACATGAGCACGACGATCGCTGCGTAGGGAACCGCAGAGTTCACAATTTGCCGGATGGCCCGCAGGCGTGAGGGCGCCTCGAAATCCTTGAGCTGCTTGAGCCATTCGGGTCGAGAGTTCTTGGTATTCATACCCCTACGGACACGGGTTTATCCGGGCGGTTGCACCCTGAGACGGAATTCGACGGGATTATCTCCGACGATCACGCCAGCCCGACGCCGCCGGCGCCGCCCTCGCCCCACTCGATCTCGACCTCGAGCTGATAGCGGGTGCCCTTCGGCTTCTGCTTCTCCTCGTACTGCACCTCGAGCTCCACCTGTTCGGGCACGTCGACGGGCGTCTCCTTTCCGCCGCTGGTAAGGACGACATGTCCCGTCTCCAGCCGGTCGGCAAGACTCCGCAGAAACGCCGCGAGGTCGCTGCGGCTCATATTCTCATCACTCTTGTACATCACATTCTTCGGGCCACTCATGGGGAGTTCCTCCTTCATGTTAGCTGTAGTTCCTCGACACAAATATACCGGAGCCAGACGCAGAAGCCGAATGCAGAGCACGGGATCGTCGTGGCTGACGTTCACGTACCCTCAACGTCTGAGCTTCCGTCCGGAGACTCTGCCCGGCTCGTCGTGAATTGCGACAAGATCTCATCGAGTCGCTCCATCCGCTCCTTGTTGGTTAAGGAGAGGCTTGAGATCTCGTTCAACGCCTCGAGAATCTCCTTGGCACCGCTGTCAATTTCACCAATCGCGTTCGACATCTCCTGGGACAGGCCGTCCATGCTTTCCATTGCCCCGCGAATGGTTCCACTGCTCTCTTTGACGTCCCCGGCGAAGCTCTGTATCCGATCGGTTGTTTGAGAGATCTGATTCGTCGTCTCGAGAATCGACGAGCTGCCATCCGCCAGCTCCGCCATGCTGGAGACGATCTCCTCCATTGACCCGGAGAAGATACTGACGTCCTTGTCGATGCGTTCGAAGGTCTCAGCCGCCTGATCGCTCGAGTTAAGCGCCTCTTTGATCCGTCCGGCGATCCTGTGCAGGAGCTCATCGACACGCCCTGCATTCTCGCCGCTGGATTCAGCCAGCTTCCGGATCTCGTCGGCCACGACGGCAAACCCCTTTCCCGCCTCCCCGGCGTGAGCACTCTCGATGGCGGCGTTCATGGACAGTAAATTCGTCTGCTCCGATATGGTGTTCATGATCTCAATGATTTCCAGAATGTCATCGACATCTCCGCTGACCGCGCGAATGGATTCATTCGTGTGCTGAATTCGTTGGCCGCCGCTACGGATAACCTCGGTGAGATTGTCGGCGATCTCTTTACGCTCCGACGAGACCTGCCGGACACTGTGAATGGACGCATTCATCTCTTCGATTGAAGAGGCGCTTTCGCTTATCGCGCCAGCCTGGCTGTCGATGTCTCCCGTGAGACTCGCAAGCTCCCGATCGATCTCCTCGATCGCCTGGGAAGAGCGCGAGACGTTATCATTCAGCGTATCGAAGCGCGTTCCAATGGACTCAATGTTCTTGCTGATCTGGTTCAAGGACGCAGCGGATTCAGAGGTGCCGGATGAGAGCCCGTCCTTGAGTTGCTGAACGTGCTCGGAAGCGTCCTGTACAGATCGCACGAAGTGAGAGAGATCGTCGAGGGCACTGTTCGTGTAGCGGGCAAGATCCGCCACCTCATCGGCTCCGCGATCCTCGGAGCGCGCAGTGAGATCGCCCTCTGCAAGCCGACTCATGACACTCCTCATGCTCTGTATCCGCTGCGCCAGTTTGCCGGTGAAGCGAAAGACCAGGAGGGTCGAGACGAGTACCAGGACAAGTGCTGCAATACCCACAGCTTGATACGCCGCAGCGGAGGTTTGCCGGCTTTGCAGGCGCACCTCCTTCACGAGCTCCTCCAGGTTCCCGACCACGATCTCCTTCCCCGAAGCTTCGAAGGCGCGCAGCTTGTTCAAAGCTGTGTCCGTCGTCTCGAGAAGCCCCTCATCACCTCGTTCTCGCGCAAGCTCCTGCATCTCCTGCACCCCGGTCTTCTCGTAGTTGGCTATGCTCGTGTCATTAAGAATGATGTTGAGCTGCGACTGAGCAGTCGTGAGCTCACCCCGGGCGATCTCCCATATGTTGCGTGTGCGCTCCACGATCTCGACCGCATCACCACCCACTCTGGGAAGCGCAGGATGCTCGGCAAGGGTAGCCAGGGAAGAGTCAAAGCGAGCAATGCTGCGATCAAGACTCCCGATCCGCCGCTCGAGAGGGCTGTGTGTGAGGATCAGTTCCTTTGCGGCGTCCGTGATACGGTACACGTCTCCGCTCGCGCGGACAGCCGCCAGGCGCAACTGATCAAGCTGAGTCGTAACACGAAGGGCCAGAATGAGTCCGCCGATAAGGACGACGAATGTCGCAGCCACTACGAGAATGGCGACGTTTATCTTCGCACGAACCGTCATACTACATGCGTAACACTTCAGGTGACCGCTCGGATAGGGCGCGGAATAGTCAGGTCACCGGGATCGCCACCGAGCGCTCGTACGATACATCCGCGCGGACTCCCTCACTTCCCGCATCCGGCGGTGCAAGCCACCTCGGCAACTCTTCCAGCAACACCGGCAGGAACGCCGCGAAGTCTGTGTACTCCTCGCGGCGGGGGTCGGTTTCGCCGGCGGCGTCCGCGCTCCGGTCGGCGTGCTTCCCGGGAGCGGCCCCGCCGCGCCCCGCGCCGTACCGCTCAATCATTCCGTAGACAGGCCGGATGTACTCGAATCCCAGCTCTTCGTACCGGTCGAGGGCGCTCTCCCGCTGCGCCGGGTTCTCCTCGAAGGCAAGGCAGGTCTCCACCGCCAGGACAATGTGCTCGCCCACCATGGCATCCCAGTCGGGGTAGCCCATCGGTGCGAGCCTGGCCCGGAGCGGCTCGGCGAGGGAGGAGAGCGCCGCGACATCGGCGGCGTGCGCGTCCAGCAGCGGATTGACGACGCCGTGGGAGAGCTCGTGGTAGAGGGCGCGGACGGTGCCGGCGGACACGCGGAAGCTCGGCTCCAGGCGACCGTCGACGGCGCGCTCGCTCGTTCGCCCCATGACGACATACGCGGTCGCGTCG
>CAZZIE010000106.1:6296-14782 GCA_964654185.1 uncultured Spirochaetaceae bacterium | reverse complement strand
GGACGTCCTGGTTGTGCCATTCCGGCAGCTCCAGGTGACGGTCCTCGGCGCCGTGAATGAACCGGGACGCTACCCGTACGTTCCCGACCGGGGATGGCGCTACTACGTTGATCTGGCCGGCGGATTCAGCGACGACCTCAACAACTTCGGGACGGTTACCATCCGAGATTCCGACGGCATGCGAATGGCCCTTGACGAACCGGTGGAACCCGAGGATACGATTACGGCCCGCCGAGACTCGCCGCGGTACTGGTTTGTGCGCAGCCTCGACCTGGCGACGACAACCATGAACTTCACAACCGCTCTCATTCAGTTGCTGGATGCGGTGGGCGTATCCGGGACGGATTGAGTACTTCCGAAGCCGTGTTTGCCCTGCGTGCAACGTTACGGTATTATTAGCATAGATTCGTTAGGTTACAATTAGCATAGATCATGATGAAGCTATCTCGTGTTGCCGGCGCCATGTTCTGTGTCGTCGTCTTACTGTTTTTGTCTCTCCCCGTTGCGGGGCAGGAGAGTATTGGCGCGCTTTCGACGGCCGCTCAGACGCGCATCAGTCGGGCAGTCTCGAATCCGAACTACCCGGTCACACCCGGGGACGTGTACAACCTCAGCTGGTCGACCGCGTTCGCCACCGGATCGATCGGCACCAACGGCGGGCAGAGTGCGACCAACGGAAACCACAACGAACTCACCCTGTACGTGGACTCGGACTATCAGGTCAGTCTGGAGTTCTTCGGCTCCGTGAACGCAGAAGGACTCACCTTTCAGGAGTTCCGCGACCGTGTCATATCCATTGTGCAGGAGGCCTACCCCGAGTCCACCATTGCCTTGACCATAAAGGCGACCGGCGAGATACCGGTACAGGTGACCGGGGAAGTCGTGTCCACCCGCACCATACCCGTCTGGGGACTGACCCGCCTTGGAGACCTCCCGGAGAGCATCTATACAGAGTACTCATCCACCCGGGCGATCAGAATCGAAGGGGTGGGCGGCACAAGCCGGACGTACGACCTGTTTCAGGCGCACCGATTCGGCGCCCGGGATCAGAATCCCCTCCTGAGCGTGGGAGACACGGTACACGTTCCGGTGTACGACCGGAAGATCGAGATATCCGGCGCCGTCCGCCGGCCCGGCACATACGAGTTGTTGCCCAATGAAGGTGTCGAAGATTTGCTGCGCTTCGCCGGCGGATACAGACAGGAAGCGCGCCGGGAGGGGCTGTCGCTGACGAGAATCAGTGAAGCCTCGCGTGGAGCGCTCTCCGTCGAGTATGTCTCGCGGCAGGACCTGGCGGAAACTGAGCTCCAGAACGGAGACCGCATTGTCGTACCCAGTCGGCTCGACAATCGACCGGTCGTGTTCATTGAAGGAGCAATTGGAGACGGTGGTTCCGCACCGAGCGGCGCTACCAGAATAAGCCGGACCATTCAGGAGGACCAACGCCTCTCGGACTTTGCTCCGGGTATTCAGGGCCTCCTTACACCGGTCTCGGATCTGGAGAACGCCTACCTACGACGCGGGCCGCTGGAAGTCATACCGGTCGATCTGGTAGATCTCCTCCATGGGCCCGGGACCCTTTCGAACGACCCGGTTCTGCAGCCGGAAGACGTGCTGGTCATCCCGTTCAAGCAATTTCAGGTAACGGTGCTTGGGGCAGTCAACAGACCCGGCACCTACCCCTATGTACCGAACAAGGGATGGCGCTACTACGTTGAGCAGGCCGGAGGGTTCAATCCCGACCTGAATGACAGGCAGCAGGTGCGCATCCGGAACGCGGACAATGAGCAAGTGCCCCCCGATCAGATGATCGGGCCGGAGTTCACCATTCATGCACGACGAAACAATGCACGGTTCTGGTACCTCCGCACGGCGGATATGGCAACATCGACCATTAATCTCTTCAGTGCGGTGTACACCCTTCTGCAGAACCTCGACGTCCTGGAGTAGGGTTCGGCATGACGCGGCGGCAGGTAGCATCGGCGCGGGGCGACAGCCCCGCGCAATCCTTCCCCTGACTTCCACTAGTTTTCACTCAGAAAGTATTGACAATAACGCTGATTAGAATTACATGAGGGCGCAAGATGGCGTCCAGGGAAGCCCGGTTCAACGGCCACAGCTACTTCAGCGGCGGCAGCATTGTGTGGGACGTGAAGAGCGTCGATAAGCTGAGTGCAATCCGGGAAATCGTCTACCGATCTCAGGCATTCCAGCGCATTCCCGGGCTGGACCCGGCACGCTTTGCGGAAGTGGTGATCGAGCGCGAGAAGAAGGGCTCGACGGGCTTCGGCCACGGCGTGGCGATTGCCCACGGCCGCGCGCCGGAGGTGACGACATCTCAGATTGTGCTCGGCGTATCGCGGCAGGGCATCGACTACAGCGCCATTGACGGCGAACCGGTCCAGCTCCTCTTCATTGTGGCCAACAACCCCACCCAGGAAATGGACTACCTGCGCATCCTCTCCGCCCTGGTCTCCCTGGTCCGCGACCCCGCCTTCCGGCAGGAGCTCCTGGACTGCCTGAGCGCCAACGACCTGGAGTCGAAGCTGTGCTCGGCCTTCACGGCCCTGATGAACGGGACGAAGCACGGCGCGGCGTTTGCCAGGGGGGCGTGAGGGGCGGCGGTACGTGGGCCGGCCGTGTGCAGGTGTGACGGGCGGCGGCCGGGCTACGCGATCAGTGTGGCGTAGCCGATGAGAAGGGCCACGACCGAGAGGATCGTGGTCTGTAACGCCGTCGAGCGACGGTTGTGCTTGCTGATGTCGTCGAACCGCGCATTGAAAGCATCCCGTTGCTCCTGAAAACGCGCGTTCATGTCCTGCCGAACCTCTTCGAAGCGTTTGTCGACACGGTCAAACCGTGAGATGAAATCCTCACGCTGTTCCTCGAAACGCTTGTCGACTTGGTCGAAGCGTTTGTCGACGCGGTCAAACCGTGAGATGAAATCCTCACGCTGTTCCTCGAAACGCTTGTCGACCTGGTCGAGACGCTTTTCGACCTGCTGGAAACGCTTGTCGACCTGATCGAAGCCACGCTCAATGAGCTTCAACTGATTGTCGAGAGAGTCCTCGACGCGAACAATGCGCTCGAGGAGTTGCGGATCCACAGTTCGCACGTCGAGGGGTGCCATCTCCCGAAGCCATGACGGAAGGTTCCCCTTCACGTAGGCGCCGATTGTTTCCAGTGTTTCCTTGGAGAGTTCCATGGTTTCGCTCATCAGTGCCACGCTCCTTTCTCTGTTCTATGAAAGGAGACGGCCCGTAAGGGTCTGCTGCTTCAAGTATAGCCCGGGAATGTGGGGTGCGGCCAGAGTAGGGGTGAATGACACAAAGGGGAAGCTTGACCGGCGTGTGCCGGCGCATCATTCTGTCGAACTCCGAGTCCGTCATTCCATCCCCGTGTCGTCGCGGCTATTCCGCGACGACTGTACTCGCATGATAGCGGAAAAAACCCGACACCTCCAGCCCAAAGGCGGTCCCGTCGGTACCCCAGCGGAACTCCGGGATCACGGTCAGCCCGAGGCCCGCACCGCTGAAGACCTCCTCTGCCAGGTACTCCGCCTCGAGCTGGACCCGGTGATTCCAGGTCCGGGCGGTCGCCTCAATGGCATCCGAGCTTGCGTAGGGGGTCGTGTACAGGTCGGCGCCGGGCTTTCTGCCCAGGGCGCGGTACTGGAGGCCTGCGCGCGCGGCGCCCCACTCCACGGGGGCGCCGCGCCACTCCAGTGAGGCCCTGGCGCGGAACCAGAGGGCGCCGGGGCCGTGGGGGCTGGTGAGGGGCATGCTCCGGCGGGGGCCGTCGGCTTCAAGTCGGTAGATTGCCCGGGACAGGGATTCCGAATCGTCGAAGTTGCCCCAGAGGTAGTGGGTGTAGCCGGCCAGGAGTGAGCCTCCCAGGGTAACAGGACGGGTGCGGTCCGCTTGCGCCGGCGGGCCTGGCCCGCTGATTTTCCCGCCGGCCCGGGTACTGCTGCCGGCTCGTGGCGCCTGCTCGGCGCCCAGCCGATGATCAAAGCGCACACCGCCAATGTAGGCATCTATGGTGGGAATGGCGCTGTCGCCGAAGCCGAAGGTTTCCCCGCTGATGTCGTCGTAGCCGTACTGGAAGAAGAGCTCGACACCCCGCAGGGGCGCCACCGACACATCTCCAACCAGGCTCATGTTGTTGGGGGTGATGTCGGCGTTGTGCCAGGAGAAGACCGGGAAGAAGTCGCCCAGATGGAAGTTGTTGAGCGGTCTGGCAATGACAACCTGGGAGCCCAGGCCCAGCCGCACCCGGCGCCAGGTGTACTCGAAGTAGTGAACGTTGTAGAGGATCGTGGAGATGCCGAAGCCGTAGACCGACGTTCCGTCGTTCGGCGGAATGGTGACGTCCGGCTCCGCGCGACCGTTCTCGAGAGTGCTCGTAATCGAGGTCATCTTGAGCGGGCCGAGACGCAGGGTCGCCCGGAGAGCGTCCAAAAACGGAACGCGATTGGAGACGTACAGGGAGTCCTCCCGGTCGGGCCCGAGGAAGAGGTCCTGCCTGCCAAAGGCAACATCCAGCGATCCGATGGGCGCGAACAGATAGCCCTCCCGGACCAGATTGTTCTCGAAGGGAAGCGGGTTGCCCTCCACCGGCGTAGGAATGTTGATCGACGAGTCGATCTTCCACTCCCGTTGCGCGACGCCTTCCACGTAGATGTACTCCCCGGTCCTGCGACCCAGTCCCAGGGCAAGCTCGGCGGCGGGACTCTCAACGCGCACCTGAGAGCCGAAGGAGTCCCTCGGCAGATCGAGATAGTACTCCGGCTGCAGCAGGACGTGCGCGGAGATCTCAACCGGCCCGGACGGACGCGCGCCCGGCCCCGGCGCCCGGCCTCCCGGCTCCGGCGCACGCGCGCCCGCAGCACCTGAACCCCCCGAGGCGGGTTCATGCGCCTGCGAACCCGTCAACTCATCTAGGAGCTCCGCGGCCCGGGCCCTTAGGCCCGGCGGAAGATCCGCCCGGAGCAGACGTTCGATATCGCCGACCAACTCTCGGGCGCTTCCGGGCGCGGACACCGAAGGCGCGACCCACCCGACATGGCGGTAGAGCCGGTCCACCTCCGCGGTCGCCGCCCCTGTCTCAAAACCCTGCGCCGGCGCCTCCAGAGAGACAAGCAGCAGCACCAGGAGCACGCCGGCACCCCGGAATGTTGCGCGCTCCATATTGATTCGCCGTCGTTGCGGTGATAGGTATACGGTAGCAGCCATAGAGGAGCATTGTAGCATGAGTCATATTCAGCGGCGCGTCGTGGGCGCCGTCATCTTGCTTTTCGCCGTCGGGATGCCCGTATTCGCAGGTCCCGAAACCACGGAAGACTACGGCGATTACGCGGAGAATACCGGACGTCCTCTCAACGCCTGGGCGACCGTCGGCGGCGTTGTGAACGAGACCATTGCCTACGATCAGGAAGGTCTGGGAATGGCCTTCGTGGGCCCGGACTTCATGGCGGGCTTCGACTTCCTACTGGTGAACGACAAGAAGTACACCCCGAGCGAGCAGCACATGCGGGGGCGCTACTTCGATCTCCGGGACGGACGAGTGGTTTGGAGCCCCGGTAGTCTCACAGCAACGGCGGGCCGCCTCATACACCGAGACGAGGTGGAGAGCCCCTACTCGGTCTTCATTTCCTCTGCGGCACCTTCCACGACGGTAATGGATCTCCGTTACGACAACGGGTTCTTCTTCTACGACACCAGATGGATCGAGCTGAACCGGCAATCGAGCCTCTACCGGCAGGAGGTCCCGGTGCGGGACAGCGCGGGGGAGCCGATCGACGATTACGTTTCCGAACCACTCGACCGCGGTGCCAACTACAAGGCGTACGGGCTGCAACTCGGCAATCTACGGCTGGGGATTCAGGAGTCCGTGGTCTATCTGAACACCATCTTCTACCCGGAGTACTTCCTGAGCCCGCTCCCCATGTACTTCACCCAATTGGTCAATTCAACCGCCGGCAAGCCCTGGACCCAGGTGGCAAATGAGAACTCCATGCTCGGATTCTTCGGCGAGTACTTCGGAGAGGGCTGGTACGCCTACGGACAGTTCCTGATCGACGACTGGAATGAGATGGGGATCGACTGGCTGGCGCCGGGCGACTGGAACAACCCCGCCAAGTTCGCCTGGTCCCTGGGCGGCACACTCGATACGCGGATCGGCACCTTCGGCCTCTATCAGGCAGGCGCGAGCAAGTACACCTTCGAGCCCACCTATGCGAGTGAGACCGATTTCAACCGATACCCATACTCCTACACGTACTATCCGGTGACGGAGTATACCCTCCGTGACGGGACGGTGAAGCCCATCCTTCCGGAGGACAACTACATCGGGTACAAGTACGGAGAGAACAACGTGGCCCTCCAGGCGACGTACGCGGACAGCGCCTACGGCTTCGATTACGGCGCTGCGGCGGAATATGTCGTCAGCGGGAGCAAGTCACCGGCCAATCCGTGGCATGAGCTGGACTGGCACCAGGGCCAGGGCACGAAGCTCTTTGATGAGTCGCCCCTGGAGCACCGCCTGGTGGTGAGCTCTGAGATTTCGCGATGGTTTGGGGGATTCCGGCTGCAGGGCGCAGCCCAGGTAGGTGGGGTGTGGAACGAGCTGGCGCTTCAGGAGGTTCCGGGAGCGCCGGAGGAGTCGAAGATCTTCCGGCCGACGAATACCGACCGCTTTCTGTGGGAGCTCTCCCTGGAGGTCCGCTACGCCTTCGGCATTGGGCCCCGGGAGTAAGCCCGAGGACTAGGATTGGGTCTGCGGGTCCGCCTGCCGACGCTTCTGGGCGCGGCGGACGTAGTGCAGCGCTGCAAAGGCGGCTACACCGACGATCCAGACACCGAGAATGGTCACCCAGCCCCGCCAGTCCTCCAGCGTGTAGGCGGAAACGGCCGCCACGGCCAACCCGGCACCGGCAAGGTACACGATTACATCGATCTGCCAGGACTTGAGGCCCAGATCCATGAGCTTGTGGTGGACGTGCTCTCGGTCCGGGTGGTGGATGGGGCGCCGATGGCGGATGCGCCGAAGGATGGCAGCGAAGACGTCCAGAATCGGCACGAAGAGAATGGTAATGGCCACAATGAACATGCCGGAGTGGACGCGTCCGGCCGGACCCAGAAAGGGAAGCGCCGCCAGGGCGAAGCCCAGAAAGAGGCTGCCGCCGTCGCCCATGAAGATCCGCGCCGGCGGAAAGTTGAAGAAGAGAAACCCCAACAACGCGCCGGCGAGCGCCACTGCAGCAATGACGCCAACCCAGTTGCCCGCTGCAGCGTGAGCGGCGCCGAAGCCTACTGCCGCAACAAGGGAAAGCCCGCCGGCCAGACCGTCGATACCGTCCATGAGGTTCACGGCGTTGGAAACGCCCATGAGCCAGAGGATGGTGATGGGAACGCCGATCCATCCCAGAGGGAGCTCAGCGCTCATCCAGGGCAGGCCCACGCTCCGGATCATGGTGCCCCCGAGCATGACCAGCACCGCCGCGGCCACCTGAAAGAGCACCTTCTGCCAGGCGCGGACGTTGCGAAAATCATCCACCACGCCGGTCAGGTGTACCAGAGTCAGCCCCGCCAGAACACCAATCATGGCCGGGTTCGCGCCGGTCTCCAGAGAGCCACCGGATGCGAACAGCAGCCCCACGAAGAACCCGGCAACGGCGGCCACAAAGATACCCACACCGGCAAGGCGAGGAATGTCTCCGTCGTGAACCTTGCGATCATCGTAGTGGTCGTACCACCCTCTGGTGTGAGATAGCCGAAGGATCAGCGGTATGAGGACGGCACTGAGGCCGGCCGATACAGCAAGGGGAATAGCAACCGTGATTGTCGTCATGCCTCACACCAGAACATATCGCACGTTTGAGGCAGTATAGAGGAACGGTGCTATTTCGTCCAATTCATACAGACAGATGACCTGGGAAGATGAGTACGGGCGGCGGGTGGCTTGTCATTGGCACGGAGCGGGTGTGGCCGACGATAGGGTGGGACAATTGCCTGGCGATCAATCATGGTGTCGTTGGCGACGCCTTACAGTCCGAGGTACTTCCTGATATGCGCCACAATCGTGTTGTCGAGTTCTTTGTGTCGTGGAACAGGTTGTTGTTGACCGGTGCGAGGATTGCGGTAGATGTCGTGTTTCTTGCCGTGCCGAACTAAGGTACAGCCTTCCGCTGTCAACTCCCTGATGAACTGTGCGCGCTTCACACCGAGATTTCTTCGACTTCGTAGCCCTCAGGCACGTCCTCGAGAACCATGAGCCGATAGGCATCTGCAATGTTCTCGCGAAGCTCCTCCAGCGTTGTTCCCTGAGTCATTATCTCGGGATGCTCGGCCAGTTTGCCGAGCCAGTACTTTTCGCCTTTCCAGTAGACAAGAGTGAGCTTCTGCATGAGCACCTCCTCCAGTGAGCTTCAACTGCACGAGACCAAACGTCAAGCCGCCAATCTGGCGTTTCCGTGCGGCTGAACC
>CAZZIE010000106.1:3306-6196 GCA_964654185.1 uncultured Spirochaetaceae bacterium | reverse complement strand
CGTCACCGCCTGCCTACCGGCTCCGCGAACCCTCTGGTTCGGCTTCCTGGCACAGCTTCCCTCGCTCCCGTTCGAACGCGTCGAAGTCCAGGGTGGCGAAGAGGTCCTCCACGGTTTCGGCGCGGCGGATCATGGTGACCTGGCCGTTGGGGCGCAGCAGGTACTCGGCGCTTCGCAGCTTCCCGTTGTAGTTGAAGCCCATGGAGTGGCCGTGAGCGCCCGTCTCGTGGATGACCAAGACATCGTCTATTTCGATTTGCGGGAGTTGGCGGTCAATGGCGAACTTGTCGTTGTTCTCGCAGAGGCTGCCGGTGACGTCGTAGGTGTGGTCGCGTGGTGCGCCTTCCTTGTCCAGGACGGTAATGTGGTGGTAGGCGCCGTACATGCCGGGGCGCATGAGGTTGGCCATGGTGGCGTCCAGGCCGACGTACTGCTTGTAGGTGTCCTTAATGTGCTGCACCCGGGAGACCAGGTAGCCGTAAGGGCCGGTAATGCAACGGCCGTTTTCCATCACAATGCGCAGGGGATCGAGGCCCGCAGGCTTGATCTTCTGTTCGTAGAGCTCACGGATACCCCGCGACACGTAGTCGTAGTCGACCGCCGTGTCCTCCGGCTTGTATGGAATGCCGATGCCACCGCCCAGATTCACGAACTCCACGCGGATCCCAAGGGTCTCCTTGATCTCGACTGCCAGGTCGAAGATGAGTGAGGCCGTCTCCACGAAGTAGTCGGGATCCAGCTCGTTGGAGGCCACCATGGTGTGCAGGGCAAAGCGCGTAGCCCCGAGATCCCGGGCATGCCGATAACCTTCGAGAATCTGCTCCCGGGTGAAGCCGTACTTGGCCTCCTCCGGATTGCCGATTATCACGTTCCCCTTCTTCAGGCTGCCGGGATTGTAGCGCATGGAAATCAGCTCCGGCATGCCGACATGCTCCGCCAGGTAGGGAATGTGGCTGATATCGTCCAGGTTAATGACGGCGCCGAGCCCTGCAGCCTTTCGGTACTCGTAGGCCGGCGTGTCGTTGGAGGTGAACATGATCTCCTCCCGCCGGACTCCCAGACGCTGCACCAGCTCGAGCTCCGCATAGGAGCTGCAGTCAAAGCCCATGCCCTCCTGGCGGACAACCTCCAGGATGTACGGGTTGGGAAGCGCCTTGACGGCAAAAAAGTTCTTGAAGCCGCCGGGCCGACCGTCGGTATCCGGCACCCAGTCGAAGGCGCGGTTCAGCCACCGGGCATTCTCCCGGATTGCCTGCTCGTCGTAGAGGTGGAAGGGGGTCGGGAGATCGCCGGCAAAAGCGCGCTCCAAACTGTCTCTGGTGAAGGGAAGTGTTTTGTCAGCCATGGCAGGGGCAAGGTACGCCGCGGAGGGGGCGGCGTCAACGGGTCGGGGCTACTCGCCGTGCCCGGAGCGTTCGTCGATCTGGTCGAAGTTGATGATTACCAGATGCTCGTCGCCGAGGGTGAGGGCGTAGCAGCCGTGCGCGGTCAGATAGGCGGCAACGTCGTCGGAAATGGTCAGCGCGCTGAAGAAGGGCACCAGTTCGCGGTCGGCGTACTCCGGAAAGTACTCGAGGACCTCCCGGTAGGTTGCCACGAAGTCCTGTGCGTAGTTCATCCGAGAAGAAGCCTTCGTTTCATTGAGAAACAGCCGTGTTGAGTCTACGGCAATAATGTCGAACTCCCGCCGGCGGCTCGGGTCCTGGGGGTGGCGACGCCGCACGCCGCGCATGAGGGTGTCGGCTTCGGTGTCAAAGTAACGGCGCAGGATGCCGGGGAAGCCGGGATAGATCACATCTTCCACCAGCGTACCCATCTTGTTGGCCAACTCACCCCACTTGCGGTTCATCTCGCGGCGGTCCTGACGCATCTCTTCCTTAAAGTCGGTCATCTCTTCCTTGAAGTCGCCCATTTCTTCCTTGAACTCCTTCACCTCATGGGAGAATCGCTCGAGGAAGATCTCATTGCGGCGTTGAACGTGGGCGATCTCCTTGAGGTCGTTTTCAATGACGGAAACGCGTTGTTCGGTCTTTGACACTGCAAGCTCCCGCTGCTAGCCGAGGAAGGTACCGTAGGCAATGAGCACCATTACAAGGCCGAGGAGAGTGGAGAAGATGGCGGTTTGCCGGGTCTGGTTTTTCGAGAGATCCTCAAACCGCTTATCTACCTGCTCGAAGCGCTTGTCGACCTGTTCGAAGCGCGCGTTGAAATCTTGCCGCATCTCTTCGAAGCGCTTGTCGACCTGCTCGAAGCGCGCGTTGAATGTTTGGCGCTGTTCCTCGAAACGTTTATCAATCTGCTCGAAGCGCGACACAAACTCGGAGTGTTGGCGCTCGAGGGCCTCCTCGACTCGCACCATGCGCTCGAGAAGCTGCGGATCGGTCATGGGGGCCGCCGTCACTTCGCGCATCCACTCGGCCAGATTCCCTTTGACGTAGCTGCCGATTGTCTTCAGCGTATCTTCCGTCAGTTCCATGGCTCCACTCATTGGTGAGTCCTCCTCGAAGGGACCCACATGCGCAGTCTCGTTGGTACTTCAAATATAACAGATACACGGCTGGAGGAGGCAACGCACGCTTCTCTGACGTTGTGGACCTCGTCGCTTTGTTGCTTTGACGTTATGACCTCAAAGCGCTATGTATGTCACATACGAGGTGAACATCGGTGAGTGAAACGTCGACGCGATCAACAATCTATTTCGAACCGCAACTCCACACGGCGTTGCGCATGAAAGCGGCACAATCTCATCGTTCCGTCTCTGAGATCGTGAACCAGGCAGTGCGCGAAGCCCTTGCTGAGGATCAAGAGGACTTGGCTGCGTTCGAAGAGCGAGAGAACGAATCCACGCTCAGCTACGAAGAGCTTCTCAACGATCTCAAGGCGCATGGCC
>CAZZIE010000106.1:0-3206 GCA_964654185.1 uncultured Spirochaetaceae bacterium | reverse complement strand
CAGAACCACTTGCAATTCAATCGGTTCTACAGTAGAACCAGTGTATGGATCGAATCGACGCTGTTGCAGATGAGCTTGCGACCGTTCAGCAGCGCCTTCTTGCGACGCTTTCCAGACCTGTCAGGACGTGGTCACCGTCATGGGAGTGCAGCCCTGACTCCGTTCCGAGAGCCGTACTGCTGCACGGCCCCCGCGGTGTCGGGAAGACCCAGTTCATGCTTCGGGCACTTCGTCGAATGGGCGGTTTTTACTGGAGCATGGATCACCCGCTCCTGGCGTCGTACTCCGTGTACGAGTGGGTGACTCGCGCCTTCGGTCGTGGCGCTGATCACGTCTTCCTTGACGAAATTCACCACGCGCCGGATTGGAGCATCCATGCGAAGGCGCTCTACGACGCCTATCCGGGCAAGACGATCTGGCTGTCCGGATCGAGCTCAATCCTGATGAGCCGTGGCCTGGGCGACCTGTCACGGCGATTCCTGGCGATCGCGGTTCCATACCTTTCGTTCCGGGAGTATCTCGAGCTGGTCACCGGTGAACAGCTGGACCCGATCGACCCCTTCACCGACGACGCGATAGATACTGGAGCTGCCCTCGCATCTCGCGTCAATGTGTTGGGCTACTTCGAAACATACCTGCGGGAAGGCGTACGACCGGTGGGCTTGAACGACGGGACCACGTATTCACAGCGAATGCTTCAGACCGTGCAGAAGACGCTGGAGGGAGACATCCCCTACATCGTCTCACCGCTTGGGACGAACCACTACCGTCTCATGAACGCGGTGCTAGGGTATCTCGCCACTGCTCCAGTTCCCACGGTACAGGTGAACTCTCTGTGCCGCGAGTGGAACGTTGGAAAGGAGAAGCTGTACACGCTCCTCCATGCCATGGAACAGACCGGCCTGCTCAGGATCATCAGGAAACGCAGTGACCACGCGGCAATGTCCATTGGCGCCAAGATGTTCCTTTCCGACCCGTCGCTCTACCACGCACTCTCCGGCATGGAAGGAAACAGCCGGGAAGCCTATGTAGCCTGCGCGTGCGAATCCGCCGGCCGCACGATTCACGCGGAGTCGGACGAGCGCCGGGGCGACTTCATTGTGGACAACTCTCTGACCATAGAAGTTGGTGGGCCACGTAAGGGGCGCAAAAACGCCGACTGGGCAGTCCGGGACAGGATCGACACCCCTTCCCCTGGCGTGGTTCCCCTCTGGATGCTGGGGATGATGTGGTAGGTCGATGCCTAGGGCCCTGGCATCGGCACAGACGCTTCCGGCCCGCGGCGCTGGACGGAAACTCTTTGGCCTCTATTCGTTGTTGGTGAGCTTCTGTACCAGTTTGTCGAGAACCTCGTTTGGTACTTCACCACCTGCATTCAACCGGTTCCCGGGAAAAGCCCTGTTCACGATGAAGACCGCCACGAGACCGACAACCGGCGTGATGATTGCCCCAAGACCACCCGCATCTCGTCCCATGGCCAGAAGAACGATTCCTCCCACGACGGCAAGACCAGCCAGCAAGAAAGCATAGAGCTGGCCGCGGTCAGCTCGCTTTGAGCGCTGCTGTGATTCACTTTCCCTTTGAGTCTGTTCTCGTTTGCGCAGCTCCAGTTCGACTTCCTGTTCCCGTTCGGCCAATTCATGAGACGACAGCAGGACCTTGCGTCCTGCACCGGGACATAGCTTTTCGTACGCCTCCAGGTATTCTGGTGGAAGTGTGGGACTAATGGTGAGGCTTTGGCTTTGGACAATTTGATCTCTGAGTTCTTTCTGCTCTTTGCTTACCTGCTCAACTTCGTCAGCAATCTCCGAGAGTTGGGGTTCGTCTTGCTGTCCGGAAGAGTGCGACTGGTACCCTTCGCCGGAGCTCGAGTCTGATCTGGTGTTTCGTGAAGCCATGAATCAACTCCGATTCTCGTGTCTCCAGGCACGGTTAAGAATTCTACTCCATGTATCAGTCTTGGCGAACGCTGAACTGTTTAAGTTCGACAACAGCTTTGTCAGAATAAGATTGTTCTGAATGGATTGACGAAGCGCTTTGCAGACCTCTTCGTTCGACGAGAGTGCATCCCTTAGCCGCGCGATTGATTTTGCTGTATCGGACTGACTTTGTTTCAAGTGAATGAGGCTCTGTGTGTTGACGTTTGAAAGCGCCTGAAGCAACACGCGCGTCAGTGCTGACTGTTGGTTAACTGTGGCCTTGGCGTTTCGCAGCCTGGCAATATCGTAGTAGTACTCCACTGCCTTGCGAGATTGTCGCGTGGACAAATTCTTGGCCGGGATCTCGCCGGCAATGTCCAAGACCGACGTCAGCGAATCAGTGATTGCGCTGCGCTCTTCCTCGGAAATGTCGTTGTGACGGTCGTTGGACGGTTTCACTTCTGCGGTCGCGTGCTGCTTGCTCATGTTCGCATCCTTTGCCTGCTACACGTAGATACTACTACCGTCGGCGCGTTGCTTCAACGATTGCATGACAATGGGCGCTGCGGACCACCGTTCAGCGACCGGTAAACACCTGAACATGGCGAACCTGCTGCAGGTTGATTTCCCAGAGCGTTGCCTGTATCGACTTCTCTGCTCTGGGCACGGAAACGTCGGGCTCGGCCCAGTCGAGCTCGAAGATCCGGTCCCAACTGGCCACGACGGCTGAGTGATCGGCGAGCTCCTGCTCAAAGGCGAGTCCCTCCTGTTCGGAGCCTGGGAGGTACCAGTAGTTCAGGACGTGGTGCCAGAGGCAGAAGTCCGAGAGCACAGCGCGGTCGCTCGGATAGTGGAGCTCCAGGCGAACGCCTGTCTCTCCCGGTTCCACATGGCCGCGTTGCCGGAGGTCGGGCTTCTTCCGCTCTCCGTCCATCTGATACCACGCCCAGATAGGCAGGCAGTCCGGCTCAGGGGGCGGACCAAGCCGGGAGCACATCTGCCCGGTCATCCACTCATAGGCGGGCAAGAAGGAGGGCTCCCACGCATGACCGCGAGTGGCTCGGAGAACGCCGGTCTTCTGCAGCTCAGTCCAGGCCGCTTCCGATTGTATGGTCCAAAGCGTCATGGGGGGCGTGACGGATGGACCAATGGCAGCCGTCAAGCGCCCGTATGCACCGTACCCGGGTCCAGATCCAGCGTGTACGATAGAAGTGTCTCAACGTTCATCTTGCGCGATGCGGAGAGTATCTCGATTCCGGTTATCCTGCCATCGGCGGTGGTATCCAG